>NZ_CP106735.1:1233125-1596250 GCF_025639805.1 Reichenbachiella carrageenanivorans | reverse complement strand
GATTCACAAAGCGGTAGTCACCGAAGCGAATCTCAACTATGTGGGTAGTATCACTATTGACAAAGACCTAATTGATCTGGTGGGATTGAGAAAAGGGGAGAAAGTGCAAATTGTAAGCAACACCTCTGGCTCTCGTTTGGAAACTTATGTAATCGAAGGACCTCGCGGCTCAGGAGCCATCTGTATGAATGGGGCGGCTGCGCATCTCATCAAAGAAGGTGAAGAAATCATTATCATGGGTTACGAGCTCACGGATCAAGAGATCAAACCACAAACCATCTTGGTAGACGAAAACAACAAATTTGTGCAGTGGCTCGAAGAATCTTATGAGCTGAACCGTGACATGAATTTTAATTAATTTTTTCTGAAGATGAGAACTTTGGAAAAGGTGAACATGCTTGCATTCATAAACTTCTGGCATTAGTTTTCGTAAAAATCGGAAACAACAGATTTCATGTCAACAATTCTAAAGGTAGAAAACCTTTCCAAATCCTATCAAAGTGGCGGCAAATCGCTGCAAGTACTCTACGACATTAGCTTCGAACTTCAGGCAGGTCAGTCTCTCTCCATCGTAGGACCATCTGGCAGTGGCAAAACGACCCTTTTAGGCTTAGTCGCTGGGCTAGATCAATCGGACAGTGGGTCTGTCGAAATCAACCAAATCAAACTAAATAATCTTAGCGAAGATGATCGTGCACAGGTGAGAAACGAACAGATCGGGTTTATCTTCCAAAATTTCCAATTGATACCTACCCTTTCGGCACTAGAAAACGTGATGGTACCGCTAGAACTCAGAGGAGATAAAAAAGCCAAAACCGTAGCCAAGGATTTGCTCGCCAAAGTAGGGCTGGCTAATCGGGCAGAGCACTATCCTAGTCAACTATCTGGCGGGGAACAGCAACGTGTAGCCATCGCAAGAGCATTTTCTAACACACCCAAAATCCTATTTGCCGACGAACCTACTGGCAACTTAGACGAAGAGACTGGACAAAAAATAGAAGACCTATTGTTTACACTAAATAGAGAAAAAGGCACGGCTCTGGTACTAGTCACTCACGACTCCGCTTTAGCAAAAAAAACAGATCAAGTCATTCGCCTCAAAGGCGGAAAAATGATGACTGACGCTACGCTCAAGACTTCGATCGCCAGCTGATATGGATAGTCAAATCTCCGTTCCCACTAAAAAGTATTCGAAAAGCTGGCTACTCAAAATGGCTTGGCGAGACAGCAGGAGAAGTCGCTCAAAACTTCTGTTGTTTACCATTTCGATAGCTATCGGCATTGCTGCACTGGTAGCCATCAACTCATTTAAAAGAAACCTAGACGAAGAAATACAGCTACAAGCCAAAGCATTGTTGGGTGCAGATTTGGAAGTATATAGTAAGCAGCCTTTCACTACAGAGCAAGCAGCACTGATAGACTCTCTTGGAGAAGAAAAGTCAGGACAAACTCGCTTTGGCTCCATGGTCTATTTTCCTCGGACAGACGGCACACGTCTCGTACAAGTACGTGGCATTCGGGGTTTATTCCCTTATTACGGAAAAATAGAAACCGAGCCGCACTGGGCCGCTGGCGACCTCACCAACGGCGACTATGCACTTGTAGATGAAAAACTCATGCTACAGTTTAATGTAGAAATAGGCGATGAAATTCGTATCGGTAAACTGACACTCGAAATTCGCGGCAAACTAAAAAATGTACCTGGCCAAAGCGGTATATCCACAGCCGTTGCTCCTGTTGTATATATTACCCAACATAATGCCTACCAGTCTGGGCTTATCACCAAAGGCAGCAGAGCGACACACTCCGTATTTTACAAATACCCGACAGAGGCCACTGCCGACGAAGTAATTACTCAATACGAAGCACGTCTCAAAGCACTGGATCTGAAATACGAAACCGTAGAAGAACGTAAAAAAGACACCAGTGAGGCTTTCGCCAACCTATCTATTTTCTTGAATCTTGCCGCATTCATTGCCTTGCTATTAGGAAGTATTGGGGTGGCTGGGGCTGTTCACATCTATCTCAAGGAAAAAAACAAATCCGTAGCGATACTTCGTTGCCTAGGAGTGAAAAGCAAACAGGCTTTTTATATCTACCTCTATCAAGTGTTATTTATGGGCTTGATGGGATCTGTGATAGGTACAGCCTTAGGTCTGGGACTACAATACTACTTGCCCAGACTTTTAGGGGAAATATTACCATTTTCATTTGAACCCAAGATTTTTTGGATAGTAGTCGTAGAAGGGATATGCCTAGGCCTGATCATCGCTGTGCTATTTGCCCTAATTCCATTAATCAGATTGGGGGAAATATCTCCTCTGCAATCGATCAGAGCCACTTTCGAGTCTGACCACTCCTCCGTCGATCAATCTACGATTGTGGTATTCTCACTTGTTACCTTATTTCTGTTTGGTTTTGCCTATTTCCAGATTGGAGAATGGAAACAAGCCGCTTTATTTGTGCTAGGACTTGGGGTAACTTTCGGCCTGCTTGCTCTCATCGCTAGGGGACTGATGGCTTTGGCCAAAAAGTTTTCGATTAGAGCTTCTTCATTTTTGGTGAAACAAGGAATCGCAAATCTACACCGCCCCAACAACCAAAGTACGATACTCCTTTTGACGATTGGGATCTGTGCCGTGCTGATTTCTACCTTGCTCTTTTCGAGGTATATCCTCGTAGAGCAAATCACACTAACTGGAGCAGACGAACGACCCAACATGGTGCTGTTCGACATCCAGACTGACCAGAGGGACGCGCTAAAAGCCCTCACATCCGACTACGACCTACCTGTGATCCAAGATGTACCTATTGTTACGATGCGCCTCAAGGAAATCAATGGCATCAATAAAAAACTAGCAGAAAAAGATTCGCTCCCTAACCTCCCAGCATGGGTATTCAACCGAGAGTATCGAGTTACTTTCAGAGATACACTGATCGACTCTGAAACACTTACTGAAGGTCAACTCCAATCGAAAGTAGAGCAGCCAGAAGACACCATATATGTATCTGTCTCAGAAGGATTTGCTCAATCACGTGAATGGAAAATAGGTGATGAATTGTTATTCAATGTACAAGGCGCCTTGATAAAAGCCTACATCGGTAGCTTTAGGAAAGTGGACTGGCGGCGAGTTCAGACCAATTTTCTAATCGTATTCCCTACTGGTGTGCTGGAGCATGCACCGCAATTTCATGTGCTGGTGACCAAGGTAGATGCCTCCGATGTATCTGCTCGATTTCAGCAAGCCGTTGTGCGCCTATTTCCCAACGTATCGATCATAGATTTGGAATTGATCCTCAAAACAGTCGAAGACATCCTCAACAAAGTCTCCTTTGCCATCAATTTCATGGCAGGATTCAGTGTACTCACTGGCTTGATCGTACTGGCAGGATCTGTAGTTCTAAGCAAGACTCAGCGTGTGCAAGAAAGCGTACTACTCCGAACCATCGGTGCTCGGTCTTATCAGATTTTCTGGATCACTTGTATAGAGTATTTTGCCTTAGGAGCTATTGCTTCATTGGCGGGGCTGGTACTAGCTCATAGCTTCAGTTGGCTGTTGGCCAAATTTGTGTTCGAAAACGATTTTCTCGTCAGCTACTACCATACTTTTTTGATTTTCATCTCCATTACATTCGGGACGATTTTAATTGGACTATTCAACATTAGACCAGTCCTGAGAAAACGTCCTTTGGAAATTCTAAGGAAGGAAATATGAGGGTGGTATCACTATTGCTTGTCTTATATGTAACTAATTCAAGAAATAATGAAACATTTCGTGGTGATATTAATGATCATACTCCTGAGTTGTTCGGCCACTTTCCTGATATTTTAGTTGTTCTTTCCGCGCTTTCACAACTTAATATCAAATGATCTAAACCTACAGGCCATCATGAGAAGCTCGGAACCTTACTGCTAGTAGCATAGACAGGCATTCCGAAAATTGCCATATATGCACGTATGACACATAAGCATGTCGTGTCGATCACAAAACCAATGTTATAACATTAAAAAAGGGAAACCCGAATCGAGTTTCCCTTTTGTCAATTTGAAATAAACAGTTTCTTTAGGCAGGCACTTGCTCTACCACAGCAGTTTTTACTGTTTTGATAATTCTTGCAGCGATCTTATAAGGATCTCCATTAGAAGCAGGTCTTCTGTCTTCTAACCAGCCTTTCCAGCCGTTTTCTACAGTAGCAATTGGAATTCTGATAGAAGCTCCTCTGTCAGATACACCATAGCTAAATTTGTCGATAGACTGAGTCTCGTGCGCACCAGTCAAACGTTGATCGTTTTCAGCACCATATACATCTATATGCTCTTTTACGAAAGGAGCAAATGCTTCGCAAATGGTCTGGTAAGTAGTCTGAGATCCACACGTTCTCAAAATTGAATTTGAGAAGTTGGCGTGCATACCTGAGCCATTCCAGTCACCCTTGATTGGCTTTGGTCTCCATTCGATAGATACACCGTATTTTTCAGCTGTTCTTTCTAGTAGATATCTGCCTACCCATACGTGATCACCAGCTTCTGCTGCGCCTTTGGCAAACACTTGGAATTCCCATTGTCCAGCCGCAACTTCTGCGTTAATTCCTTCTACATTTATACCTGCCTCTAGGCAAAGGTCCAAATGTTCTTCAATAATTTCTCTTCCGTATGCATTTTTAGCCCCTACTGAACAGTAGTATGGTCCTTGTGGCGCAGGGTATCCATTTTCTGGGAAACCTAGTGGTTTTCCTGTTCCGTTGTCGATCAAGAAGTACTCTTGCTCAAATCCGAACCAGAAATCATTGTCATCATCGTCGATAGTTGCACGGCCGTTGCTTTCGTGTGCGGTACCATCGGCATTCAAAACCTCAGTCATCACGAGGAATGCATTTTTTCTGTCTGGATCAGCGAAGATCGCTACAGGTTTTAGCAAACAGTCCGAAGAACCTCCTTCTGCTTGCTCGGTAGAACTACCGTCGAAAGACCACATAGGGCAACTTTCTAGTTTTCCGTCGAAGTTATCAACGATCTTAGTTTTGCTTCTTAAACTTTGTGTTGGCTTATAACCGTCCAACCAAATGTATTCTAACTTTGCTTTTGCCATTATATTAAATTTTAGCTTTTACTGTTTTCTTTTATTCTTAATCACCTTGCGTCAAAAGACCAGATGACTAAGCATTCGTGTTTAAAAGTTTTGCCAAGGCGCCCTCGAGAGCACCCCGGCAAAAGCTAGTCTTAAATGTTCTTAGAATGCATATACTGCTGCCAATGTAAATGATGATAGGCTTTTGCCTAACTCTGCATTCGCAATACCAGAGATGTTTCCATTTGCATCATAAGTTTGATCTCCTTTTAATATATATCCATCATCATAAGACAACATATCCATTCTGAATTCAGGAATCAATGTCAAGTTGCCAATTGAATAGTTAGCAGATAATGTCAAGTCAATCACGCTTTCATCTGCTGCAATTGCTAGCCCTGCTTCATCTTTGAAATACTCACCTCTGAGTCCTAAAGAGAAAGAATCGGAGAATGAGTTTTGCAAATAAAGTGCTGCGCCAGAGAAACTATCTTTAGCTTTTGTAGCATTTACACCCAAATAGAGCGCATCAGTCAAATCCCATCCTGCAGTTAAATCCACTTGATAAAAATCATCAGAATAGATGAAGTTTAAATATGCTCCACCATAACCCAATTGCGCACCCAATACATAATCTCCTGAAGGGTTGAAATCTGTAGCGTCAGTTGGGTTCATTACGGCTAGCATGGCCGTAACATCTCCAAAAGAAAAATCAGCTTTCAAACCAGAGTGAGAGAACGGTCCGTAAGAGAACATGTATGAAGTAGAGTAGTTGTAGTTGCCTGTAGGAGAGATCACTTCATACCCCAAGAAGGTATTGAAATTACCAATTGTCAAAGTCACAGCTTCGCTCACATTCCAGTATGCATACAATTGATTTACGATGCTAGAAGAAGCGGTAGTCGAACCGAAGACGGCGTCAGTACCTCTAGGGCCAAAAACCAAATCAGCAACAAAACCCGTCTTTTTACCTTCTAGTCCCAATATCACATTGGCCATACCTAAAGCAAACCCAGGTTTATTTGCAAATGATGACGTCGGAGCTATATAGGTATTATAGTCACCATCAGCGTCTGGTGTTAATAAACTATTAGATGCATTCAAGTTAGCTCTATAATAAGCATCTACACTACCTGAAATAGACAACTCAGGCTTACTTGATTCTTCTTCTTGTGCGAAGGCGTTGTATGAGACTGTAAAAAATGTCACCAATACAAGTGATAAAAATTTCTTCATGATTAAATTTGTGTAACGGTTCATAAATTTATTTTTCAGATTTGTGAGTAATTTTCCTGCTTCGCGATGTTGGCAGACATGCGAAGCAGGATTTTTTTTTATTAATCGTCGTATACGATTGTATATCCTCTGATACCATGTTCGTGAGTATCAAGACCTTCTTTTTCGTGTTGTTCAGATACTCTTACTCCTACAGTTACCTTCAGTATATAGAAGATGGCGAATGCGATAGGGAATGCACCCAAAGCGTACATAGCCACACCGTATAGTTGAGTTCCGAAAGTATGCTCAGGATTCATAGAGAAGATACCTACTGCGAGTGTACCCCAGATACCACAGCTCAAGTGAACTGAAACAGCACCTACTACGTCATCCAATTTGAATTTGTCTAGTGTGATAGCAGATAGTACTACGATGACACCAGCTACAGCACCTACGATCAATGAGTTGTTGACCGAGATCACATCGGCACCAGCCGTGATACCTACCAGTCCTGCAAGGATACCGTTGAGCACCATACCAAGATCCAATCTTTTGAATACTACATAAGCAGTAAAGAATCCGAATAGACCGCCAGCACAAGCTGCCATACATGTAGTCACCAATACAAATGATACTAGATCTGGATCAGCAGAAAGTACAGATCCGCCGTTGAAGCCGAACCAGCCTAACCATAGCAAGAATACACCGATCACTGCCAACGGCACTGAAGTACCTGGCTTGTCGATTACTTTGCCATCTACGTATTTGCCAAGTCTTGGCCCGATCACGATGATACCAGCCAAAGCTCCCCATCCACCCACAGAGTGAACCAAAGTAGAACCTGCAAAGTCATAGAATCCAGCAGCGTCTAAGAATCCGCCACCCCATTTCCAGCTACCTAAGATTGGGTACACAATACCCACATAGATCAATGTAAACAGCATGTAAGTTGAAATCTTTACACGCTCAGCGATAGCTCCAGATACGATAGTAGCTGCAGTCGCTGCAAACATGCCTTGAAATAAGAAATCAGTCCAGTAAGTGTATCCTCCACCAGCATAGTCGATAGAGGCTCCCTCGCCTGCATCAAGACCAAAACCAGCAAAACCAAAGACACCATCGATGATGCCAAATTCCCCTGGATACATCAAGTTGAATCCACAGATCATGTAAGTCACCAATCCGATAATAGGAGTGATTGTGTTTTTAAATAAAATGTTAACGGTGTTTTTCGATTGGCCAAAGCCAGCCTCAACTCCCGCAAAGCCTAAGTGCATAATAAACACTAAAGCTGTTGCCAACATCATCCAAATGTTGTTGGCCGTAAATAATGCAGTAGCACCAGCAGCAGCAGCTTCCGCAACCGCAGTAGTCACTTCGGCTGGTACCTCGGCGACAACAGCAGCTGTTGTCTCGGCGACAGCAACTGAATCTTGCACTACATTCATCAACAGATTAATCATAGCATGTAATTTTTAGTTCTAAATTGTTTTCCTCAGGAAAGTCCCACCGTGGGATTTTCAAGTTTTTATCATTGAATATTGCAGATTAGGATAGGTAGTGGTTAAAAAATGAACCCGTTTGGTTCGTTTAGCTGCAAATTCAAGTCATTCAGGGTTGTTTTTAATGCTCTTGAGATGCTAAAGTAGTTTTTTTACGTATAACTACGTATTTTTTTATCCAAGTATTTTCTGATTTGCATCAATTATTACATATCTCGTTATTTTTTGACCCTCAAATTATATTTTTTGCAAAATCAACTTAGACCAGCACTTATTATTGATAATTTTTAATCATTCCGACAATCATTGCTTTGGTTTCTAATGATTCAGGCTAAATAATGAAATATTCATAGCGAACCCCTTGATTTATTATAAAGCCATAATTAGCGCTATTTGGCTAATTCGATGAATTGTCAGGTGATTTGGATACATTAGCTGAAAGTATTGCCGATTTGACCCCATTCCAGACACCTAAAGCACAAGGCCATAAGGCTGAAGACCTTGCCCTCGATTATTTACTGAGAAAAAGCTACGTATTGGCCGATCGAAACTATCGCCATAAGAAATCTGAGATAGACCTGATCATGAGACAGAAAGAAACACTTGTCTTTGTAGAAGTGAAATACAGAAGCTCAACCAAATTTGGCCATCCCGAAACTTTTGTCTCTCCCAATCAACAACGATCAATCATTGAAGGTGCTGAGCATTACATGATAACCAACAACTGGCAAGGCAATATTCGCTTTGATATCATAGCTGTTGATGCAAAATATCATATCACCCATTTTGAAGATGCCTTTTATTAAAAACCTTTCTTACCAAACCTACAAGTATATCGTCGCGTATCAATAAATCTCAAAGTCAATCGTTGAATCAACCTCAACCACTTTGAAAACAGCTATCCATGAAAAAAATACTAGCCATCTCTGGAAGTACTCGCCGATCCTCATCCAACGAAGTAGTTTTGAATTATATCAAAACCCATCTGGCTGCCACAGTAGACTTTGAAATATTTGATGGCATAGACAAACTGCCTCATTTCAATCCAGACCTCGACAACGACGGTCTCCCAGCAATAGTCCAAACCTTTAGAGACAAGATCCAAGCAGCCGATGGCATCATAATATGTAGCCCTGAATATGTCTTTAGCCTGCCTGGTAGTTTGAAAAATGCCATTGAATGGAATGTTTCCACTACATTATTCTCCAATAAACCCGTCGCGCTCATCGTGGCTTCTGCTAGTGGACAGAAAGCCTTCGAGGCCCTAGACTTGATCATGACCACACTCGATGCAGACCTACAACCTTCGACCAAGCTCATCATCCCTGGCATCAAGGGAAAAATAAATAAAGCAAGAGAAATAGAAGATGTAGAGACAAGAGAAAACATCCTCCATGTCGTCCAGTCACTACTCCAATCTATTTGAAGCAGATAAAATCTTGCATTCAAATTTTGTCTAGCTTTAGCCCAATAAATTAATCTATGGCAAAGGGAGTAGTTAATATTTGGCATTCGCTTGTTACCCGGTTCGGACTATTTTTTATCGGACTTCTAATGCTAGCTATCTTTAGTTCGGGCATCCTTATCTACCAACGAGCCTCTCAGATCATAGCAAAATTTAGCCAAGAGCGTATTTCACACACCTCCACACTAGCCGAACAATCCTTTTTTTCCTTATTGACTGAAGTCAAAAATGATATTTCGATCCTTTCGGAAAATTCAAAACTGAAGACTTTTGCTCACGAGTCTACACCTGAAGCCAGACAAGAAATTGAAAACCTTTTCTTTGTTACGTTAAAGAATAAGCCTAACTATTTTCAAATCAGACTAATCAGCCTCTCTGATGCAGGAAAGGAAATTCTAAGATTAGACAAAGTCGAAGATAAAATCACCCTTACGGATCAAGACGACCTTCAAGACAAAAGTGATCGTCCTTATTATAAAGACGCACTCAATCTGAATTTTGGTGAATTCTACTTTTCACCCATCAGTCTCAACGAAGAATACGGCGTAGTAACTCCCACACACACACCTACCATCCGCGCCGTCAGCCTGATATTCAACGCCAATCAAAAAGCCATCGCCATGGTGGTGATCAATGTAGATTTGAGTGCCTTCTATCAACAACTACGAACCATGATGACAACGGGTGTATCTCTCATGCTCGTAGATGAGGGAGGCCAGTACTTGTTTGCCGCAAACAATTCAAAGTGCTTTAGTAGGCAACTCAGAACTTATCAAAGGTTTGGGTTAGACTTCAACAAACCCATGGCGGCTCTTTACACCGATTCAGTACGATTTGAAAATCTCAACGACGCCCAGCATCACAATTACCTTGTACAAATCAAGGCCCTGCGCTATTCTAAAAATGACCATCAAATATTTTTAATAACGAGCCTCGATGAAGCCAATGCCCTCAATAGTGTACATGCCGTCAGAAAGTATAGTTTCTGGGTGATTCCAATCGTTGCGCTAATAGCACTGGGTGTTGCACTTATTTTTATTCGTCTATTTGCTAGGCGAATCGGCAGACTAACACAAACGATTGGCAATTACAAACAAGGTTCATCTGCCGCATTGGATTTTTCTAAAGACAGAAAAGACGAACTGGGTGTACTCGCTCGTACTTTCTCTGAAATGAAAGCTAAAATTGACCAACAGGTAGAAGATCTCAAAGACTCATTGAGCAAAGAGCAAAAGGCCATAAGGGAAAAAGATGAGTTTTTACAAAATATGAGTCATGAACTCCGTACCCCACTCAATGCCATTATGGGGCTGACCCAATTACTAAAAAAGAACAAACCCACTCCAAAACAAGCTCCGATAGTAGATTCTATCCACCGAAGTGCTCAATCACTAGCTGGGCTGATGTACGACGTGCTCGATCATCAAAAACTACTGGAAGGCCAAGTCCGTCTCAAATATGCCCCTGTCTCCTTTTATCAACTCTTGTCAGATATCTATGCGAGCTACCAGTACGAAGCCGTGACCAAGGGGCTGAAATTTGAGCTAGACCTAGACGCCAAACTTCAAGATCAATGGCACCAATCGGATGCCTTACGATTTTCTCAGATCATTACCAATTTGATAGTAAATGCTATTAAATACACAAAAAATGGGCGTGTACTTTTATCCAGTCACCTTATTGCCAATGACTCCATAGCAGTCTGTGTGACAGATACAGGCACAGGGATATTGCCCGAAAACCTAGAAAAAATCAGAACCCGATTCTATCAAGAACAGACAACCCACCCAGCCATACAAGATGGCTTTGGGTTGGGACTTTCAATTGTAAAGCAGCTCATAGAGCTCTTCGATGGCAAACTCGAGGTCACTTCTAGCAAAGGAGCTGGCTCCACGTTTCGGGTCATCATCCCTGCTGTGGAAACCGAGCCGCTACCTTATTTGCATGGACATACCAAAGAAAATAAGCTACCCAAATGGCCGCAAACCCAAAAGATACTCCATATCGAAGATGATAAACCCGCTTGCCTACTGATACACCAACTCCTTACCTCGTCTCAAATTGACGTAGTACAAACAGACCAACTCAATACTGCTTCAGACCTGCTAGCCCATCAGCGCTTTGACTTGATCATTAGCGACTTAATGTTGGATGGTTATGTGGCCAGTAAAGAGCTTATAGATCTACAGAAAAAACAAAAACTACCACTCATCGTACTATCGGCCTTCGAGCCTAAACAAATGAAAGTAGTCAGTTCACTTTATTTACAAAAACCCTTTTCTGTAGGGCATTTGGAAGATTTGGTCATGCTTGCCCTTGGCAAAAACCAAGCAGATACACCAAATACCACTCTTAACTATGCCCAGTATGATCATGACTCTATCAAAGTGAAACAGTTTTTGCGCTTACTCATTTCTGAATTTGAAACCTACTTGGAGAGAATACATAAGACATTCAACAGTCAAAACGAAGACGAGTGGACAGCTATTCGGCACAAATTGATCACGCACATCAGGAGTCTAAAACTAGACTTGCTGCACACAACACTACCTGATCGTGTGAGCGATCTAAGCAAAGAAAAATTGACGCTCATCGACAATCTCATGCTTTACAATCTGTGCTACTTCAGAAATGAATTACGACTATTTGAGCAGCTTGATCTTGTTGAGTAACTCTTTTTCGTATAGGTCGCTGATCGAAATCTCTTCTGCTCCGATATATACATCGCCTCCACCCAAGCTATCGATATGATTGACATTCACAATGTATGAGCGCTGGACACGCTGAAAATACTCAGGTAGTTTTTCGACAAGCTGTGTAAGTGTCATCAGCGTCAATAATTTTTTATCCGCAAACACCAGCTCTACATAGTTCGCTGCAGATTTGACATAGCGCACCTCTTTTAGATCCACCTTCACTAGTTTGTTGCCATCCTTTACAAAAATCTGATCCTGTACTGAGACGGGCTGACCATCTTTTTTTTGCACCTTTTGCATCCCTTTGAAAAATCGCGCAAAATCAATCGGCTTTACTAAAAAGTCCACAATCTGATCGTAATCGTATGACTCTGGCGCAAAATCTCTATTGGCTGTAATCATGATCACGGCTGTATTTGGCCGAATCAATTGCAAAATCTCCTTACCAGTAAGATCAGGTAGATTGTAATCCAACAAGATTACATCAAAATGATTTTGACTGATCAGATTCACAGATTCAAAACCACTATTCGTCACAGTGACATTAGACACAAAGTCAATTTTAGAACAATAGTGCTCTAATAAATCACAAATCAAAGGGTCGTCATCTACGATCAGGCAGTGCATAGTCTTATCCATTCATCCAATACTTTCATCCACCAAGATAGCCATTTCATCCTTTACTCTATCTGGCATCTATCCGAATTCATTAATCTTGAAATTAAGCAACACCCTTTTTTCAACTACCTATTTGAACTTAACTTATAATGAAAAAATCAATTCTCATCCCTTCTAGTTTTGTACTAGCCTTATGCTTTACAGAAGCCTTAGCTCAGGGGTGCGTTGCCATAAGAGGGTTTAGCGGATGCTCAGCAGGGCTATCTAATACTTTCGGAACATCCAAAGGAGAGGCGTTTATCAGTACCAGCTTTCGATATTTCAAATCTTTTCGCCACTTCCGTGGAAATCATGAAGAAATCGAACGCATCGAAAATGGAACAGAAGTCATCAACAAGAGCTACTTTCTAGACCTATCCCTAACGTATGGCATTACTAACCGGCTGTATGCTACAGCCATCCTTCCCTTCACTCATCACAACCGTTCCTCTATGTATGAGCATGGAGGCAACCCGCCTAATGGACTAGGTGAAAGACACGAAACAACTGCTCGCGGCTTGTCCGATTTGAGACTAGGCATGGGCTACTGGCTGATTGACCCATCCAAAGGAAAATCCTTCAATTATGCCATCGGAGTAGGCATTAAATTGCCAACAGGCAACTACGACTACAAAGACACTTTTTACAATCAGGGCGTTAATAAAAATGAAACAAATTATGCTGTAGTGGATCAATCGATCCAGCCTGGAGACGGTGGCACAGGCATCACGCTAGACGTGCAAGGCTATCACGTACTCTCAGAAAAATTCGTCTTATCCACCAACCTCTTTTACCTAATCAATCCCAAAGAAACTAACGGCATACTCACCAGATCCAAGACCAGTGAGTTTTCATGCCCTGACCAATTTGCTATACGCATGGGATCATTTTACAATACCTCCCTTCACGGGTTCAGTATGTATGCTGGTGGAAGAGTAGAAGGCGTGCCTTCTACAGACCTAGTAGGTGGCAGCGCTGGATATCGGCGGCCAGGCTATGCCATATCTATAGAACCTGGCATAGCCTATAGCAAAAACAATATAGCCATCAATGCAAGCATACCATTTGCGGTGGCCAGAAACAGAGTACAAAGCTACCAAGACAAGCAAATTTCCTCTACTACTGGAGTATACAAAAATGGAGATGCCGCCTTCGCCGATTATTTGGTGAATATCACTCTGACTTATAGGATAGGCAAAAAGCATGGTGACGATATGCTCATGGATTTTGTACCAGATTGGAATGATTAAAAGTGAAACACACTAAAAGAGAACGATTAATAAAACAAGTAATATGAACAAACTAATACACTGTGTAGCCCTGATGGCTCTTCTGCTTACCGCTTGCACACCAAACCAAAAGCAAACAGACCTCGAACCTCCAAGAGGTGAAGCAAACGTAGCTTACCAATGGGGACATATGGCACTAAAAGCCACCGCCAACGACACTGACAAATTCAAACCCAGACCCACTATCACCAGCAGGTTTCTAGGATTGATTTTTACCTCCATTTTTGATGCTTGGACTCGATACGACGAAAAGGCCTCTCCAATATATCTTGCAGGCGTAGAACGTCGCCCTACAGACGAGCAAACCACGCGCAACAAAGAAATAGCCATCAGCTATGCCGCCTACCGCGCCATGTCTGAATATTATTATACAGACACTACGATGTATAAGGAGTTGATGTTGAAATTGGGCCTAGACCCCAACGACCAATCCCTAGATCCTACCACACCCGTGGGCATTGGCAATCTCGCTGCCAAGGCGGTGATCGAAAATCGCCGAAATGATGGGTCTAACCAATATGGTGAGTTGTCTGGTGAGTCGGGTACCCCATACGAAGACTACACCGCCTATGCTCCTGTAAATACCGTAGACAAAAATGTAGACATCAACCGATGGCAACCCAAATACTTTGCTGACGGCAATGGTGGAAAATTTGCTCCTGGCTGTCTAACGCCTTATTGGCAACTCGTAAAACCACTACTCCTAGACTCTTCCAGCCAATATCGCCCAGGCCCTCCTCCAATGGTAGGCTCTGATCAATTGGCTGCAGAAGTAAAAGAAGTAATCGACCTCCAAGCCAACCTCACGGACGAAAATCGAGCCTTGGTGGAGTTTATGCGAGATGGACCAAAATCCGTACAGCAAGCCGGTCACTGGTTGCTATTTGCTCAGCAAGTATCTGTGCGCGACAACCACACACTCGACGAAGATGTAAAAATGTACTTCCTTGTAGAGGCCGTAGCCATGGATGCCTTCATCGCTTGCTGGGATTCGAAAATGCACTACGACTATGCCCGACCCTATGCACTCGTACACGACTACTACCAAGATCAGGTCATCAAGGCTTGGGGCGGACCAGAAGTGGGCATGACAGAGATGAAAGGCGATCAGTGGAGACCTTACTCACCAGAGACTTTCCTCTGTCCTCCATTTCCCAGCTACGTATCTGGGCATAGCACCATTAGCGGTGGCTGTGGCGAAGTCCTCCGCCTATACAAAGGCAACGATCAATTTGGTTCCTCTGTGGACTTGGTACCAGGCAGCATGACTGAACCCAACAATCTTGGCGATACCGTAACTATTCACTTCCCTACCTTTACTCAAACGGCTGAGATGGCAGGTATCTCTCGTGTAATGGGTGGCTACCATATCCAAGCAGACAACGTAGAAGGTTTGACGCTGGGTAGAAATGTAGCTAACGACATCTATCAGAAGTATTTGAAACTGGTAGGGGAAGAACCTAGTTCATCTAAAATCTAATGACATGAATGTAAAGGAGCTATCTCAAAAAATAGATGACGGGCTTTTAATCCTAGCGGACAAATACGGTTTCGTACTGCTCGAAACCTCCATCGGGTTGATTTATATGTGGTTTGGCATGCTGAAATTTTTTCCAAACTACAGCCCTGCCGAAGTATTGGCTGGCGATACGCTTGACTTGCTCACTTTTCACTTATTTGATAAACAAATCCTATTGTGGCTCCTCGCTAGCGGGGAGCTACTCATAGGCCTTGCACTGCTGCTAAGAATCAAATCCAAATATGTGATTTGGGGATTGCTTCTTCATATGGGAGGTACGCTCTCACCATTATTCCTATTTCCAGAGCAGGTATTTACTCACCCGCCATTTGGCTTTAGTCTGGTCGGTCAGTACATGATGAAAAACCTTGTCATCATCAGTGCAGCCCTCGTGATCTACACCAAAAACGCACGTAAGACTTCGGCTAGGAGTTAAAAAAAACCTGATTAGCTCGACATCATATAGATGCGTTCAATCAAGGCCTGAAATTTCTCTTTAATGATGCGGCGTTTGAGCTTCAAAGTAGGGGTTAGTTCTCCGCTTTCTATCCCCCAGGACTGACTCACAAGCTCAAATTTTTTGATTTGCTCCCAGTTTCCAAACTCCTGATTGAATTTAGCTATTTCGGATTCATAAAGTGTAATCACCTTTGGGTGTGCAATCAATTCTTTATGGCTTTTAATCTCCAGTTTTTGCTTCAATTGCCATTCATTTAAAGCCTCGAAGTTAGGAACTATCAAAGCCGATGGGAATTTCTGACCTTCTCCCACCACCATCACTTGCTCTATGTAAGGGCTTTCTTTAAACTTGTTTTCCATCATCTGTGGTGCAATGTATTTACCCCCCGAGGTTTTAAACATTTCCTTTTTCCGATCCGTGATTTTCAAAAACCCATTCTCGATTACACCAATATCACCCGTATGAAACCACCCATTCTGAATAACTTCAGCGGTCAGTTCTGGAGCTTTGTAGTAGCCCATCATGATATTATCACCCTTACATAGGATCTCACCATCATCGGCTATTTTCACCTCCACCCCTTCAATCAACCTACCCACAGATCCGATCCGCACGTAGTCAGGAAATGGCGCCGTGGCCGTTACCACAGGCGATGTCTCGGTGAGCCCATAACCTTCGCAAACTGGAATTTCTGCCGCCCAAAATATGCGAGCAAGTCGAGGTTGCAAAGCAGCAGCTCCCGACGAAATCAGTTTTAACCGCCCCCCCAATGCTTCTTTCCATTTAGAAAAAATCAACTTTCTGGCAATTTTTAGTTTGAAATGATACCAACCACTAAAGCTTCCATTTGGATCGTACTGCAATCCCAGATCGATGGCCCAGAAAAACAGCTTTCGCTTAATGAATGACAACTCATAGCCTTTGGAAACAATCTTGTCATATACTTTTTCAAGCAGGCGAGGCACACAGGTAAACATGTGTGGACTTACTTCTTTGATATTGTCTCCTATCTTGTCCATGCTCTCCGCATAATAAATCGACAAGCTGTTGTAGAAGTACACATAAATAGCCGTGCGCTCATAGATATGGCACATCGGCAGAAAACTAAGCGTTCGGTCATTTCCTTGATCCATGCACCCCATGGTACGATCAGACACGCCCAGTGTATTGGATACAATATTGAGGTGGCTCAACATGACCCCTTTGGGTCGACCTGTGGTGCCCGAGGTGTAAATAATCGTAAGCAAATCTGCAGGCTGTACTTTATCCATCAGTTGTTTTACTACCGACAAATCCCCTTGCGGATCTAGATCTTTGACTGCCGTCCAATGTGCCACGCCATCTACTTGATCGAAAGAATAGACATAGGAAATAGACAAAGAAGCGGTCGCCGTCTTTACTTTTTCCATCAGCTCAGCATTGGCCGCAAAAATCATTTTGACCTCTGCATGCTCAAAAATGTATTGATAGTCTTCGACCGTAATAGTTGGATACATAGGCACTGATACCGCACCTATTTGCTGACAAGCAAAATCTACAAAATTCCATTCTGGGCGATTGGGAGAAATAATCGCCACTTTATCCCCAGGCTGAATACCCAACGCCAGCATGCCAAGGCTCATTTCGTTCACTATCCGTACCGTTTCGGCGGTGCTATAGCCTTTCCATTGGCCATGCTCTTTGTAATTCAGCCCACTATCCAAAGGGGCTTGTTCCTGCTGATAATATAGAAAGTCAAATACGCGTGTGGGTGTCATGCTGCTTCGTTAAGTAGTGTTCTCTAATATAATTATTCTTCTAGGTTTGGGTGGTGGTTTCTGGCAATAATCCTCTGGCTAACGAGGATTCAAACGCCGCAGTCGGTAGGCGTTCATCGCGATTTTTCCGAGACGATTGGTCAGCTTATGATTGACATAAGCACCGACTACTGCACCTACGCCAGGTATCAGTTGCAGCAGTTTGGCCAGATCCAAATGATCCCGATACTCCTGCTGAAACAACTGCCAGTCGAAAGCATTTATGTCTGAAGGTAACTTATCCTTTTGGATTTCCCAATTGCTAATGACAAGGTAAATCTCGTTCCGCCTTTTTTGACTTGAAAAAGCCAATTGAAAAACATAAAGTATAAAAAGTCTCTCTTTATAATCTTTGGTGTCTACACCATATGATGCGGCAATTTCAAACAACATCTTCATTTTGATCGACATCCAAAGCGGAAAATCGGCTAGTCCACTCACAAACCCACCAAAACCAGTAATGGCTCCTTCGGCAGTGGCGGTAGACGTGTAGCGATTGATCTTCTCTTTTACGTGCGCCTCTATATCCATCAGAGAGCGCGTTTCTGTGTTGGGCTTGGTGGTAAACTCTGCACCAAAAAGTACCGCTCTAGTCATCTGCTTAACCACTTGCGTAATCAACCTACGCAAACGATTGGGCCAAAGCCTATTGATACGTGTTTGAAATTTTTGAATAGTTGCATTCGAGACGGATGGTGTTCGCTGCATCGCGATTTGCCACTCCGCTAACTCATTCGTTATTTTCTCTTCATAACTAGACATCTATCAGTGTTTTTTGCATTTCAAATTGCTGAAGATCTCGTTGAAAACCTAGCTTCATGAAAAAATTAATCACGCCCTCTTCCTTCATTTCTATATTCAGTATAGAAAGTGTTTTACTTTCGCTTAATATATGAGCGCGGGTCACTAGTGCGGTAGCTATCCCCTTACCCCTCTGATCTGACCTCACTGCAAGATGTGCGATTCGCCCGTTGACAGGCTGAAAAATAAGATAACCCAATAGCCTACCCTCGACACGATGTTCCAATATAGTTTCCTTCGATAAATGATATTTGATTTGGGACAACTCATCTAGCCAACTAGCCTTGATTGTGGCTAGTGCTGCATACTCGGCAACCATAAAATCAGACACCTCCTGTACTCTTATTTTTTGATTAGCCGTCGTCTTGAGTACACCATCTTTGAGCATCAAACACTGAAAAAGCTTGACCTGCTCGAAGCCCGCTTTCTGATAAGACCGTATGGCAGAAGCATTGTCTCTTAGCACCTCGAGCACACACTTCTCTATTCCTTCTTTTTTGAGCTTAGGAAAAATATACTCATACATTGTGGCTGCAAGTCCCTGACCTGTATAACCAGGAATAACTCCTGTCCCACCATTATAAGCCGTTAGTTCTCCCTCATATGCATTGACTGACTGAAAAATAAAAGCAACCAATTTGTCTCCTGAGAATATACCCGGTGATAGGTCAAATCGAATATTGAGTTTGTTCAGCATTCGATCGTCAAACGCTTCTTTTGATATTTTCATACTGACCTGATAAGACGAAAATGCTTCTACAAAAGAGCGGTGCATTTGTACCAAGTCTTTTGGTGTAAGCGTTCGATATTGCAACCCGTCGGCCATCAGCAAAGTCTAGCGCCATTGGGTAGTTTGCGCTCTACCGTGGAGAGTACAATATCTCCTTTTTCATCGGCAAAGCCAGTGACTAATATCTCAGACATAAATTTCCCAATTTGTCTTGGAGGAAAGTTGACCACACAGATTACCTGCTGCCCTACCAGCTCGTCTAAAGAATAGTGCGCCGTAATCTGAGCACTGGATTTTTTCACTCCTATTTCGTCTCCCAAATCTACCGTCAGTTTGTAAGCAGGTTTTCGTGCCTCAGGGTATGGCGCTGCGGTAAGGATAGTCCCTACTCGCAGATCTATTTTTTCAAAATCATCCCAACTGATCAATCCTTCATTCATATTCTTTCTAACACTTTTTGAATTAAATCACCTACTATTTGGTCTGGATTGGCGGCAAACTCCTGAGTAACACGATTGGCAAGAATGGCATTCAGGCTGAGTACTTCATGTCCCAACAACCTTCCCATGGCATAATAGCCAGCGGTCTCCATTTCGAAATTAGTGAGTCTGAAATCTGCCTGTCGGAACGCATTAAGTACTTCCATAAATTCGGGCATGGCATTCTTCGCTCTCAGTTTTCTCCCCTGTGGCCCGTAGAACCCAGGGCAAGTAGCAGTATTTCCAATCACCATATCAAAGGCCAATTGCTCTCGAAGTTTGCTCGACCCAGCTACTGCATACGGGGCAAAGGGCAAACCTGTTGCCTCTTGGAGATGGAAGGAGATCTCTTGCTCATGAGCCGTCTGCGACAAATCATAATAACACATAAGTGTGTCTAGCCCCACAGCATAATCAGAAGCCAATAGCGCCCCCACAGGGAGATCTTCCTGCAAGCTACCCGACGTGCCTATTCGGATGATATTGAGACTGGTTTTTTCTTCTTTGATGGTACGGGTACGGAGATCTACATTGACCAGCGCATCCAACTCATTCATGAATATTTCAATATTATCGGTGCCCATACCAGTACTCATCACGGTCAATTCCTTGCCATGACACACGCCTCTGTGGGTGACAAATTCCCTACTTTTCTTTTTGAAAGAAACGCTGTCAAAGTTTGCCGTAATCTTTTCCACTCGCTCGGGATCGCCTACGGTCAGGATCGTTTGGGTGATGTCTTCAGGCTTTAGGTGCAAGTGATACACGCTGCCGTCTGAATTGAGAATCAGGTCTGTTTCGGAGATTTGGGACATACTTTGCGAGAAGATTTATTTCCTGAAAAGATAATGAATATTGAGTTTCAGCCCATCTCAATCTGACATTAAAGAAAGCTACCCATACACCTTATGAATTGGTGAACAAAAAGAACTCCTTTCTTACTACATGAAAATTCCTCTTACTGCTCAATCTTCACTGCGGGGTTACCAAATACGGTTTCTCCTTTGGCCACATCGGCGATCACTACAGAGCCTGCTCCTACTCGAGCATTTTTACCTATTTTCACCCCAGTGATGATCACAGCTCCTGCCCCAACAAATGCATTTTCTCCCAGCTCCACATGGGCACTGACCGTGGCTCCTGCTCCTACCTGCACAAAGTCACCCAATTTGGCATCGTGATCTACGGTGCACCCGCTATGCAGTATGCAGTGGTTGGAAATATCCGATCCTGCACCCAGGGTCACGTTGGCATTGATAAAGTTGCCATGGCCTAGCACCGCAGATTTGGCAATGTATGCCGAAGGGTGAATGGCATTGGTAGGCATCACCTTGCGCTTTTCGATCAGCACTTTGGCAATCGACTGCTTTTCTTTGCTGTCGTCTGTAGCCACAAAGGCTTCACATTTTTGGCCTATCAACTTCAAAAAACCCTGATCTGTCGTACTTCCCAATACTGGAATATTATCAATGTCAGTATTGTGCAATTTTTTGTCGTCGTCGAGAAAACCGTACACGACATTGCCATTAGATTCAAAGATTTCGAGTGCGGCTCTACCGAGTCCGCCAGTGCCAAATATGATTACGGGATTTTCCATGGCGCAAAGGTAGATAAAAGACCAATTAATCCTTTCGGAAAAGCTTAAAGGATTGTAATTGATACACTATCCACAAAACTACAAATGGGGCATAGTAGATTTTGAATCGGGCCAAGGTACCCAAATTGGGTGCTGAGTAGGAGAGAAAAATAGCCAGTACAGTTACATATATGACTGTTGCCAACCTCTCTGCTGTCCACGGCATTTTCTTCTTTTTGGCGACCATCAACAAAGCCAACACCGCACCGATAAGAAGGGCTAAATTTTCTAAACTAGCCAACACCGCAGGGAAGGAAAAATCTTCGCCTAACACTGGGCGAAACAAACCCGAAAACCATAAATAAGGCATATTGACAAAGAGATCCCATCCATTATCAAACCAAGATAAGGTGTACACGGCACCATGTGGAGCTAGCTGGATATAAGCCTCATGATTTTCCTGCATCACAAGCCAAAGTCTAGACATACTCAGGTTAGGACTTAGCCATTGTAGAAATCCTAGTACAGGCAATACCAAAGCTAACGTCAAGATTCCTGTTCTTTGCCACAACGAGAATTCAATCCATTTTTTCCCGAAAGGAATATGATACAAAACCAGATAAATCAATAATGGAATAAGTACTGCAGCTACATAGTATTTGATCCAAACGATAATGGCCAACGCCAACACACTCAATAAAAATGACCCAAAAGAAAATTTCTTCGTTTGTTGCCAAGCCAGAAAACAACCGATCAAAACAGATACTGCGGCAAAAGCTAAACTCTCTTTGAGCAACCCAGAAGACCAGAAAACTATAGATGGAAAATATAAAAACGCAACAATCGCTGGTATCTTCAGGTCCGCTCGCCACCGTACCAACTGATCGACAAGTAAAGTGGCACCACAAAAGCTAGCAAACGAAAAATAAACCGAAAGCAACCAATAGTCTGCATGCGTCAGCCATTTGACTACGGCTACTATTCTCACAAAGTATATTGCTCGAACCGATTGGCTGGGAACTGTGCCTTGAGTAATGGCCTCAAAAAATGCTACAGGGTCTAATTGAGCCAAGCGACTAGCTTGCTCATAAAAATGTATCGTGTCTCCACTCTGATAGTACCCATAAAACAAGCCTCCTAAGAATAGCCCACTACAAATTTTGAACAACCACGCAGGCCAAAAATGACTACGAATTGGACTTTGATCATAGCTCAAAAAGTGCCAATAGCTGAAACCAATGAGCAGAATACTATTGAAAATATAAATAAGGGCTATGGCCAAGGGCTAACTATTAATCAAGTTGACCCCAATTTTACAGGATAGACACTTCTTTTTCAAACAAAACTCGTTTCGCAATTCGATAAGGGCTTGAGAATCGAAAGCATCTTTGACCTGAAAACCCAGCTCCCCCCACATCGTAAGGATATGATTTCGTTCGGCCTTCACTGTTTGCAGCAAATCAATCGCCTTGTCCATAAAACTAATCTCATCGGTATACTGTGAGTAGGAGGCGAGTAGTGGGGCTACGGTATTGATCAGGATCAGGTCGATACTGGATTTGCCCATGGCGTTCTGGCTGCGATTACTAGCTTTTCCAAAATCATAATGCTGCTGCCAATAATCATCTACATCTACTTCAAAAAGGGTCAAAAGATCCTTTGTTTTTTGGTAATGAATAAACTGGTCAAAACACTTCACATTTCGAGTCATGAAAGCAGCAAACTGAGCAAGTCTCACTGTGGGGAAATTGCCAGGCCTCAGCCGCAGATATTTCCACTCCGCTTGGAGCAATTCAAATCCCTGTAGCTTATATTTTTTCGACAAGTAGTCATATTCTTTGTTTAGTTCGTGGCCGTAAGTATCCAAATCACCATGCAGAAAACCTGCCATGCCAAAGATCAACGCAGCCACTGGCAATGGTTGCCCAGCGTGCTTGATCAGTGTCTTGTGATGAAGTGATTGAGCCAACTTCAAAAATGGTTCGTCGTTGGTTTTAAAACCAAAATTCTTGGCGAGCAACTGATAAGTGGTTTCTTCCCAGCTGCCTTTATTTTTTTCTAAAAGGTTTAGAATCACTTCTGATTTTTGCTTCAAGCGTTGTACACCCATTTGGTCTAGCATGCTTAGTTTGTCAATATCCCTGACTCGTCCAAACTGTGCTGCACATGGAATCTGCTCTGGGCTTTTGATCAACTGATTGCACTTTCTCAACAACTCTGGGTGAATGCGGTCTTGCAATTCTAAAACTGGCAGGCTGGCACCATTCACACTTTGCACCTCGATATCGTGCTCCCAGACTACATGTAGTACCACATTATTATAAGCCTCGTCGTGTTGATGCTTATGCTTGTTCCAATCCGAAGACCTAATATGGAGCTCTATATGTCCATACCACATAATGTCGTCGATCAATAGTTTGGCGTTTAAGAAATCTGGCCCTGCGTTCGTATTGTAGTGGCCTATGGCATAAATCTGCACAGACAGCCCGTCGTGAGTAGTCAGCTCAATGGTGTTGAATTTTTGAAATTGCCAGATAAAATGTAAGAAGGATTCGCGCACAGTAGGTCATATAGGTTAGTAAATTTTCTCATAGCGCTAAATCTAATTTACTACTTGATGAGTTCAACTCAAAATCAAGTGAGTCCAAGTTTTTGCTCGAAAGAGGAATCATCAGCTTGAAAGCGTTTCATTTTAGTCAGCAAACCTTCCACGTGATCATCCACTACAAACAGTTCTAAATTAGCCGATTTTACAAACCCCTCCTGGTGCATGTGCTTAAATAACTCTAACAATCGATCATAAAAACCATTTACATTGAGGATACCAATTGGTTTTTTGACCAAACCCAACTGCGCCCAAGTCATGACTTCGGCCAGCTCCTCCAACGTACCAAAGCCTCCCGGCATGGCTATAAAACCATCAGATTTTTCCACCATGGCCGTTTTCCGTTCATGCATATTATTGGTTTGAATAAGCTCCGTCACTTCCGTGTTGGTGATTTCCACCTTATCCAAAAAGCCAGGAATGATGCCCGTCACTACCCCACCATGATCCAAACAGGCTTTAGCAACAGCTCCCATAATACCGATCTTGGCACCACCATACACCAGCCTGATGTTTTCTTCAGCGAATGTACGACCCAATGCTACGGCCGCCTCTTTGTACTGATCGTCATGACCAGGCGAAGAGCCACAATACACACAAATACTTTTCATCTAACTAAGATAATAGAACCCCTATAAAAACTGTAGACCAAGCTGATAGTTGTCATATAGGTTGAGCTCTTTCCACAAAAGGTTGGACGTGTGAGTCTGGCAAGATAAATTTGCGCACATTTTAAGAATTGCTATGGCCAAGGAAAAAATAAAAGCAGAAGATAAGCGAGCATTGAATAAAGAGAACTTCGGTAAACTTTATGGCATTTTTCGCTATCTGCTCCCCTACAAGACCAAATTTATCATTGGGCTCGTATTTTTGGTATTAGGTAGTTTCTTATTGTTGGCTTTTCCTCTGATCGCTGGCAAGCTAATCGATGTGGCCTCTGGCGAAGGCACTTGGATGCTCAACGACATCAATAGCATTGCGTTAAGCCTAGTCGGCATACTTTTTCTACAAGGTATTTTCTCATTTTTCAGAGTCTATCTTTTTGCTCAAGTAAGCGAAAACGCCATGGCTGATGTACGATTTGGGTTATATAAAAAAATTCTTTACCTACCCATCTCTTTTTTCGACAAGCACCGCACTGGAGATTTGATGAGCAGAATGTCTTCTGATGTCACGCTACTTCAAACTACTTTTTCTACTACACTAGCAGAAGTAATCCGACAAGTAGTGACACTGGCTGTAGGTATCGCTATGATATTTATCAACACCCCTGCGTTGAGTATATTCATGTTGGCTACTTTTCCTGTATTGATCATTTCAGCTATGCTTTTTGGCAAAAAAATCAGAAAGCTCTCTCGCCAGTCGCAAGACGAACTCGCACATTCGTCCACTATCGTAGAGGAAACCTTCCAATCTATTCTGGCTGTCAAATCGTTTACCAACGAGCTATTCGAAAAATTGAGGTATCAAAAATCACTCAAACAAGTAGTAACCACAGCACTAAAAGCAGCCACTTATAGAGCTGGCTTTATCTCGTTTATCATTTTTGCACTCTTCGGCGGAATGGTGGCTATCATGTGGTACGGAGCCCTGTTATTGCAAAAAGGTGAAATGTCCGTTGGTGATTTGATTTCATTCGCATTCTACACAGCTTTCATTGGTGGATCTATTGCAGGAATCGGCGATTTGTTTGGCCAGATACAGCGAGCAATAGGCGCTTCTGAGCGAATCTTAGAAATCCACGAAGAATCATCCGAAACAGAAGAATCTGAAAATAACACCACTCCTAGGCTAAGTGGTAATATCTCTTTCGAGCAAGTAAATTTTCAATACCCCAGTCGTATGGACATGCCTGTATTGCATGGCTTGTCTATGCAAGTCGCTGCAGGTGAAAAAGTAGCCTTGGTAGGCAAAAGTGGAGCTGGCAAGTCTACTATTGCTCATTTACTCATGCGTCTCTACGATGGTTTTAGCGGAAGCGTAAAAGTAGACGGCCAAGACATCTCTACTTATGACTTGTCTGATTATAGAAAGAATATCGGGATCGTACCACAAGAAGTCATTCTTTTTGGCGGCACCATTCGTGAAAACATTGCCTATGGCAAATTAGACGCTAGTCAAGAAGAGATAGAAGCAGCAGCCCAAAAAGCACATGCACTAGACTTTATACAGTCTTTTCCTGAAGGCTTTGATACACTGGTAGGAGAACGAGGCGTAAAACTATCGGGCGGGCAGAGACAGCGAATAGCCATCGCTCGTACGATATTGAAAGATCCAGCCATCTTGATTCTGGACGAGGCTACTAGCTCGCTGGATGCTGAATCTGAACAACAAGTACAGCTGGCTCTCAATGAGCTAATGAAAGGACGTACCACGCTAATCATAGCTCACAGGCTCGCCACCATCAAAGAAGTGGACAGAATTTACGTAATCGAAAGTGGCTGCATCAAAGAATCAGGAGCTCATAATGAGTTGATAGATAACGTAAAGGGCACATATCACCATTTAGTTAATTTACAACTGGTTCATTAAGGATACTTATCAGATATAAATTTTATTATATGCCTGATAATCATTTCCTTTGCGGCTTGTTAGTTGATACTATCAATTAACAATTTTTTAAAAAACCACCAAGATAAACATATCCATGATTCTCAATTTGTTTTCGGGCACTAACGAAGTGCTGCTTTTCAGCGTATTTGGGATTGTGATCATTCTCTTCCTTATCGTTGATTTGGGCCTTGTTCACAAAGGCCCCGCTAAGATCACTCAGAAAGACGCTTTAATACAGACCATTTTCTGGATTTTTATATCAACTGTGTTTGGAGTACTTATCTACTTCTTTGGTGGTGGACCAGAAGATGCCCTTGAGTACTTCTCTGCTTATGTAACCGAAAAAGCCTTATCCGTTGACAATATTTTTGTCATTCTCCTGATCCTAAGGTATTTCAAAGTAAAAGACGAATACTACCACGACATCTTGTTCTGGGGTATTCTGGGAGCTATCGTATTTAGAGCCATATTCATCTTTTTGGGTGCCTTGCTCATTGGCGAATTCCATTGGATCCTCTACATTTTCGGTATCTTCCTCGTGTACTCGGGTATCAAAATCTTCAACGAAGATGAGGATATGGAAATCGAGCCAGAAAAAAATTTATTGACTCGATGGGCTAAAAAAATACTTCCAATTTCGAATAGTGATCGAGGTGGCAGATTTGTTTTCCGTGAAAATGGCAAACTATGGTTTACACCTCTATTTTTGGTGATCTTATTAATCGAATCTACGGATTTGATCTTTGCAGTAGACTCTATCCCTGCGGCTTTCGCCATTACACAAAATGAATTTGTAATCTACACGTCAAATATTTTTGCTGTCATGGGACTCAGAGCCATGTTTTTCCTATTAGCCAACACCTTAGACAAGTTTTATTTGCTTCAAAAAGGATTGTCCGTCGTATTGATTTTTATCGGTGTGAAAATGCTGATGGAAATGAGCATCATACAGAAAGCTTTTCAGCTGATTGGCATTGAGCATGCTCACATTCCAATCATCTGGTCGTTCATCGTGATCATGGCTGCGCTTACTTTCTCTATTGTACTATCTATTATGTTTCCCCAGCCAGAGACAGTAGAAGAAGCTACAGAACCAGTAGAGGCTAGCGAAAATTAATCTGTAGAATCCATTACTTTTGGCGTCTAATTTCGTTAGGCAATAAAAAGCATAAACTTATGTACATTCCATTCGAAGAAATGGCCAACACTTCGCGTGTATGGATCTACCAAGCCAACAGGGTGCTCTCTACAAAAGACCAGCTCTTTCTGGATCAAAAGTGCAAGACCTTCCTAGAGCAATGGGCGGCACATGGACAATCACTCAAAAGCTCTTTTCAAGTCGTACATGACAAATTTTTGATCGTCAGTGTGGACGAATCTTTCAATCAAGCCAGTGGATGTTCTATCGACGCCTCTGTAGCGCTCGTCAAGAGCCTAGAACAATCACTCGACATCAGCTTCTTTGATCGTACCCAAGTGTGTTTTCTTATCGACAATGAAATCATTGAAATCCCGATAAATGGCATCAAAACCTATGTAGAAAATGGCAAAATCAACGAGGACACACTTACGTTCAATAACTTGGTAGATAATATTGGCGCTTTCAACAAGGAGTGGAAAATAGCAGCAAAAAACAGCTGGCTCAAGCGCTATTTCCAGTAAGGGACGTATATTAGGAATGTGTTTTATCTTTAGGTAAACTATCTATGTATTCTATGACCCGTATCCATAAGCTTTTCTGCTTATTTATCATTCTGGCGCTAGCTTCCTGTAGCGCTACCAAAAAAGCAAATAAAAGCTTTGAAGCCGGAGAATATAGCGATGCCATCTACCAATATGAAAAAGCCCTAAAGCCAGAAGATCCCGAAACCAATTTTCAATTAGCAGAAGCGTATCGCAAATCCAATCGCATGCAAGAAGCTGAGCCCTACTATCTGGCGGCTATAGATGCAGGTATCGAGGACGAAATGGCTTACTACTATTACGCCAGAGCACTCAAGTCAAACGATGACCCCGAAAGAGCCAATAAAGTACTGGAAGATTATCTGAAAACTGCCCAAAACGATGCAGTGATAGCCATGGCAGAGCGAGAGCTCAACAACCTAAATCAGCTCCCCGAAATTGAGACACGTGTCAATTACTTCAGAGTTAAAAACCTAGAAGCTATCAACACTCAATTTGCCGAATACTCTCCATTTTATTACGGTGGAAAACTCTACTTCACCTCAAATAGAGAAGGCGGAAAAATCTATAAAGGAACTGGCACTCCATTCACAGACATCTACGTAGTGAACACACGTGGGGCAAATGTAGACCTCACAACACTAGAAGAACTAAGCCCAATAATAAATGAACCAGGTGTAAATCTCGGTTCCATTACCATGTCTAAAAATGGAAATACAGTAATTTTTGCCAAAGGCAACAATGGCAAATCTTCTGGTGCCGACGATGTCAATTTATATTTCACCAGATATCGAAACGGAGCATGGCAAACACCGCGCCCTTTGAGTGTAAACGGACAAGACTCTTGGGACTCTTCTCCAGCACTAAGCCCAGATGGCACTACGCTCTATTTTTCCTCTAATCGAGAAGGGGGATTTGGGGGACTAGACATCTATACCGCATCACTCAATCGACGAGGTCGCTGGGTAGATGTGCGCAACATGGGCGATCAGATCAACACACCTGGCAATGAAGTATTTCCCTATGTAGGCGGAACAGGCAGATTATACTTTTCATCAGATGGATGGCCAGGGTTCGGTGGGTTAGATCTATTTGAAGCCACTCGTGCAGGAGGAAAAGTGAAACTAGAAAACTTAGGCATCCCTATTAATTCCAATGCAGACGATTTCGGTTTATTTTTATTTAACCCTTCTCGTGGTTTTTTTACGTCTAACCGAAAAGGAGGCAAAGGTGACGATGATATTTACACATTCGTGAATGATGATCCAGATCTGAAAATAGTAAACTACTGGCTCTCTGGCACCACACTCACCTACGACGACAATGGTGGTCTCATCCCACTGTCCAACACCAAAGTAGTGCTACTGGATGAAGACGATGGCATCGTAGATGAAAAGTACACTCAGGTGGATGGCAAGTACCGTTTTCGCGTATTCTCTGAAGAGACCTATTTTTTAGTTGCCGAAAAAGAGCAATACTTCACGACAAGAATAGATTTTTCTACCGTTGGCAAATCAGCCGACAAAGCCCAGCTCAAAGAGATGGTGACCGATGTAGAGTTTGAAATTGACCTGCCACTAGATCAGATCGTAGTAGACAAGCCTATTGTGCTCAACAATATTTATTACGACTTGGATAAAGCCAATATCAAACCAGCAGCAGCAGCCGAACTCGACAAACTAGTCACACTGATGAAAGACAACCCCACCATCAACATAGAGCTAAGCTCACATACCGATGTACGCTCTAGCCACGAATACAATATGAACCTATCTCAACGAAGGGCGCAGAGTGCCGTCAACTACATCGCCTCCAAAGGTATAGAAGGCCGACGTATGGTTGCTAAAGGATATGGAGAAACCAAGCTTATTATCAAAGGGGCCAAAACAGAAGAAGAGCATCAGGTCAACCGTCGTACGGAATTTAAAGTGACAAAGTACGGCAAAAAATTTGCGAAGGATCTCGGGGATGATTATGATGAGACAGATAGGTTTTTTGACGATGCCGACGACTCCCAATAACTACTCATTTTGATCATAAGAGAATTACCTATGCTCGTAATTAATTAAACCGTAGGCCTCCGATGAAGAGATATAAAGAACAAATATTTCATCATTTCACATTATATTTTTGCCAATTCTCGCCTGTAATGTACCTTTCGACTAGCTTAGTTTGTTTTTAAGAGATTCCTGTATTCTATTTTTTTTAAAAACAGTTGATCTTTGAGGTTGAAAATATTGTAATCAACCAGCTAATTCACAACCTTGTGCAAGTTCTTGCTAACAAGGCATTAAGCGTGAAAGCTCAAAAACATTCAAAATAACCATAAGCTAAGCGACTTTTAAAAAACAATCGCATAGCTCATAAACTGCAACAAATGAAAGGTTTTTTTATCAGAGCAACAAGAGTGACTCCTTCGATTTATTTCGATCCAGCGAAGGGGCTGTTGGATATCAGAGGCAAATCGAGCCCGGAAAACCCACTAGTTTTCTACAGATATATCAACGACTCCATCGACCACTTCGGTAAAACAGATAAAGATGCTATCACACTAAATGCCGCCTTTGAATACTTCAATACGAGTAGTTCAAAATGCATCTATATCCTTTTCAAAAAACTCAATGACTTGAAAATAGAAAGAGGCAAGGAAATTCATATCAACTGGTACTATGAGTCTGGAGATGAGGATATGCTCGAAGCAGGAGAAGACCTCAGCTCTTTCTTCAACTATGAGTTTAATTATGTTGAGATCCCAGAGATCAAAATTCTAGGGCAAATGAAAGAAGAGTCTGAAAACTAACCGACCAAAAATCCACCAAAAAAATCAAAAGTCTCATCGAAATAATGAGACTTTTTTATTGCCTAACCCATTTCAAATCACTAATAGAACTCCATCCCCCAATTTGCCTCCTTTTTCCGCGAATAATCAATCTATCATTTGCTGCCATTCATCGACAAGTGGCTTTTAGTCATCTAAAACCTGACCTGTCTAGGGCAAAAAACAGATAAGAGGTCTGGTTTGCAATTAAAAAAATCGTAAGCTTTGTAATGTATAATTAATTATTCCAATAGTAATATTTAATTACAAATAGAGTTATATATAACAATTAAATGTTTTTATAATCCTATTAAAAAAACACAGCTATGGTTAGAGAATATAAAGATTTACTGCTCTACTTTATTGGATTGGTGCTGCTGGTACTGATCAGCTAGAGCATACACGAATTACCGCTATGGTGACAACTTCGGAGCGACAAAGGTGGCTTCGATCCTGAGCTTTCCCGCACCTCTCGGTGCGGGATATTTTTTATCTATTGGGCTAATTTTTTAAACACCTCAGCAATATTTTGCACTAATATTACTTCGATCAGAAAGCTAGCTGCGGCTACAGCTTTCGCATTGTTTTTCGACACAAATATCTTCTTGAAACCCAGCTTCTCTGCTTCAGAGATTCTATTTTCAATACGATTGACCGCCCTCACTTCCCCGCCGAGTCCAATCTCTCCTGCAAAACAAATATCTGAACTAACCACCCGCTCTTCATAAGAGGACACGATAGACACCACAATACTCAAATCCAAAGCAGGATCATCAATCTTGAGACCACCAGCAATATTCAAAAACACATCTTGATTGCCGAGACGAAGCCCTCCACGCTTCTCTAGTACTGCCAGTAACATATTGAGTCGTTTGGCATCGTAGCCCGTAGTACTCCGCTGTGGTGTACCGTAAGCAGACGCACTCACCAGTGCCTGCGTCTCTATGAGCAAGGGGCGATTGCCTTCGATAGAAGCACCTATGGTCACCCCACTGAGCTCGCTATCCTTGTGCGCAATCAGGATCTCCGACGGATTAGACACTTGGCGCATGCCTGTGCCCGACATCTCATAGATCCCCAGCTCGGAAGTAGAGCCAAACCGATTTTTGATCGTACGTAAGATACGATAACTCAAATGTCTATCTCCTTCAAACTGCAGCACAGTATCCACCATATGCTCCAGTACTTTAGGCCCCGCGATCGTACCCTCTTTGGTAATATGTCCAATCAAAAAGACAGGCACATTCGAGGTCTTCGCAAATTGCAGCAACTCAGCAGTACATTCTCTCACCTGACTCACACTACCCGCCGAGCTCTCTACTTTGGCGGAAAACAAAGTTTGAATAGAGTCTATGATTAAAATATCTGGATTGATCTGCTTGATCTGCTGAAAAATATTATTGAGCGAAGTTTCGGATAGCAGCAAGCAATTAGGTGATTTTGCCTGCATTCGATCAGCTCGCATTTTTATCTGTTGAGGACTTTCCTCACCAGACACATAAAGTGTTTTCTTATTGGGTAGCCCTAATGCCACCTGCAAAAACAAAGTGGACTTGCCTATACCTGGTTCACCGCCAATTAGTACCAAAGAACCTGGTACGATGCCTCCTCCCAATACTCGATTCAGTTCCACATCTGTAGTAATGAACCGCTCGCTGGCTTCAGCTTTTACATCCTGTATCGATACGGCTTGATTAGGCCTCGCATTTTTATCTGCTTCTGTCCAGATTTTGGCATTGCTACCTGTAGGTTGGGCAACGACCTCCTCTACATAAGAATTCCACTCGTTGCACGAAGCACACTTACCTACCCATTTGGGGGATTGTGCGCCACAGTTTTGACAGAAAAATGCGGTTTTTGTTTTGGCCATGAGCTACTAAAATTTGAAAGGACAATTTAGTTTGATTTTTAAAAACAATTTGGCTTTTTCAGCCAATGACTTTTCTCATCAAAATTAGACTTGTAGCCTTAGGACAAATCACATACTTTTGCTCCTTATTTTTAATAATTCTAAATAAGGGATTTATGCAATCAGTGGCACAGCTCAGACCTGGGGAAAAAGGAATAGTCAACAACTTCACCAACGAATACATCTCTTTGAAATTATTAGAAATGGGTGTGCTGCCTGGTACCGAAGTAGAAATGAGATTTGCTGCTCCACTAGGAGACCCAATCTGTATCCGTGTGTCAGGTTACGATTTATCATTAAGGCTCGAAGAAGCCGCCACGATCACTTTATCTTAAAGCCCCCATGAGCAACGCCCCTCTTCACGTCGCGCTAGTCGGCAACCCTAATGCAGGCAAAACTTCTATATTCAATCTACTGACAGGCATGAACCAAAAGGTAGGTAACTTCCCTGGCGTAACCATGGACAAAATCAGTGGCACTTTCCGTGAAAATGGCGCTGCCGCAAATGTGATCGACCTACCTGGCACCTATAGTATATATCCCCGCTCGATGGATGAACGAGTAGTATTTGATGTATTGAGTGATAAAAATGCCCATGACTTTCCTGACAAAATTGTGGTCATTGCCGATGCCTCCAACCTCGAAAGAAATCTATTGCTATTCTCGGAGATACAAGATTTGGGCTTACCTACCATCCTCGTGCTATCCATGCTCGACGTGGCTAATCGCAGTGGACTAAACATTGATCTACGTGCCTTAGAAGAAGAATTCAACACTACGGTGCTCACGGTCAATGGCCGAACTGGAGAAGGTATTCCAGAGCTCAAAAAGACCCTCTTTGAAGATCTGTCTGGTTCCACGGAGCTCTTCTACGACATCAACGAGCTCTCCCCCGAGATCATACCAGTAATCAAGGACAAGTTTGCCTTAGAAAATGACTACGTAGCGTATCAATATGCTCAGCAAACCTACAGCAAGAGCTTTCTATCTAACGACGAGAAAAAATTTATCGCCGACAAAAAGGTACAATACAACTTCTGCGATCGCCAGTTTCAAACTACCGAAACCGTAGAGCGATACAAAATCATTCGTGACAAACTCACTCGAATAGTTACCAAAACGGATCTAGAATCTACAGCCACTCGCAATCACAAGATCGACAAAATACTGACGCATAAGATCTATGGTTACCTTATATTTTTTGTGATCCTGTTTGCGCTTTTTCAGTCCATCTTTGCTTGGGCTGAACCTTTTATGGACTACATCGATTTTGGTTTTGCCAAACTAAGCAGTTGGGCCAAGACCTACTTACCCGCTGGTGTACTCACGGATCTCATTGCCGAAGGTATTATCCCTGGGCTAGGGGGGGTCGTTATTTTCATCCCTCAGATCGCCCTACTATTTGCTTTTATAGCCATACTCGAAGAGTCCGGCTATATGGCTCGTGTGGTCTTTCTGATGGACAAAATTATGCGAAAATTTGGCCTCAACGGCAAAAGTGTGGTTCCGCTCATCTCTGGTGTGGCCTGTGCCATCCCTGCTATCATGGCTGCCCGAAATATCGAAAGCTGGAAAGATCGGATCATCACTATTTTCGTGACACCGTTTATGAGTTGTTCTGCCAGACTGCCCGTGTACGCTATTCTGATCGCCTTGGTCATTCCTAATGATTATGTGTTTGGGATCTTGAGTGTACAAGGGCTAGCACTCATGGCTTTGTACTTGATTGGTTTTCTAGGCGCTATTTTTTCCGCGCTATTATTGAAAAAAATACTAAAGATGAAAGAGCAAAGCTATTTCATCATGGAACTCCCCATCTACAGATGGCCCAAGTGGAAAAATGTATGGATCACCATATTCTCTAAAAGCAAAACCTTTGTATTCGAAGCTGGAAAAATCATTTTAGCCATTTCTATTATTCTTTGGGTATTGGCTTCATACGGACCAGGAGAAGCTTTTGATCACGCCGAACAGCGAGTCGTAGAGCAAAATCCAACCGTTGGGATCGGCTCCCAAGAATTCGATGCTTTGCTGAGCGCATACAAACTAGAAAACTCGTATGCTGGTGTATTAGGCAAATCCATCGAACCCTGCATCCGACCTCTTGGATACGATTGGAAAATTGGCATTGCACTGATCACATCTTTTGCTGCTCGAGAAGTATTTGTAGGTACGATCGCCACCATCTATAGTGTGGGCTCAGACGTAGAAGACGAATCTACCATCAAAGACAAATTACGTGCAGAAATCAACCCCTATACTGGAAAACCGATGTACTCCATTGCACTTGGTGTATCCCTGATGCTGTTTTATGCGTTTGCCATGCAGTGCATGAGTACGCTGGCAGTAGTCTATAGAGAAACCAAGTCATGGAAATGGCCTCTTCTTCAATTGATATATATGTCGGCAGTAGCTTATATCTTCGCATTCATTGCGTATCAATTATTGAAATAGATTAATGACCGAAACCAACGCCTCTTTTTTCACCACAAGGGTAGAAACTTTACATGCAGAATCACAAAAGCTAGAACAAAAAGCGACGACACTTTCATGGATCAGGGTCTGCTCGTTTCTTGTTTTTCTAGTCGCTTTCATCTATTTCGCCAATACACGCGAAATCCAAAGCATGCTCCTTTCAGTAGTGGCGTTTGTTCCTGTTTTTGGCTGGGTCATCCGAAAGCACAACCAAGCCAAATTTGGACTGACCCAACACCAAGCACTTCTTGTAGTTAATGAAAATGAAATAAAACGTGCCAACGGAGCCTTTTCGGACCTCGACAATGGACTCGACTATTTGGGTACAAATCATGCCTATGCTCCAGATATCGATCTTTTTGGTTCTAATTCCTTATTCCAATTATTGGTGCGAAGCAAACTGTCTGGCACAAGAGCATTAATCAAAAACTGGCTGCTACACCGATCCACCAAAAACGAAATCGAAGAACGACATGCCGCCATACAAGAACTCTCCACCGATACGGAATGGAGGCAAAACCTAACGGCCTATGGCTATCATGGGGATCGTAAAAATGAAAAATATGCCAACGTAGTCGTCTCACTCATCCAGTGGATAGACCTCAAATTGAGTCAAATCGACAAGCCATTTTGGAATATCATGAGATTCATCATGCCTGCTGCTGCATTGACTATTCTCGCGGGTATCAATATCTTGGGTTGGCCGTATCAGTGGATTTATCTCCCCATTCTGATCAACCTCGCCTTGTTGTCTATCCTATTCAAGCCATTGATGGACCTCACCAATGAGTTTGGAAATATTGCTGACTTCCTGAAAGGCTATGAGCACGTGATTATAGAAATAGAAAAAAAATCTTTTGAGTCTCCGCTACTTACTCGACTACACGACCAACTAAAAACCAAAGGTCAGTCTGCCTCTTCCGCTATCATGCGCCTTCGCAGGATTTTGATGTTTTTGCTCAGCAGAGCCAATATCCTGTATTTGCCTTTCAATGTACTTTTTTTGCTCGATGTCAACTGGCTACTCCTAGCGGTCCAATGGAAAAAGAAAAACATCCATCATGTGCAAAACTGGTTCGATGCGGTGCATCAAATCGACGCCTTGTCTGACTTGGCCTCGTTCGCTTACGCTAATCCTACCTTTACCTTCCCAAAGTTATCGGACACGGATCACGTGCTAGTCGCTGAGCAAATGGCACATCCGTTGATCAAGTCTACCCAGCGTGTAAGCAATGATTTCACGCTGTCGGGCAAAGGCAGACTCGGGCTAGTCACAGGCTCCAACATGTCGGGCAAGAGCACCTTTCTCCGCACGATAGGTATCAATCTCGTGCTGGCACAAATGGGCGCACCCGTTTGTGCTCGAAAGTTTGAGCTGTCTCTCGTTCAGCTTTTCACCAGCATGCGCACACAAGACAATTTAGAGGAAAACGTCAGTTCATTTTATGCAGAACTCAAGCGGCTCAAGCAGCTGCTCGACCTTTTGCAACAGGGCGAACCTATCTTCTATATGCTCGACGAAATTCTGAAAGGCACCAATTCGGAAGACCGCCACAAAGGTGCGCTCTCTCTGATAGACCAATTGATCAAAGAAAATTGTCGGGGACTGATTTCTACTCACGACATCCAGCTATCGGCTTTATCGAAAGATCAACCCAATATCCAAAACATGAGTTTCAATAGCTCTATCGTAGATGATGAGATTATTTTCGATTACAAATTGTCTCTGGCACCCTGCGGTAGTTTCAATGCCAGCAAACTGATGGAAAAGATGGGTATTATCAAAAAATAGGAAACACTTCAAGGATTGCCTTGTGCTGTTTAGCTTTGCGCCCATCACAAGCAGAATATCAGATGAGTTTTGATCCCAATGTAAAGATAGGCGTATTAGGTGGTGGCCAGCTCGGCCGTATGATGATCCAATCTGCCATAGACTTGAATTTAGATATCAAATCGATGGACCCAGATCCTAATGCCCCGTGCAAGCATCTAGCAACCGAATTTGTAAATGGGGACATCAAAGACTACGATCAAGTCATGGCCTTTGGTGCTACTTGTGACCTCATCACCGTGGAGATAGAGAATGTAAGCATAGAAGCGTTAGAAGCACTCGAAAAACAAGGTAAAAAAGTTTTTCCTCAGCCTCGTGCGCTCAAAATCATCAAGGACAAGGGCATTCAAAAGCAATTCTATTTAGACAACGACATTCCCACTTCTCCTTTCGTACTGACCCAGTCGCTAGAGGAGCTGCATCAGCACACAGACCTACTTCCGGGTGTACACAAGCTTCGCACCGAAGGATACGACGGCCGTGGCGTACAGGTGATCCGAACAGAAGCTGACATCTCAAAAGGATTTGACAAACCTGCGCTGATAGAAAAATTTGTGGATTACGACAAGGAAATCTCCGTGATCGTAGCCCGAAACGCGGATGGAGAAATGAACACCTACCCCGTGGTAGAATTAGAATATCATCCAGAAGCCAACTTGGTGGAGTTTTTATTTTCACCCTCTAGCATTAGTGAAGACATTAGAATCAAAGCAAGAGAATTGGCCAAAAAAGTTATCTCATCACTCGACATGGTAGGTTTGCTAGCGGTAGAAATGTTTACTACCAAAGACGGCGACGTAATCGTAAACGAATGTGCACCACGTACGCACAACAGCGGTCACCAGACGATAGAAGCCAATGTGACTTCACAGTTTGAACAGCACATCCGAGCCATACTCAACTTGCCACTAGGGGACACCGCCATCAAAGGAGCTTCTGTGATGATCAACCTGCTAGGCGAAGAAGGCTACACTGGTTTGGCCCAATACGAAGGGCTAGAAGAAGCCTTACAGATTGAAGGACTTCACGTACATTTGTATGGAAAAAAATTAACCAAACCCTTTAGGAAAATGGGACACGTGACCTTGGTAGGAGATCACTTAGAAGACCTCAAAACCATTGCTCGATCAGTAAAAGAATCCATAAAAATCAAAGCATAATGAAGCCATCAGTAGGAATAATCATGGGGAGCAAAAGCGACCTGAACATCATGAATCAGGCCGCAGAAGTACTCGATCAATTAGGCGTAGCGTATGAACTCACTATTGTATCTGCTCACCGTACCCCACACCGCATGGTAGACTATGCCGAAAATGCCAGATCGCGTGGACTACAAGTAATCATCGCAGGAGCAGGAGGTGCTGCGCACTTGCCAGGCATGGTAGCGGCGATTACCACCCTACCCGTGATCGGCGTACCTGTCAAGTCTAGCAATTCAATAGACGGATGGGATTCTGTATTGTCTATTTTGCAAATGCCAGGTGGTGTGCCTGTAGCTACCGTAGCCCTAGATGGTGCTAAGAATGCAGGCATACTTGCTGCGCAGATCATAGGAAGTCACGACGAAATTGTTGCCGAAAAATTAGCACAATACAAAGTTGAGATGAGGAAAAAAGTAGAAGAATCTATCCGTACCTTATAAATCTGCTCTCTATTTTTGATATACAAGCAATATCCCTGATCTTAACCGTTTAGTATTTAGCATTTTAGAGAATGGAAATATTAGTATATTGCTATTGAATGCGCTAATAAGTGTGAAAAAAATAAACTTTGTGCAACTTATCAAATCTATTTTGACTCAAAAAAACCACTATCTAAACACCATAAGCTATGGGGTGATAGTACTCTTATTTTCCATGTGTAATATGGGAGAATTAGATTTCGACGACATCGAAGTGCCTCTATATACACCTGACGCATCTATTCCCATTGGTCAAACCACATACACCATTAAGGACCTGATCGATAAACTGGACGACCCTAACCTATTGATCACTGAAGACAATAGCAAGCTGCTCGCAATCACCTATCTGGACACGACCTATTTCGACGATTATGCACAAGTCATAGTACTACAAGATGTATCTAACCCAGGTATAATTAGTCCGAACTTAGCAGATATTCCTGTCTCTCCGAGCAATCAGGACATTGTAATTCCGACACAAACGCTAACGTTTGAATACACCTCCCCCAACAACGAAGAACTGGATTCTGTAAAGTATTCTACAGGTACTATAACGCTAGACATTACCAACCAATACCAATCTGAGCTTGAGTATGAGCTTACACTTACTGACATTGTAAACCTAGACACTGGAGCACCCATGATACTATCAGGCACCGTACCTGGCAATAGCTCCAATCAAGCCACTCAAGATCTGACAAATCACAAAACCATCATTGTTCAAGTGCCTGGCACAGGCAATACCAATTTTTTTAGTGGAGTATTCGATAGCACACTGAAAGTGAAAACAGGAGAGGGCGTAAGTAGTACCGATTTTATAGACTACACACTTTCCATTACCAACGCTGATTTTTCAGAAATATATGGCTGGTTTGGTGACAAAACTATCAATATAGAAAACCAGACCGTTGACATGGGATTTTTCGAAGACCTTTCGGAAAATAGCTTGAGCTTCAACGCGCCACAAGTCAGCTTTTATATCAGCAATGGGTTTGGTGTACCGATGGGTCTCAACATGGGAGGTATCTCCTCTACCAATTCAAAAGGCACTACAGTAAACTTGTCTGGAGACATTACGGCAAGTCCACAACTGGTAAGAGCGCCAAGTACTACACAGGTAGGCACTTCACTCAGCTCCATCATTCGAACCAATGAAACCAACTCTAACCTAAGAGAGCTATTTGCAATATCTCCAACCAGCTTCAATATCGATTTGACAGCGGGATCAAACTATAATAATGCAAATGATCAAGACAGAAACTTTGTAAGTTCAACTAGCGAGGTAGAAGTAGTCACAGAGATCAACCTCCCTCTCGATGTGAAACTAGAGGGGTTGTCAAGAAACTTTGGGACTGGTATTGAAGCTTTCGACTTTGAAGATGCAGACACCATCAGACTCATACTAACTACCCACAACGAACTGCCTCTCGAAGGGTCGATAGATATGCAATTTTTGGACTCAGACTCCAGCGTATTGTTTGAGTTTCTAGATATCTCATTTATAAAATCCCCAGAGCTTTTGTCCACGGGGCGAATAGAGGAAAAAATCGTTAACAAGGACACTATAAAATTATATCGCGGGCATGGTTATCAAGAATTGATAAATGCCAGCATATTAAATATCGTCACCCATATCACCAGCTACAAAGCGGCAGACGACAACTATGTCAAATTATTTTCAGACTATGAGATGACCCTCAAAGTAGGCACTCAAGCAAATGTGAAACATGAATTATAAGCTGAAAACAACATACATCTGCGTCCTACTCCTTGTGCTGACTGGGTTTACACCGACCTTGGCTCAATCTGGTATTTCGTTATATCACCTGACCAACAGTACCTATCAAGGCAACAACTTCAATCCGGCATTCTTCCCAGAAGGAAAAACTTTTGTAGGTATACCCGTGCTATCTGGTGTGATGGTAGACTTTAACAGTCCCACCAATTACAACGACGCCATTACCACCAATGAAAATGGAGAACGGAAATGGGATATTGACCGATTTGTAGACAATTCTAAAAAAAGAAATTACGTAAGTGCTGAAGCTGAAATATCTACGTTCTATGTAGGTTGGAAAAAATCAGCAACACAAGGATTTTCCGTTTTCATTCGTGAAAGAATAGGGGCTAGAGGCTTTTACAGCGACGATCTAGTAAATACCGCATGGAAAGGTAACACCCCACTAATTGGAGATCGATTAGACCTAAAAGGAACAGCTCTAGATGTAAGGTATTATAGAGAATATGGCTTTGGCATATGGAAAAGTCTCCCTGGAAAAGGTGTAAATATCGGCGTAAGAGTGAAATTTCTCAACGGCATGATGAGTGCTGTAACCGACAGCAAATTTGACGGGTCTATTGGCTTTGAAGAGGATAACTACCAAGCCAACTTTAACTTGAAAAATTCAGCGATCTACACTTCAGGGTTCAACATCATGGACAGTAACGACCTTACCACACACATGATCAGTAATGGCAACCTCGGAGCTGGCATCGATCTAGGTGTGCATTGGAAAATCACCAAAGAATTATCTGCTGCTGTCTCGGTAAACGATTTAGGATTTATCCGATGGAAAGTAGATACAGAAAATTATCACTTGGCAGATACTACTTTCCGGTTTGAAGGTATAGACTTAGCCGACGTTGGTGATTTTGGAGATGCCTACATAGATTCATTGAAATACAGGATACAAGATACTACTCTCTATGAGGCTTATACTACCGGACTCAACACTTCCTCATATGCAAGTTTGATGTATCAATTGACTCCATATGACAGATTTACAGGCACGATAGCTGCACATGTGGTACAAGGCCATTTCAGAATGATCTATTCGGCTGCCTACACTCGTAAAGTAGGGCGTGCGTTGGACTTTTCCGTCAATGTGTCCAGAATACCTCAGCAAGGCATCGATGTCGGACTAGCTGCCGCAGTCAACCTTGGCCCTTGCCAAATCTATATGGCATCAGACAAACTCCTCAAGGTATGGGATGCAACCCAAATAGATGCAGCTGATTTTAGATTTGGAATGAATCTGGTCTTTGGTAAAAAATCGAGTTCGCCAAGAGACAACCAAAAAGATCTAGAGCATCCTTCTCCCTATGATAAGAGCGAAAGAATAGAAAAAAGCGACGGTATATACTGGATCATACCAAGACAAAAAGCTCGACCAGTATATGACAAAACAAAATTCAAAGATTCTTAATCCTTAACTGACACCTACCGTGTACTGCTCAATGTCTTTTAGTGTGATTTTGCCTTCATAAAAGGCTTTACCAAATATGACCCCATAAACACCTAGTTCTTCTAGTTTTCGGATATCATCCATATTGCGCATGCCCCCACTGGCAAACAAGCATAGGTTAGGGAATTTTTCTATTATAGCTTGGTAAAGCTCCAACGCGGGACCTTCCATCGCCCCTTCCTTAGATATATCTGTTGTTTTCAAATATTTCAATCCTCGAGAATAAAAATATTCGATGTGTTCCATCAAGTCCACTTTAGTACCCTTCTGCCAACCTCCTACTCGCAACAATCCATCCAAGGCATCTGCCCCTAGAGCTATCTTTTCTCTGCCATATGACATCATCCAAGAAGTAAACAAATCGGGCTTATATACCGCCATCGTCGCAGAAGTGATGCTTTCCGCTCCAAACTCAAAAGACTTAGTCACATCGCCATCTGTATGGATTCCTCCAGAGAAGTTGATAGAAATATTGGAATAGCCAGCCATCATTTCTAGTATATGGTAGTTAACTGGCGCACCTTTTTTAGCACCATCCAAATCAATCACATGTAGTCTTTTGATTCCATGATCTTCAAACTGACGAGCCAAGTCTACTGGGCTTTCATTATAAATTTTACCTGTGGCATAATCGCCTCTGGTCAGTCTGGTTACTTTACCATCTTTGATTGATATAGAAGGTACTAGTTGCATACATTTTTGGGTTTTCGGGTAAACAAATAAAGCTATTGTAGAATGACTTTGCCCTTTGCAGGTTTTAAAGAATTGTTAATTCTACGACAATCGAATTGAATCAGTCAAGCGAAGCCCAAATGGAGATTAGGCTGATAGCCAAGATAAGAAATTTAGTCGATTTTCACAAGCTTAAAACCCTGCCCATGCACAGTCAAAATATGGATTCCTTCTTCTTCTTTTATGTATTTTCTAAGCTTGGCAATGTACACATCCATACTTCTGGCATTGAAATAACTATCGTCTTTCCAAATTGCCATAAGTGCCACACTACGATCCAGAGTTTCGTTCATATGGTCACAGAATAACTTGAGCAATTCGTTTTCACGAGAAGTGAGCTTTACATCGCCAGAAGGTCGCTCTAGCACGCTTTTGTCATACCTAAACACCAAGGATCCAAGTTCGTAAGCCGTGGTCGTACTTTTTGAGTTTCCGCCCGTGTGTGTGCGTTTCAAAATGGCCTGTATCCTCAGAAGTAGCTCTTCCATACTGAAGGGCTTTGTCAAGTAATCGTCGGCTCCTATTTTCAGGCCTTCGATGGTGTCTTCTTTCATGGACTTGGCCGTAAGAAATATCATAGGCGTCTGCTTGTCCATGGCTCGGATATCACGAGCAAGGGAAAAACCATCCTTCTTGGGCATCATCACATCAAGAATACAAAAATCAAAACCGCCCTGCTGAAAAGCTGCAAAACCAGCTTCTCCATCCTGACACAAAACAGTTTCGTAGCCTTTGAGTTGTAAATATTCATTGAGAATCTGTCCTAAATTAGGGTCGTCCTCTACCAAAAGTATTTTGATTTTGCTCATCTCATTGTTCGTTTAGGTGATACGGCAAAAAGACCGTAAACTCGCTGCCTTTTTTCAATTCACTTTTTACTTCTATCGACCCTCCGTGAGCCTCCACCATGCTTTTTACATAAGCCAGCCCCAAGCCAAAGCCTTTGACATCGTGCAGGTTGCCCGTAGGAATTCGGTAAAATTTATCGAATATTTTACTGACCAAGTCCTTGGACATCCCTATACCATGATCTGTTATTTTGATCATGATGCCATGAGCATAGTCAAGTGTCGTTACCTTGATCGACGGCTCCTCGGCCGAATATTTATTTGCATTGTCCAATAGATTATAAACAATGTTAGTCAAATGCATCTGATCCGCTACTAGAGTTTGATTAATCGCTTTGAGGTCCTTGGTGAGTTCTCCCCCTTTATTAGTTACTTGTATCATGATATTGGCTATCGCTTTTTCGATGATTTCATGCACGTTTACTTCTTCCAATTTAAGTTTGAAGTCGTTTCGCTCGATCACAGCCATTTGTAGCACTTTTTCTACTTGCAAGCCTAGTCGCTTGTTTTCATCATGGATAATGCTCAAATATCGTTCTTTAAGTCCCTCTGTATTCCTGATTTGCTCATCGCGCAAGGCCTCGCAGGCCAATGATACTGTAGAAATAGGCGTTTTAAACTCGTGGGTCATGTTGTTGATGAAATCATTTTTGATCTCAGACAATTTTTTTTGTTGAAATATGGTGTGGATGGCATAAGAAAAACATACCAGTATAATCACAATAAATACTACAGACGACAGCAAGGTGAACCATATTTTGCCCAACAGATAAGTGTGCTGACCTGGAAATCTGACCACCAAATAGCCCGCAGCACCCATAATGTCGTTGGGAAACAAAGACGCTCTGAGATCTGAGGATTGCAATGCCGACTTGCTGTCTACGATCTGTTGAATAGTGAACTTTTCTTCCAATGGATCAAATATCCCAAAATCATACGCCAAATCGATCCCTTCGTCTAGCAAAGTGACTTTTAGTAGGGAATCTGTTTCTTCTTCATTGATTCGGCTTTTGAGAGATTTCACTCCGGCAAATAGCTCATGCATGGCCAATTGCACATATTCGCTTTTTTTAGCAATTCGCTTCAACCGCTTTTGATATTCTAAATTGTTGGTGATGATAGAATCCATTTCATCTTCTTTGATGAAAATGCTGACATTATGCTCATCAGAAGACTCTTCGGTAAACTTTACTGCCATATTTTTGGCATTCCCTTTTTCAGAGTCAAAGTAAAAACTCAGCCACTCTGGTCGACGAGCCGTGTCCTTAGCATAATCCTGCACTTGAATGACCTTCTTCTCAAACGTGCTTTCGATCAACTCAAACTGCGTAGAGTCATTTTCAGAAGGGCTTTTAAAAGCAAAATTGGTGTGAAAATTATCCACTGCCACAATCAGAGCCTCCTTCTTTTCCAGCTTTTGTGCCACGGTCGTCAGAGCATCTTGCACATTTCGCTTAAAAGCCTCCTCATTGGCACTAACGATACTGCCAATCCAATACACCTGAAAGACCACCAACCCTAGAAGCGAAAGCCCCATAGCCACTATCAACCCCCGAATAGCCATTTTATTCATGTTTCAAATTTACGGTTTTGAGTATGTATCGGTCTGCATTTAACCAATTTTAACTCCCCACTAGCCTTCCAAAAAGGGTATGATTTGTCTCAATTCGGTGATTTCAAGGGTAACATCATCTGAATATGCCTGACCTAGAGGATTATAATAGACCTGATCCATTCCATAGTCTCTAGCGCCTTTGATGTCGGTCATCAGGTTATCGCCAATCATCAAAGAATCCTCTAGCACTGCACCAGTGTGCTTGATGGCATATTGGTAAATGCCTGCATTTGGTTTTTTATGCCCCGCTTTTTCTGAAGTGATAATTTTATCAAAATATTTATCCAACCCTGAGTATTCCATTTTGATGGATTGCACTTCTTCGAATCCATTAGTAATAATGTGCAAATCAAATTTGTCTTTACAATAATCTAACACCTCAAAAGCACCTTCTATCACTCGCTTTTTTTGAGAACACTCCTTGAGAAAATTAGCATTGATATCCACTAGCAGATCTTCCTTGATACTTTTCATATTGGCATTGACGGCCTCCATCACGATCCTAAATCGGTGGTTACGCAAGTAAAACTTGTCTATCCTGCCAGCATCCAACTCTTTCCACAAAATTGTATTTTCATGAAAAAATACGTCTCTAAACAAATCAGCATTCAACACACCGTATTTGCCCAAGTCATACCGATGATACAGCTCGATTAGGGTTTCAGAAGCATTAGCATCCCAATCCCAAAGCGTGTGATCAAGATCAAAAAACAGATGTTTATAAGTTTTCAATAGGGCATTGGTTTTTTATTGATAGATAATTCTCTATTTGATTCGAGTACTTTGAGCGTTTCGAGATCCTTCTGTAGTTGCTGGTCTTTATTTAGAAATTTGAAAATTTGTGAAACCATTCCCATCACTTCTTCCTTGATTTGATAAAAAACCCACTGATCTTTTTTTCGTGAGTTTAATAAACCAGCATGTTTGAGGTAGGAAATATGTCTCGACGTTTTGGTCTGTGTAAAATCCAATACATGTTCGATATCTGAAATACTCAGTTCGTTTTGATGAAACAATAAAAACATGATACGCACGCGAGCTTCTTCAGAAAAAGACTTAAATATCTGAGAGCCAAATTGAAGGTTAAAATGCTTTAGCTGCATGTATTGTTAGTTTATAAATTATAGGAGACCAAACCAGCCCTAAAGGATTGCTGAATAATTGTGTAGTTTTGCTACTAGCAAACTATCAAATGCAAATTAGCATTAATTAAAGAAAAAGAATTAGTGAAGCACATTTTAGCAGGCCTCTTCAGTATCATATTTATGTCTTACGCTTTTGTCTCTTTCGGACAAACGGACAAGCGAATCATCCAGTTTTCTGGAATTGTGGTGGGTGAAGATAGTACCTCTGGCGTACCGGGTGTTCACATATTTACTCCCAAAGGAGGGAGAGGCACCACCTCCAACCCCTACGGATACTTCTCAATGCCCGTATTGGAAAATGACAGCTTAATCATCAGTGCGATCGGTTATGAAAAAATGCATTTGATCATTCCTGAAGGAAAAAGCGACAACTACACCGTAATCATCGAACTGCTCGCCGACACCACCTACCTGCCTGAATTGGAAATTTACCCTTTCCCTACAGAGGAACTGCTCAAAGAGGCCATCCTGGCTATGCAGGTCCCTTACCAATATCAGTACAAAAACATGCAGCAAAGCATGGATCAGGCCATGCTAAATAAGATGTACAAGAATCTACCAATGAGCGGAGCCAACAACTATCAATTTTATATGACCCAACAGATGACGACCTACAATGCTAGGTTTCAAACCACATCGATTCCTCTGCTAAACCCTTTTGCTTGGGGCGAATTCATCAAGTCGCTGAAACGGGGTGATCACAAAAAGAAATAACGAGTACGCTAAAAAGGGTAATGAATCAAGTACTGAACAAGCAAACAAAATTTATCGATCTGGGTTTGATCGACTATCAAGAGGCCTGGGACTATCAGACGGAATTATTTGACAAGACCGTAGCCCTCAAAATAGAAAACCGAAAAAAGGAATCCGCCGAACAAACCCTGACACCTAACTACCTGATTTTTTGCTCGCACCCTCATGTGTACACGCTGGGCAAATCTGGCGATCAAGCCAATCTGCTGCTAGACGACAAAGGACTAGCAGAAAAACACGCTTCATTTTACAAGATCAATCGAGGAGGGGACATTACCTATCATGGCCCAGGGCAAATCGTGGGCTATCCAATTCTGGACTTAGATAACTTTTTTACAGATATTCATAAATACTTGCGTTTTTTGGAGGAAGCCGTCATTCTCACGCTGGCCGACTATAATATAGCAGCTGGCAGAATAGATGGCTTGACTGGTGTCTGGATAGACATCGACAATCCCATAAAAGCACGCAAAATTTGTGCACTTGGCGTGAAATCCAGCCGATGGGTAACCATGCACGGTTTTGCCTTCAATGTACTCACTGATTTGAATTATTTTCAAAACATCATCCCATGTGGAATCGACGACAAGGCCGTAACCTCTCTAGAATTTGAATTGGGTGAAAAGCCAAACTTGCAGGAAGTACAGGGTAAACTCAAACAGCACCTCGTAGACCTATTCGAATTTGATCTGCAAGAAAGCTAAAGCACGATCTTACCTAAGCGTTCCATCACGTCGAGTTTGTAATTTCTCCCAACAGGGATACTCTCTTGGTTGAGCTCAATCTCACTAGCAGAATAACTTTCTATTTTGGGAATATTTACAATAAACGACCGGTGAACTCGAATGAAATACGGGGTAGGCAATTTGGTTTCTAACACACTGATTTTTTCGTGCGTAACGATTTCTTTCTCTGCCGTTTTGATCTTCACATAGTCCTTTACACTTTCTATATAGAGAATGTCTTTGAGACAGATCCTGATCATTTTCTTGTCGCATTTGAAAAAGATGAAATCATCTCCTTCCACAGTCGTGGTCACTCCCACTTCTTTGGTCAACGATTGCTGCTGATGTAAGGCTTTGGACACGGCCTTCATGAATCGATCAAACGAAATAGGCTTGAGCAAATAATCTAGCACTTCGAGCTCAAAACCCTCCAGTGCATATTCGCGATAAGCGGTAGTGAAAATCACCTGAGGTGGCTGATGTAGTGTTTTTAAAAACTCGATGCCCGTCAACTTTGGCATCTGAATATCCAAAAATATCAGGTCGACAGGTTCGCCAGATTGGATATAATCAAAAGCCTTGATAGCATTTCTAAATTTGCCCACCAGCTCTAGTGACTCGATACGATCTACATACGATTCTATGACTTCTATAGCCAGCGGCTCATCGTCTATTATTATACATTTCATGCCGTTTTTCTAAAATTTATTTCCATCAGTACCGTAAAGGTTCTTGCGCCATCGATGATTTCGAGTCGGTAGTCGTTTCGATAAAGCAAATCCAGCCTACGCTTCACATTTTTAAGCCCGATACCATGCTCTCTATCATTGAGTCGCTGTGTTTCACTTTTGCTGTTTTCTATGCTGAGTTTGAGTGTATTTTCATTCAATGAGAGCTCCAAGTAAACCCACGACTTGTCCAGTTCTTCGTTTACTCCATGTTTAAAACTATTTTCCAAAAAAGGTAAAATAATCATCGGTGCTACATGCACACCTGCTGTCTCTCCAGTGATCATAGCACGGATGTCGAGATCGTCTCCATGGCGCATACGTTCGATCTCTATATAGTTTTTGATAAAATTCAATTCGTTGTCGAGAGGCACTTTTGGAGCATTACACTCATAAAGCATATAGTTGATCAGTTCGGACAATTTGAGTACCATCTCTGGTGCCTTATCGGATTTTTTTAGCGTAAGCGCATAAAGGTTGTTAAGTGTATTGAATAAAAAATGTGGATGTATCTGTGTTTTTAAAAACTTCAACTCAGCCTCCAACTTCTCGTGTGCTAGGATTTGCTTGTCTTGCTGGTTCACATACCAGTGCTTCAGGATTTTGATCGTAGTAGCTAAAAATACAACTGGATAGATCTGAACAATTCCTTTGAATATCTTGAATATTTTCAACAAAGGGTCACCCATGTACTGAGGATAAAAAAGCGGATACTCCACATAGTACATGATGAGACGATACAATACCCCACCCGTAAGTGCAGAGGCCATAAGCAAGAAGGCAAATGAGAGCCACTTGCCTTTGAGCACATATTTGGGCAATAGGATGTAGATGGTATAATAAGTGATCAGTATCTTGACGGGCAGGTAGATAATCTGGTCGATAAAAGCCAGCCTCCACTCGCTCTTGTAGCTGCCCCACAATACCGCATGAAAAAGGACATAACTCACCCAAAAAAAGACATGACAGAAGAGCCTGTTTTTGAATAGTTCTTTGATTTTGGATTCAATATTTCCCATCGAAACAAATATACGATTTAGCCTCATGATTAGCCCAATCAGAATACCAACGACCATTTGCTCCAATCGGATGACTCTTTTGTTCTCCTAAATAAGATTCTTTCGATTTGTCCAAAAGACAAGGTTGGTGGTCTGATCTTTGCAAAAAATCAGATATTTTCATTTACTTAGCCACATATCAAATAAAAGCTATGCGTACTATTTTCTTATCAGCTGCTCTATCCCTAATATTCACTTTGGCCCATGGACAAGATCAGTGGCTCGTGACTGCCCAAATGGACACCATCCGTGGCAAAATATTTTTAGATCATGGAGGACAGTACAGGGTGGATGAAGTCCGAACGAAAATAGGCAAAGAAAAAAATAGCTATAAATGCTACCAAGTACGATTGGTACATTTAGCCAAAGACGAAGAGTTTGAAGTATTGAAAATAGACGAACGCTATCAGTTTGTAAAGGTCGTTTTCAAAAGCAAATACTTCTCTGAATATCTCTATGTAGACAATAGCAACAGTGGTTCAAATTATTCGCTAAGGCTATTGGTCAACTGGCAAGGAGAGCAGTTCAAATTTAGCAACCTAGTGTCCAAAAAACGATTGGGTGAGTACTTCTCCGACTGTCCTGCTGTGAGTGATCAGATAGAATCTGGCGAACTCAAAAAGACGGAATTAAAAAAAATATTCGAAGTCTTCGATACCTGTATAGACGACCAGCAAAAAAACAGTCCTAAAATATCAAAGCCTGTAGAAGTAATGCCTTCGGCCAATATGGAGTCTTTCATCTCCGACGTAAAAGCCAAAGATCTCTACAGCGACGACCTCGCCATGATGATCAAAGACATTACACAAAAGCTAGCCACGCAGCAAACCATTCCTAAATACCTACAGCAAGCAGTAATAGAACAACTGGGGGGAGATGAAAGGCTTCAAGCACAGTTTCTAAAATTGGTAGAATAGGCATAAGCTCCTAAAAGCTGCATGGATAGACGGCTACTATTCAGTGCTAATTGTTGCTGATTTCAACCTCTACAGGGTCATCTCGACGCATTATGTTCTCTTTGTTTTTTTAAATAACCCAATATAATCTTCGAAGCATCTGAGTCATTATCCTTTTTTTCGATACAATTTTCATACCCTTCGTAGCCCGTATTTTGATCTGAGCTCGACACATAGCCATAACCTTGGTACTCGCCTTGTTTAATCTGTACAATACCAATTTCGTCGGCGGTACGGCCAGGTTCTTCAATATAGAAATCTTCCCTTTTGAGTATCAGATCGTCGATCAGTTCTTCTACTCTGACGTTATAATCTACCACTGATTCTCTGTCTGCACACACGCCATTACACTTCTTGATTTTGGAAGCGAAGCAACTGTCTTGGGTCTTTTCTAATCCACAGTATTTGGGACAGAGCCGATAAGACGCTACGGCCTGCTCTAGAAACTTGGTGGCTCGTGCCAGTCCCACAAAAGTATTTAACGCTAGACTGCCCGCCTGAAGTTTGGCCACGCTAAGCTGGAGTACACCCTTCTGGTTTTCATAGGCGTACAAGCCATATGTCGCTTTGGTTTGCTTTAGAGCACGGTTAAATTTGGGTTGGTGTTTTTTGATCTCATCAGACTCCATCAATAGTGCGATAAGTTCGCTACCTGTCAGTACATAGCGTATATCAGCTGTGGCTTCAAACAAGCTCTTTTCTTTTCGGCTTTTGTCGTTGAAATGCGACAACATACGTTGGCGGATATTTTTGGCCTTACCTATATACACTAAGGTTTGAGAAGCGTCATAAATGTAATAGACACCTGTGGCTTGGGGCAGACTGCGATAGGTGTCTCGGTCGAGCTGCGGTGGAATTTTAGGTATGTTGGCCACACTTTCTAAACTCAGGTCTTCCATGCCCAGATCCTCCGCTTTGCCAAACATAATCTCCAGCAATTTCACCGTGGCTTCGGCATCTCCAAAAGCGCGATGGCGGCCATGGATAGAAATCCCTAGATCGGTGCATAACTTGCCCAGACTATAGGAGCCATGGCCGGGCAGGAGCTTTCTGGCCAGCTTGACGGTACAGAGCTGCTTTCGCTCAAATGTTCCACCCAGACTAGCAAACTCACCTCGAAGCACGCCATAATCGAACGCCACATTGTGGGCAACAAAAATGCGCCCTTCGGTCATTTTATACACCTTTTTTGCAATTTCAAAAAACTTGGGTGAGTGCATCACCATCTCGTCGTGAATGCCCGTAAGCTGCGTGATGGAGTAGGGGATGGAGGTCTCAGGGTTGACCAAAGTTTGATATTCGTCAATTACTTTTTTGCCATCGTGAATGATGATGGCGATCTCTGTAACTTTCTGTCCTGCACCACTCCTACCAGTGGTTTCTATATCTATGATGGCATATTCCTGAGGCATATGCGCCAAAGATATAGATGCTTTTCAAAAACTCACCAAGGGATTAATAATGACCTTACCACAAGTATCAAAAGGTTTCTCTTTTCTATTCCGCCAAGGAAGCCTGTCTACACCTTGCCACAGACCAACGCCGCCAAACGTCCGTCCATTAGCGGATAAAGGCTCATGGTACAAAACAAGAAAGCAGTCGAAACTGCCCCCTTGTTTTTATTGTTATTATGTAGCGAAGTAGGCTCCTGTTATCTTTTGAGTAGCTTGGTATAGCGTACCTGCTGGCCAAAACGGATCATCACCGTATAGATCCCTGCTTCGAGCGAGCCAATGTAGTAAGATGTCTGTGGCGACTCAAACCTACTAAGGACTTTGCCATTCATATCTACGAGCGTGAGCTCATCGGCTGGGAGCCCCGACAACTGAAAACTGTTTGTCGCAGGATTGGGGTAGATGGCGCTTGCGGTCTGATCTGGCGCTACACTTGTCACACTGCCCACGCAAGGGGCAATCACCACTTTCTGAGTTTGTGTGGCACTTTCGTCTGACTCACTGGTATAAGTCCATGTCACGGTCGTGGTCTCGGTGATGGGCAATGTAGCATCGTGAACACCTGTAATCTCACCACCACACCCACTGGTAGCAGTCGGCAGGACCAAGGATGCGACTGAACACACTCCCGACACATCAGCCAGTTCATGGGTATCGGGGACTACATAGTCTCCTATCCATACGATCTGTGTCTGTACCGACTCCTTTCCTTTGGCTGATGTAAACACCCATTGTATCGTGTTTTCTCCCAGAGTGGTGATCGGGAATGTAGTGGTGGTCTGACCGGTAATGGTTCCATTATCGGCGGTAGGGGCTGTAAGCTCAGCCATTTCATCACATGCCACCAACTCTGGCAGGGCAGCTAAATCTGCTGCAGGTGGACAAGCCTTCTCGTCCCCAGCAATCGACCAACCATATTCATCGATCAATCGTGTCCTAGCAGCCTCTCCCTGACAATAAGTTGAACTGACTGTGCCTAAATCGATATAGGTAGGCACCTTAGTTTCCCCCTCGTCTAGCGTACTCCAGCCTTCGAGCAGCTTATCATAGTTAGTCATAGACAAACTAGCATTATAAAACATTTTCCATAGGTTATTAACAGCACTCAAATCCCAACTACTCAAATCACCATTGAATGAAGATGCCTTAGAAAACATTTCACCCATGCTAGTCACTTTACTCACATCCCAATTATTCAAATCACTATTGAATGAAGTAGCGTTATAAAACATAAAATCCATTTTAGTCACACTACTCACATCCCAGCTACTCACATCACCATTGAATGAAGTAGCGTTATAAAACATATAAATCATAGTAGTCACACTACTTACATCCCAGCTACTCACATCACTTTTGAATGAAGATGCGTCAACAAACATATGACCCATATCCGTCACACTACTCACGTCCCAAGTGTTCAAATCACTGTTGAACGAAGTGCCCGCAAACATCCCTGACATATCAGTCACACCGCTCACGTCCCAGTTACTCAGATCACCGTTGAATTTAGTAGAATAGCCAAACATACTCCCCAGGTCAGTAACATTCGACAAGTCAGGTGCATCGGTGGCCGCATATATTAGGTTGGTACATGAAAAAAAAGCTTGGTACATGTTTTCCCATTTTATGTCCCCCCATTGGTCTATGGATTGAATTTGTTCGCCAACAGCCTTACACCTAATCCTTGGGAAAGTTCCAGTGATCGAGATTTGATAATCTCCTGCTACGCTATAGGTATGGGAAGCTGGCCCGGTATAGACATTAGTATCTGTACTACCATCGCCCCAGTCTACGCTATAACTAAAGGCCACATCATTTTCGTCTACGGTCCCATCATTATTAGTGTCTTCGAGGGCGGGTATGGTAAAGGACTCATTGTCTCCGGTGGTTCGCCAGGTGGTAACAAAAGCCGAAGGATCCAGCTGCGCCTGGGCAGTATGTAGCATGAGCCATGCACTCATGGCGAGTAATAGGTTTTTCATAGTTGATTTTAAAAGATTACAAAGTACTTATTTCAATTAAAAAGAAAATCTTGGTTCCCTCACCTCACATGCAAAACAAAAAGCACAGGCTAGAGGAATTAGAAGGCATATAAACTTAATTATTTCATATTTTATCCAAAAAAAATCATACCCATCCATTATCACAAGCAAACAAGCGTATAAATTTCTAGAGGCTAGTAGACAGACGCATAATATGGATATTGGTGCATTTGTACATGGGGAGATAAGATTGGATGTAGTGATTATGCTAAGAAGGAAAAGTAAAGCGAATGTTTACAATGAAGATGAAGCCTCATTGATCCAAAGATACGGGAATAAAAAAGCTATAGAGTCTACACCTTGCCACAGACCAACGCCGCCAAACGCCCGTCCATCAACGTAGTGGCAAACACATACACCTCACCACCTTCTTTGATACCCGTTTTGTTTCGAATTTCTTTGACGGACATGGGGTAGTTTCTTGCCGCTATGTTGGCTTTGCCTTGCGGCAAAAAGGGCTTTAGTTTCTTCTTGTTGACCACAGTCTGCGCCTGTATGCGAAATACACGACCCGGGAAATCTTCCACTAACTCTGTCGAGGTATATAGATGCGAATTGCGCTGCAGCTTGCTTACGCCAAAGGCCCTGGCGACGGCATTGAAGCCGCCAGCTTTCATGATCGATGCGTTGGGTTCGTAAAGGTAAGTCAGTGGCTCACTAAATGTGGGCTGCTCTTGCTCGTCGCTTGCGTCAAACACGAACTGCATTGGGCCTTCTGTAGCGAAGTTGACCGTGATGCGCTTGGCCTCACCGCTATGACTAGGCACAATACGAAACAGCAATTCCTTACACTCATTCCTGACCGACACCACATGCACTTCTTCGACATGAGGCAGGGCATCCAATGCCTGACGAATATCTAGCATCGGCGACATTTTGATCAATATTTCAGCTTTTCGCTGGAGCAAAATGGGAATGATCAAACGCAAATCTGGTGTGCAGTCGCCGATCTCAAACACCTTTTGGTTGGACTCATCTCGACGAGCCGGATCGATGAAATACAAATCGGCGGGCTGCTGATCAGCGGCCAGATAGTCCTCAGCCGTGGTGTTGAAAAACGACACCTGATCGCACCCCAATTGTTCATAATTGTACTTGACCAGCGCAACCAGCTCCTCGGAGCGCTCAATGTAGTGTGCTTCGGCAAAATGCTGCGATAGGTAATATAGGTCTATGCCAAATCCGCCTGTTAGATCCGTCACCGTCTTGCCACTCACCAAAGTAGCCTTGTACTTGGCGGTGTCTTCCGACGAGCACTGCTCCATCGATACGCCGTGAGGAAACAGGATACCCTCCTGTGCAAACCACTCGGGCAACTTCTTTTCGGCCTTTTTTCTGGATTGGATTTGAGCGGCTATTTCCCGAATGGGCAAATCTGGATATCGCCGCGCCTGTAGTACCAGCGCCACTGGATCTTCGCTCAGATGTGTCTGAATGAAAGTGCGCGCCTCTGGCGTGCGGAGGATATCTATGAGTGATTGGGACATAAAAAAACTGGCTCAAATGTAAAACATTCGAGCCAGCCTTTATCTGTGTGCGAATGGCATTTCGCACGAATAACTAAAATAGGTTTCTTCCTTAGAGTACCAAGTTGTGTTCGGTCACATACTGAGCGATTTGTACCGCATTGGTAGCCGCACCCTTTCTCAAGTTGTCCGCCACGATCCAGAGGTTCAATGCGTTCTCTTTAGACTCGTCTTTTCTGATTCTGCCTACAAACACTTCGTCCTTTTTATGTGCAGTCAATGGCATAGGATACACATTATTAGCCACATCATCCTGAATCACTAAGCCTGGCACTTTAGACAGTATTTCTTTGACTTCGTCCAAATCATAGGCATTGTCAAATTCTATGTTGACTGCCTCTGAGTGACCGCCCATGGTAGGGATACGAACGCAAGTAGCAGATACTTTCACGTTTTCGTCACCCAATATTTTCACTGTTTCATTGGTCATTTTCATTTCCTCTTTGGTATATCCATTGTCTTGGAATACATCGATGTGAGGCAATACATTCATGTCAATTTTGTGCGGATACACCATCGTAGGAGTCTCGCCGTTTCGCTCAGCCATCATCTGATCTACTGCGCCTTTGCCCGATCCCGTCACCGACTGGTAGGTAGACACAATCACACGGTTGATACCATATCGCTCATGCAATGGACCTAATACCAATACCATTTGGATAGTAGAGCAGTTAGGGTTAGCGATAATTCTATCGTCTATCATGATCGCAGATCCGTTGATCTCTGGTACGATTAGTTTTTTGCTAGGATCCATTCTCCAAGCTGAAGAGTTGTCGATTACGATCGTACCTACTTCAGCAAACTTAGGTGCCCACTCTAGTGAAGTACCTCCTCCTGCTGAGAAAATAGCGATGTCTGGCTTAGCCGCTACGGCATCCTCCAAACCAATAACGGTATATGACTTGCCTTGGTATTCTACCACCTTACCCGCAGATCGGGCAGAGGCTACCAACAACAATTCGTCAAACTGAAAATTTCTTTCTTTGAGGACTTCTAGGATTTCCGATCCTACCAAGCCCGTGGCTCCTACTACTGCTAACTTCACTTTTTGTACTTTTAATGAGGCTTCAAAATTACATTAATTCCATGGACATCTCGAAGGCTGAAATACCAAAATTCTTAATTATTGTTAATGAATTGATATTAATGTTAAATTATTAACCAATAAAAATTCGCATTATGAATTTCTAACAAATTTCTGAAAAGCTAAATTGAGAATAAAGGAAATAATTGGACAAAACCCATCACATTTCTCTGTCTTAGAAAGAAGGTTCTCAAGAAATAATAATACGATAATCCAAACACCAGCTCGAAGGCAGCGCTGGTTGGGTAATAATCAGTATTTTAGACATTGAAATTTGACTACTATGAGATATTTGTTTGCACTCATCACACTCTTTCTGTTTCAGGTGGCTACTGCCCAAGTCTCTGATGATTTTACGGATGGCGATTTTACCGCTAATCCTGCTTGGACAGGAGATATTGCAGACTTCAATGCTTCAAGCTTTCAGTTGCGCTTAGATGCTGCGGCCGCAGGTAGCTCCTACTTATCTACATCACAAACGGAGCTAGGGGAGACTACTTGGGAGTTTTTAGTTGACTTCGCATTTAATGTTACCACTTCCAATCATGCTTTTTTCTATCTAGTATCTGACCAATCTGATTTATCTGGCTCGCTAAATGGATACTACGTGTCTTTAGGAAGTACGGGTGATAAAATCAGTTTAAACAAACAAACAGGCAACACCAAATCAGTCATCATAGACGGTTCGGCAGCATTGGCTGGAGATCCAGTACAGATTAGGGTTCGGATTACTAGAGATGCCTCTGCAAACTGGTCTCTTTACTCAGACACAAGCGGAGGCAGTAGCTTTACACTCGAAGGCGCTATAGCGGATAATGACCATACAGCTACTTCACATACTGGCATAAGGTGTGTGTATACCGATACTAGAAAGGATAAAATCTACTTCGACGACATCTCCATCTCTACCGCAGCGGCAGGATTTGGTATCTCCTCGCTCACCAAAGAAGGTACTAACGGCATTCGTCTAAAATTCAATCAAAATGTAGACGAAACCACCGCCCAAACGCTGAGCAACTACACACTCGACTATGACTTTGGCAATCCCCAATCTGCCCAAAGAGACGCTACCCACTTAGACGAAGTGCTGTTGACTTTTGCAGATGGTTTTGTGAACAACAACTACACACTCCATATCGATCAAGTAAAAAATGAAGCCCAAGACGAAACCATTGACGATGAAGAGCGAACGCTTAATGTGCCTCTACAAACTCCTTTTAGAACCATCGTAATTAATGAAATCATGGCTGACCCCAACCCGACCGTGGTCCTACCAGATGCAGAATATTTAGAACTGTATAACACCACTGGGCAAGCCATCAACATAGGCAACTTCGAAATCGATGGACGAACATTAGGTGACTTTACGCTTGGCGCCTATGAATATGTGACACTTACCGCTTCCGCCAATGCAGGAGATTTTTCAGGAAATGTATTGGGGCTGAGTGGGCTCTCTCTCAGCAACTCAGGGGAATCCCTTGAGCTTACCGACAACTTAGGCAATTTAGTAGATAGCGTATCCTACACAGACAGCTGGTATCAGGATTCGGACAAATCCAGTGGGGGCTACTCCCTAGAGCAAATCAACCCTATGCTAGCCTGTAGCTACCAAAGCAACTGGATCGTTTCGTCGAGTGTAGATGGCGGCACGCCTGGCACACAAAATGCCGTGTATGACAACAGCCCAGACCTCACTGCACCCAACCTCATCGATTTTATCGCCACAGATGCCAATACCTTCAAGCTCACGTTCGACGAGCCCATGGATGAAACTTCACTCACCAACGGCACTTATTCGTTCGACAACGGCCTCTCCGAAAACGGCATTAGCCCGATAGGCCCAGGCTTCTTATCCACTACTGTGGGTGTGACGCCAGCCCTCGCCAATGGGGTAATCTATACCGTAACGGCCACAGGAGTAACCGACTGCGCAGGCAACGCCATACACGCCAATAGTTTATCATTTGCCTACGACACCAATCCACCTGTATTAGACAGAATTTTGGTGAAAACCGCCAACACGATAGAAGTCATCTTCAATGAAGATTTGAATGAATCTACTGCCGAAACAGAATCCAATTATTCATCAGATCACGGTGGGCCTCATCCCACCCAAGCCATACGCAACGACACAGACCCGTCTATTGTCAGCCTTACGTTTGCAGATGATTTTGTGCTAAATGTAGAAAACACCCTCACCATCAGCCTACTCGAAGACCTCCAAGGCAACGCACTTGCAACTCCGATCATGGCACCCTTTACCCTATCTCAGCAAATAGATACCGTGCACGTCATGGGCATCAACCTACTCGACATCTATTTCAAACAAAACCTTGAGCCCATTAGTGCCAGCACTGCAGCCAATTACTTTGTCAACGACGGTGTGGATCATCCTGTCACTGCCTTTTTGGACGGCTCCAATTCGAGGTTGGTTCATTTGGCTTTCGCCAATAATTTTGATGACAATCAAGAACTGATACTGTCAGTAGCCAATGTTCAGAATACCACTCTCGATTTTTTGACCACACCCGATATTACTTTTGAGTATGATACGTCGCCTCCCAAGCTAGATGTGCTGACCGTAACATCTGCCTCCTCTCTCGAAATCATTTTTACCGAAAAGGTGGGGAAGCAATCTGCTGAATCAAAAGAAAACTATGAGTACGAGGATATATTTCCCTCCAAAGCCACACTGGCGGCAGATCAGAAAACGGTTACCCTGCAATTTGCTCAAGACTTTGAGCGAGAAGTCGAATTTGATTTGTATATCGACGAGGTCAAAGATTTGTATGCCAACGAGATTAGAACCAGAATTAGAGAAACATTTGTCTACGACATATTTGCGCCTGAACTAGACAGCGTGATTGTCCAATCTGCAGATCGGATTATACTTTGGTTTAACGAAAGTGTAGATCAAACCTCTGCTGAAAATGCGGCTAATTACACCGTAAACGGGGCATTGCCTACTTCGGCAACCTTGAACTTAGAGTATCCGCATCTTGTCTATCTCCACCTGTCATCTAGCTTACCAGAAGTGGCTAATATTCCCCTTCGTATTTCTAACATCAGTGATGTCCGAAGCAATACACTCTCATCGGCAATCGACACCAATTTTGATTATAACGTATTTTATGTCTCGACAATAAACCCGCTCAGTGCACAGAGTCTTCAAATAGAATTTAATAAGACGCCTAATGTCACTTCAAAAGATGTACTGGCCAACTACACACTCAATGGCAAACCCGCCAGTTCCATTACATTTAGTACCCCAAGAGTCACTACTGTGACCTTTGATATTGGCTTTGAAGACGAGACCACTTATACACTAAAAGTGGTGAATGTGAATGATGTCAACTTAAATGCCTTATCTGTAACCGACTACTCTTTTGACTTTGATAGCCGAGTATCTGTTGGCTCTGTAGTAGGAGATCGTTCTGTGGCTATTGCCTTTGATGTGGCGCTAGATCAGGGACAAACACTCCTACTTTCCAACTTCAGCTCCAATCCCTCGCTGGGCAACTGTCTAGCTGCTGTCGTAGATGCCGACGACCCTGAGACTTTGAGGCTTACCTTTGAGCAAGCATTGGCTGCCGACGTAGCTCATACCATTTCTTGGAAAGATCTCAGCAATGTATTCGGTCATCGCTTGCCTGATTATTTCACTACAGTGACCAACGACCAAACAGCTCCAGCGGTATCAGACTACCTCATCGTAAATACCAATTCCATCTGGCTACAATACTCGGAACCCTTAAATGAAAATTCTGCAGAATTTTTGAGTAACTACCGAGTAATACCCAATATAGGCGAACCCATCGACGCCAAGTACACACTAGCCGACTCATCGGTATTATTAGCATTTAATAGTGAATTTCAAGAAGGAGAAGACTATAACCTTTCTCTAGAAAACATAGAAGATCTATCGGACAATGCACTCACTAGTCACATAATACCTTTCACATTTACGGCGCCTAATGTGCCCGACTTTGGAGATTTGATCATTACCGAAATCATGGCAGATCCTACACCAGAAGTAGGGCTCACAGATGCCGAATATTTAGAAATATTTAATACCACAGATCAATCCATTTCTTTGATTGGCCTGAGCCTCGTAGATGAAGGCGGTAGCACCACGCTCCTATCGGGAGAAGTGCCTAGTGGTGGATACATGGTACTTACCTCCACTTCTAATGCGAGTGATTTTCCTGGCGTTTCTGTCATGGGAGTTACCAGTTTTCCCTCGTTCAACAATACAGGAGAAACCATCTCTATCTATGCTGATTCCAAACAAATTTTCAGTACTTCGTACAACACCAGCTGGTACAAGGACAGTGAAAAAGAAGACGGTGGGTGGTCACTAGAGATGATAGACACAAGCAACCCATGTGGCGAAAAGAGCAACTGGATCGCCTCCTCAAATATCAAAGGAGGTACGCCTGGCCTAGCCAATTCGGTACAGGCATCTAACCCCGACAACTTCGGACCTCAGCTACTCAGTGCCCTTGCGGCAGATGCCCAAACACTGGAGCTGACCCTGAATGAAAAACTAAATCCAGCATCATTTGCCCATACAAGCCTGACCATTGCGCCGGCACGAACCATCGCAGATCTGACTCTCCTAGATCCACAAAATGCTCAAATAGAAGTAAAACTCGCTGAAGCATTAAGTGGGGGCGAATCTTACAAAGTCACACTTTCAAATGTGGCAGACTGCAATCTCAATATCATCCAGAGCGATCATAATACCGCCTCTCTGAGACTACCCGAAGCAGCCGAGGCAAATGACATTGTGATCAACGAGGTGTTATTTAACCCGAGATCTGGCGGAGTGGATTTTGTCGAAATTTACAATAATTCTGACAAAGCTATTAATCTAAAAAACTGGGGTCTAGGTGATAAAACAAGTGACCTAAAACTAATCAGCACGGATCACCTCGTCATCAACCCCGCGGAATATCTAGCGCTCACACCAGAGCCAGATATTCTCATCATTGAATATCCTAAAGGGGATGCTGAGCGTATGATTGCTATGGGGAGCTTTCCTAATTTTGCAGACACTGGCGACTCCGTAATTCTGGTCAACGATGACCTTTTGATTATTGATCAAATGGAATACCAAGACGATTACCATTTCAATCTGCTCGACGACGACGAAGGCGTATCTCTTGAGCGCGTTTCCTTCGAGGCGGAGAGTTTTAATCCTGACAGCTGGAAATCTGCCGCCAGTACGGCAGGCTATGCCACTCCTGGTGTTGTCAATTCTCAATTTCAAGCTCACATACAGTCGTCCGCTACGGTCTCCATCGACCCGAAGGTTTTTGTACCAGACAACACTGGGATGAATGACTACACCACCATCAGCTACCAGCTAGATCAGTCTGGATACTTCGCCAATGTACATATCTACTCTACGGCGGGGTATATTGTTAAAACCCTTGCGGAGGGAGAGCTGCTCTCAATTTCTGGCTTTTATACTTGGGACGGCACTACCGATAACGGCAGACTAGCTACGGTGGGTTACTACTTGGTAGTATTCGAAACCTTCGACGGAGACGGTAATAAATCCATCCAAAAAGAGACGGTAGTATTAGGTGCTCGGTTTTAGGATTTTAATATTAAAAAATTTCATTTATAAGAGAATCCCCTAGTAGTCAATTAAGTTATTACTCTATTTCAACTTTACCACATTTAAAGCAAATTTGCTATTCACAAGATCAGTAACACTCACCAGCTATGAGTATTTCGCAATCTTTAGTATCAAAAGGAATTAAATTACTCTTCAGCAGCGAAGAGAATGTTTGGTACGCCGTCATTGGAGAGCGAAAAAAATATCTTGGCAATGATCAAGCATGTCAGCAGTTTTTGAAAAATCTCAAAAACTAACCGCTAACAATGTTGATCATTAAAAAAAGCACAAACATCGAGTTTTGTGCTTTTTGCTTTTATTGGGGACAATATGAAAGACTACTCCTCTGCTCCTTCCTCTTCCAGATGTGTTTGATATCTTTTGACTGCCTGAGGCAGGATTTTGATCAGCTCGTACATAGAACATGAGGACACGTACCGAACCGAAAGACCTGTATACTGCATAAAATCTCTATAATAGTAATCGTCAAAATATTCTTCAATGTGATTGAAAGCATTGTCTAGGTTTTCTTTGGCTTTGTTGTACACCTCATCTTCAGTTTGCTTTTCTTTCATGTATAGGTGATGCTTTTTTTCTTCTTTGTACTTCCTGCTAAAAGCACGGTACATAGCCGTCATTGGGCTCGCTACAGCAGCCATTCCCATATGATAGTTTTTTTCTGCTAGCTGAGTAGAATATTTGACACCTGGAACGTGGTACACTTGCCTTTCGGGCTGTTTGATGATGGTGTTCGCTTGATAGTCTGAGGCAATTTCCACACTTTCTAGTATGATCGTACTACGGTGCATCGCCAAGATGACTTTCTGTACCTCTTCTACACTGGTGATGACTAATGAAAGGGAATCATAGCCGACCAATGAAAAATGAAGTGTATCTAGATGCTGTACTTCAAATTCGAACCGCCCTTCAATAGTCGTGGTAGTCCCTACGTGTTCTTCTAAATAGACATGAACATTTTCTAATTCTTCGAGGCTCATTCCGTCCAATACCTGACCGTGAATAGTCACTTTTTGAGCCCAACTGACTGTGCTTATCCCTATGACCAACAGCCCCAAAAGCAGAAAATTGGGCACAAAAAAAACGGGCATCCTCGATATCCATGACTTTATCTGCATTATAACACTAATGCCATGGAGGTACCAGAAGATGCCCGTCAACTTATTTTTTTAACACTTATTTGGAAGGCTTCTTGCTAGCCGATCCTGAGCTTTTAGGTTTAGAAATAGACTCTCTCATTTCCGTATCGGCTTTGATATTGTCCATTTTGTAATAATCCATGATTCCTAAATTACCATCGATGAAGGCTTGTGCCATGGCCTTTGGTATCTCTGCTTCCGCTTCGATTACTTTGGCTTTAGCTTCTTGTGCCTTGGCTTTCATCTCTTGCTCTACGGCTACCGCCATGGCTCTACGTTCTTCTGCTTTAGCTTCGGCTACTTTCAAATCTGCCGCCGCTTGATCTATTTGTAAGTCCGCACCAATGTTTTTACCTACATCTACGTCTGCAATATCGATCGACAAGATTTCGAAAGCTGTACCTGCGTCCAAACCTCTAGTAAGTACTAATTTCGAGATTTTATCTGGGTTTTCTAGTACTTCTTTGTGGGTCACTGCCGAACCGATAGAGGTCACAATACCTTCTCCCACTCTAGCCAAAATAGTATCTTCCCCTGCTCCACCTACAAGTTGTGCCAAGTTGGCTCTCACGGTGACTCTAGCTACTGCGATCAGCTGAATACCGTCCGAAGCTACTGCAGCCACTCTTGGTGTAGTGATTACTTTAGGGTTTACCGAAATCTGAACGGCTTCGAATACATCTCTACCTGCCAAATCGATAGCTGCTGCTTGGTTGAATTCCAAAGCAATATTTGCTTTATCTGCAGAAATCAAAGCTTTAATTACACTAGGCACATTTCCGCCAGCCAAATAGTGCGTTTCCAATTCATTGGAAGTCACAGAGAGACCTGCTTTAGTGGCAGTAATCAAAGAATTAACCACCAATGAAGGCGGTACTTTTCTGATTCGCATAAAAACCAGCTCTGCCAGCCCTACACGCACATTAGAAAATACTGCTGTGATCCAGAGGTTGACTGGAACAAAATACAGAAAGGTGAAAAATAAGATTATGGCTCCAAAAAGCGCAAAAATCATCATCATACTACTCATCAAGGTATTAGTTTATTGGTTCAACAAATATTTTATTTCGCTCTACTTTGATAATTCTAACAGTTTTGTTTTCCTCTACAAAATTTCCAAGCGAAGTCACTTCGTATGTTTTATTGTCAAATTCGGCTTTGCCTATTGGTTTCAATGAAGAGATAGAAAAGCCTTCTTTCCCTATTTCCAATCCTGACGTCAGCCCTTCGTTTACGGGCGTCTTCATTACACTCTTATTCGAAAATTTGTTCCAAGCACCAGATTTAAAACTGAAAATGGTAACTACAAGTCCCAAAACCATAGACCCTGCCAATACCCAGTGCCCCGTTTCGCTACCATACAATTCATAACTTCTATACACTCCATAAAGACCTATCAAAAGGCCTAAAACACCTACCACCGTAGTGCCTGGCACAAAAATGATCTCCACGATAATCAGTGCAATACCTGAAAGGATTATAAACGCTATAAGAAAGTAGTCCAGCAATTTGGGTGGTTTAATATGAGAATTCTAATATACGAAATAGGGTTGGGTATTTCCCCAACCCTATGGTTATTAATATGCTTTTGCAAATACTACTCGACCTTTAGACGGTTTGCCCGAATAGACACATTTACCTTCTTTTTCCTTCTGATCAATGGGAATACAACGAATCGTCGCTTTTGTTTCGTTCTTGATCTTCTCCTCTGTTTCGGCAGTGCCATCCCAATGTGCATATACAAATCCACCTTCTTCGCTGTTGATGATCTTTTTGAACTCATCGTATGTATCTACTTCAAACGACCGCGAAGTTCTATAATCCAAAGCCTTTTTGTAAATCGTTTCTTGGATGTTATCAAGCAATTCAGATATGCTTTGCGCAAAACTATCATCCAATGGCATCACGTTCTTTTCAAGCAAATCTCTACGTGCCACCTCCACTGTATTGTTTTCCAAATCTTTTGGTCCGATCGCAATTCTCACAGGCGTTCCTTTGAGTTCGTACTCTGCAAATTTCCATCCTGGCTTGTGTGTCTTGCGATTATCAAACTTCACACTGATGCCAATTCTTTTCAAATCTTCTTTTATTTTCAAAGCTACTTCAGCTATTTCGGCTAGCTGCTCGTCGCTTTTGAAAATAGGTACAATCACCACCTGAAAGGGTGCCAATTTAGGAGGCAACACCAATCCTTGATCGTCAGAATGTGCCATAATAAGTGCTCCCATCAATCGTGTACTCACCCCCCAAGACGTACCCCATACATATTCCATGGCTCCGCCTTCTGCATTTGCAAATTTCACATCAAATGCTTTCGCAAAATTCTGCCCTAAGAAGTGAGACGTCCCTGCTTGCAAAGCCTTGCCATCTTGCATCAAAGCTTCGATACAATACGTGTCTTCTGCACCTGCAAACCTCTCGCTCTCCGTTTTCACACCGCGAAGTACAGGTAAAGCGAGATAGTTTTCGGCAAAGTCCGCATAGACATTCATCATCTGTACAGTCTCGTCAATAGCCTCTTGCCTGGTAGCATGAGCGGTATGGCCTTCTTGCCATAGAAATTCTGCCGTTCTTAAAAACAAACGCGTTCTCATTTCCCAGCGCACTACATTGGCCCACTGATTGATCAGCAAAGGCAAATCTCTATAAGACTGAATCCAATTTTTATAAGAATTCCATATCACCGTCTCTGAAGTAGGTCTTACAATCAACTCTTCTTCTAGTTTGGCTTCGGGATCTACAACTACGCCTTTCCCGTTTTCATCGTTTTTCAAACGATAATGAGTAACTACCGCACATTCTTTAGCAAAACCTTCTACGTGAGCAGCTTCTTTGCTCAAGTAAGATTTAGGTATAAACAGAGGGAAATAGGCATTGGAATGACCCGTGTCTTTAAACATCTCGTCCAAGGTGGCTTGCATCTTTTCCCATATGGCATAGCCATATGGTTTGATGACCATACAACCACGTACTGCTGAGTTTTCAGCAAGATCTGCCCTTTTCACTAATTCATTATACCACAAAGAATAATCTTCGCTCCGCTTTGGTAATCCTTTACTCATCTTGATTCGTTAATTTTGGTATGGATATTGCTTTTTTACAAGCCAAGTCCAGAAAAAATTGGACACAAATATAATAGGTTGTCCAGTAATAAAAATCAATGTCATCCCATTTAAACTAGGAGGTCGTCATGATACACAGATACTACAAATTCGCTGCCCTTTCTGCCTTAGTTATTCTTCTAAGCATGTCCCATGCTGCATGGGCACAAGAAGAATATGACGATATGTACTTCTCGAAAAACGACCGTGAAAAAATCAAATACGCAGACAACGAATCTTTTGCTCCTACTGACGCAGGTACAGCCTACCAATCCTATTCGAATAACACCTACAATAATGCCTCATATTCTGCCAAAGAAGTAAACCCAGAATATATAGAAAAGTATAAGCAACAAGCACGTGAATCTTCTAATGGAGCTGACTATTCTAGCCAGACTGAAGCAGTAACAAATACAAATGATCAAAACCAAACTTACAGCAGTCAGGACTATTATGTAGAAGGAGAAGGTGTTCCACAGTATGACGATCAGGCCTTCTACAACGACCCCAAATACAACAGACAAAATGAATCTACTGTAGTCAACAACTACTATGGCGGAGGGTATGGAAACCCTTACGGTGGTGGATACAACGCTTGGGGACCTAGCTACAACATGAGCTACAATAACTGGGGGGGGTGGTCCTATGGATTAAGCTTCGGCTACGGCTGGGGTGGAGGATATGGCGGCTACTATGACCCGTTCTATTGTCCCTATAGCTACAACAGCTACAGGTGGTACAGCCCATACTATGGCTATGATCGAGGGTTCTACAATGGATACCGATATGGCTACTATATGGCTAGTGGAGGGGATGGTAATTATGCCAAAAACGTAACCCGTGGCGCACGCTACAGCAGAGGCTCTAACATTGCACCAAGCGAAAACATTTCTAGGATGACGGCTACCAGACCTACTCGATCTACCAGCTCGGCTACGGCAGTCAGTGGTACAGCCCGTGTAGCATCAAGTACTAGTGGTAGTAGCCGAACACGTACGTCCTCTTCTACGACAAGAGCACCTCAAAACCAAACCAACACACAAAACGAATACCTAAGAAAGGCCAATGTAAGTACATCTAGATCTAGGCTGGCAGATGTATCTAGTAGAACGACTTCAAGAAACACCGTTCCGTCTAGCAACAGTTATATCAGCAACACTAGGTCTTCCTCTACTGCCTCCAATAGTCGAAGCTCTTATCAATCCAACACAACAAGTACTTCATCCAGAAGCTCTGCAGTAAGAAGCAACAGCTCTTCTTCTAGCAATTCCAGAAGATACAGTTCAGGGACTTCTTCTTCAAACACCAACAGAAGCTCTTATTCCAACAGTCGTACATCTACCCCTTCGAGGTCATACGCTTCGCCATCTAGATCTAGCAATATCAGAAGCAGCTCCCCGAGTCGATCATCCAGTACTCCAAGCAGGTCTTCTGGGTCTAGTAGGTCATCGTCAAGAGGTCGATAAATATAGGCTCACTCAAAATAATTAACACCTATGAAAAGACTGACTTTATTAGTTTTTACAATCGTGGTATGTGCCTCGGGCTCTGTGGCTCAAATCGGATACTACAACGACGCCCTGAAGTACAGCCGTACTAGCGCTATAGGCTCAGCTCGGACTCAGGCTATCGGAGGAGCTCAGGCTGCTTTGGGAGGAGATATCAATTCAGCCTATGCCAACCCCGCAGGATTAGGATTCAATAGAAGTTCAGTATTCACATTCACGCCTTCAATTAATTTTTACAACAGTGAAGCAGAATATTTCGGCGTAACGACAGACGACAGCAAAGCCAATTTCAATATTGCCAACATGGGTGTGATTTTTAGTTTTGCGGCAAGTGATATAGAAACCAGCAAATTCAAAGGAGGATCGTTTGCCATCACCATGACCCGAGAAAACAATTTTCATAGCAACATAACCTACGACGGTTACAACAATCAAGAACTAGGCAAAACCTCTATTGTAGATTCGTGGATAGACCAAGCATGGGGCACTCCTGTGGAACAACTCGGAGAACTTGGACTCCCTTATGATGCCTATTATCAATACTTGATCAGTGATTATTACGACCCTAGCAACCCTAAATTCACTAGATACGATAAATATATGGGTTTCAATCAGGATGGTTCCGTAAGAGAATTAGGCGACTATCCAAGACAGTACGAAACACTAAAAAACAAAGGCAGCCAATACTCTTGGGATTTCGCAGGAGGCGCCAACTACAACGACATCTTTTATTTTGGCGCCAGTCTCAACATTAACTCCATCAAATATTCCAATGAAAATACCTATTCCGAGTCAGAGTTTTTATACAACAATCAAAACGATGATGTGATCAACGAAGTGAGTACTCAAACTACACTTGATATTACAGGCACAGGAGTAGGAGGCACATTCGGAATAATAGCTCGGCCCGTCGACTTTTTCAGAATTGGTATATCGGCCACCACACCTACCTACTATTGGATGAACGAAGAAAGTTCCGAGGACCTATTCACGTCATACAACAACTGGGACTATTACAATCCCGCCGACTCCACAACCACAACCTTAGAAGACTTTTACGATCAGTATTTTACAGACTCCAAATACAGTATTACCACGCCCTTCAAACTGACTACTGGGGCTGCTATCTTTTTGGGTAAGTTAGGGTTTATCTCTGCAGATGTAGACTTTATCGACTACTCTACTGCCAAAATCAAATCCGATGATTTTGATGTCTCGGCCGACAACCACGCCATAGATTCTCTTTACCAAAGCACAATCAACTGGAGGGTAGGTAGTGAAATTCGCGTATCCAAATTTAGAATACGAGCAGGCTATAGCTATGATGGAGATCCGTTTGTCAAGAGCAGTATCGACAATAGTATTCGTAAAATCTCTGGAGGGGTTGGTTATCGAAACAAGGAATTTTTTATAGATCTTTCTGCAGTGCACGCTACGTGGACCACCTCCAGAAGCCCTTATACTATCTATTCATTTGAAGCGCCCACTCAAGACATTAGCCCAACGGCATTTATAAAAAATAAGAATTTAAATGTTTCGGTGACTTTCGGGGTCAATTTTTAAAGCGCCTCCAAGAACAGGATGATGTCTTCAAGATTCGAATTGGTAGTGAATGAGGCTTTCTTATAATGAGGAAGTCTCTTCGCGTATAAGGCCTGCATGTCGCTTGCAATAGTGCCGTCAGCCATTTGATTGACCAAAGGGCGAGTACTTTTGGCCTCTTTTACTCGCTCCACAATGGTATCTAACGGTGTATCCAAAAAAATAGAAACTCCCGCCTTATTCATTTGATCCATATTATCGAAGAAGCAAGGTGCCCCTCCACCTGTAGCTATCACTGACGGCTCATTGAGTTTGATGAGCATCAGCAATACACTCTGCTCCAACTCTCGAAAATAATTCTCACCCACTTGAGCAAAAATATCTGGAATCACCCAGCCAGCCATACGCTCAATTTCTACATCCAAGTCAAAGAAATTTCTATTGAGCTTTTCAGCCAATTTTTTACCAAAGGTGGATTTGCCCGACCCAGGCATGCCCACTAAAAATATTTTTGATGAATTACTCAAGCGCTCTTATTAGTGACTTCCTTGTATTGCATTTTATGAAGTTGTGCATAATAACCGTCTTTTGCAAGCAATTCGTCGTGCGAGCCAGTTTCTTTTATCTCCCCCCGCTCTAGCACCAATATCTTGTCAGCGTGCTGTATTGTAGATAATCGATGGGCAATCACAATAGACGTACGCCCCTTCATCATACGATCTATGGCCTGTTGAATCAACTCTTCGGTCTCTGTATCTACACTAGACGTAGCCTCATCGAGCACAATGATTTTAGGATTGTAAACCATAGCCCTCACAAAGGAAATCAACTGTCGCTGCCCTACAGACAAGGTTGCTCCTCGCTCCATCACATTATAATCCAAGCCTCCTGGCAACCGCTCGATAAACTCACGCGCACCTACTAGCTCCGCAGCATCCATCACTTGCTGTCGAGTGATGTCTACGTTACCCAACGTAATATTTTTTTCGATGGTATCGGAAAACAAAAACACATCCTGAAGCACCACTCCAATATTTTGACGCAAAGCACTCAACTCATAGTCATGAATATCATGATCGTCTACGGTTATACTGCCTTTATTGATATCATAAAATCGACTCAGTAGGTTGATTACCGAAGACTTGCCCGCACCAGTAGCTCCCACCAAGGCAATGGTCTGCCCTGCTGCTACTTCGAAATTGATGTTTTTTAGTACATAATCTTCATCATTATAGGCAAACCACACGTCTTTGAAAGACACATAGCCCTCGAGCTGGGCAGGGTTAAACGAACCTTCGTTGGAGATGTGCTCATCGTTTTCTAGTAAATCGATAAGTCGATTAGAACTCACAATGCCTAGTTGCAGGGTATTGAACTTGTCCGCAATCATCCTAATCGGACGAAAAAACATCTGAATATACATGATGAAGGCAATCAATACGCCAGGTTGATATTCGGCATCAATCATCTTTACCGCACCGTACCAAACTACTAGGCCAATACCAATAGCCTGAATAACTTCTGCGACAGGAAAGTATACGGAATAATACAAAACCGATTTAATGTTAGCCTTTCGGTGTTCTCGATTGATGGCTTTAAATTTTTCATGTTCTCGATCTTCACTATTGAAAATCTGTACGATACTCATCCCTGTGATATGCTCCTGTACAAAAGAATTGAGATTGGACACTGCCGTACGGACACTGTTAAAGGATACTTTAATTTTTTCTTTGAAAATATAAGTAGCGAATATGAGCACTGGCAATGTGGACAAACTCACCAACGTAAGCTTCCAATCAGTATAAAACATAAAAATTAGAATCACTACTAGCTGCAGCAAATCGCCTATCATCATAGCAATGCCTTGGCTAAACACATCGGCCAGCGTCTCAATATCCGAAATGTTGCGAGTGACTAATCGACCGATGGGCGTTTTGTCAAAAAACTTGAGTTTGAGTTTTTGAATATGCTCGTAAAGGCTCGTACGAATATCTCGAATGATATACTGCCCCAGCCAACTCGACAAGTAAGTATGGCCATACTGCACCACTGCTTGTGCCAGCAGCAACCCGATCAGTAAAATGATCATATGCACCAATCCGTCGAAATCGCCATTGGCCACGTCGTTGTCTATGGCGACTTGTATCAGATAGGGCCTAATGGGCACCAATATTGCCAATGCAAAGGTGAGCAATACCAATAACCAAAACTGCGTCATATACGGTTTGACGAATACGAAAATTCTTTTCAGAACTTTCATATCCAGTATTTTACCGTCGGGTTTTTCTTTTTCCAAACTAATCTAGCTGTGAATTGAAATTAAAGATAAATGTCTTTTGGGTAGATAATGTCGCGCAAATATAGACCATGCGCAGGAACAGATCGCCCTGCTTTTTTGCGATCTCGACTTTCTAATACAGCTTGAAAAGCTTCAACTGTCATTCGGCCCTGACCCACATCTAGCATGGTACCCACCAAGGCACGAACCATCCCTCTCAAAAATCTATTGGCACTTACGTGAAAATGAATCTCACCGTTATGTTTTTTCCAATAGGCATCAAATATTTCACAATTAAAATTATTGACCTCCGTCTTTACCTTACTCATGGCTTCAAAATCCTTCCAGGTTTTGATCAACTCACAGCAAGCATTCATTTGATCCAGATCAATGGCTTGATGAAACTGATAAGACTGTCCTTGCAAAAACGGATTTTTGTATTGGTGAATTTTATAAATATAGGCACGAGACACTGCCTCAAACCTCGCACTCACTCCTTCTTTTACTGGTTTGATTGTCCGTACGGCTATATCCTGTGGCAGCAGACTATTGAGTTTGGCGGCTAACTGGCCCACGACGATTTCGTTTGCATAGTCGAAATGAACCACCTGCATCATGGCATGGACGCCCGTATCCGTTCGTCCACTGCCTATTGTGGAAATCTCCGTTCGCAGTATCGTAGACAGTGCTTCGTTGAGCACACGTTGCACGGTGACTACATTGTTTTGGATTTGCCACCCGTGATAGTGCGTGCCGTCGTAAGCAAGATCAATGAAATACCTCATGCATTTATCAGATCACACCCAGTTCTTTACCTACTTTAGTAAAAGCTGAAATGGCTTTGTCCAGATGACGGCGATCGTGTACAGCCGACATTTGCACTCTAATTCGAGCCTGCCCCTTAGGCACTACAGGAAAATAGAACCCAATCACATAGATCCCCTCTTCGAGTAACCTAGCCGCAAATTGCTGCGACAGTACTGCATCATAAAGCATAATAGGCACAATCGGATGAAAGCCTGGCTTGATATCGAATCCTGCCTCCGTCATTTTTTCACGGAAGTAAAGCGTGTTTTCTTCGAGCTTATCTCTAAGCTCCGTGGTCTCGCTCAGCATATCGATCACCGCGATAGAGGCACCCACGATAGAAGGAGCCAATGTATTGGAAAACAAATAAGGTCTAGACTTCTGTCTAAGCATTTCTATAATTTCTTTTTTGCCAGAAGTAAACCCGCCAGAGGCTCCTCCCAGTGCTTTGCCCAAAGTGCCCGTAATAATGTCTACTCGATCCATCACACCACACAGTTCATGCACACCACGCCCTGTCTTGCCCATGAATCCTGTAGAATGACATTCGTCCGACATCACCAGTGCGTCGTACTTATCAGCGAGATCACATATTTTGTCCATTTGCGCTACGGTACCGTCCATAGAGAAAGCACCGTCTGTTACGATAATTTTGCATTTGGCATCTTTGGCCTCGATGAGTTTAGCCTCGAGATCTGCCATGTCGTTATTATTGTATCTGTAACGCTGAGCTTTGCACAACCTCACGCCATCGATGATTGAGGCATGATTCAGTGCATCTGAAATGATAGCATCTTCAGGCCCAAAGAGTGGTTCGAATACACCACCATTTGCATCGAATGCCGCCGCATATAAGATGGTGTCTTCTGTGCCTAAAAATTCAGATATTTTTTGTTCTAGCTCTTTGTGGATATCCTGCGTACCACAAATAAATCTCACCGATGACATACCAAACCCGTGTGTATCGATGGCCTTTTTAGCAGCCTCGACCACCTTAGGGTGAGAGGATAAGCCAAGGTAGTTATTGGCGCAAAAGTTGATCACTTCTTTGCCTTCACTGGTTTTGATATCGGCTCCTTGAGGAGTAGTAATGATCCGTTCCGTTTTAAAAAGGCCTGCTGCCTTAATTTCTTCCAACTGAATTTTCAGTTTGGCTTCTAATGACTTGTACATTGGAATTTATTTCATTTTGGGTTTAAACATCATTTTTGGTTTGGATGGCGCCTCTGTTGTTTCTTCTGACAGCATGTACTTTCTTCTGATCGGGTTAATCAAAAATAGTTTTTGGGCAGTAAAGCTGGCAGGATGAGATTGCAAAAAGGCTGCTTCCAATTTTTGGTAAGTATCGCCCTCTGCTTGCTTGAATTTGGCAGGGTCTATTTTCTTAGAAACTAAGTAAGTATTAAAGTCCATATCGTTTTCCATCACTCGGCAAATATACGGTTTGTTCGTAAAGCGAAGAAGTGAATATGGTGGTTGAAAAGACAATAGCTACCGTTGCCAGTAGCTACCTTTCCATAACCATGGAAAACCCCATTAAACATTGAGGGGACTCATTCTAGTCAATCAATAGTTTTTCCTTAAAAATCAAATTATCAATTTGGATTTTGACAAAATATAACCCTGACTTGAGCCCTTGTAGATTTATTTTTTGCAGACTTTGTGATTCCGAAGATTCAAACACTACTTTTCCCTCATAATTAGAAATCACTAGGTGCTGATTTATAGGTGCTTCCGTATAATTCATTTGAATTGACAGGTTCTGACCTTGTGTAGGGTTTGGGTACACGGAGGGCTTTAGGTATGTAGGACTGTGAGAGACTTTGACAACAGCAAACATCTCACTCGATCCGTCAAAATCTATGGCATTGAGACGGTAATAACCTAATCCGTATAGTGGCGACTCGTCTACGAATAAGTAATCCATCGATTCAGAGGTAAAACCTTGCCCTTTCATTTCTCCGATCACTTCAAAATTAGACCCATCTGCGGAACGGTATATTTCGAAATAATCAAAGTTTTCTTCCGACAAAGTAGTCCACATCAATTGCACTCCCTTTTCTATAGATTTTACTTCAAATTTTCCCAAGGTTATCGGCAATGCTTTACTTCCACCGCTCTGTATAAACTCATAAAGACTTTGCTCTTCACTATTACCACTATTCAAATCCGACGAAGGTCGATCCACATTATCTGCTTCTGAGGTATCTCCATTGCCAATGATGTCTCCATCCACATACAATCCCCCTCCGTTGTCTATATAGTCTTGCTGCCCCCCACTTAGAGTCATATCTCCAGTAATGACCATCGTTCCTCCGTTCTCAAGATCCACCTTATTGTTGGCCACAAAATCACCAAATATGACAAGTAATCCCCCTGTTTCTACTTTTAGGCTGATTGAGTTAGTTTCAAATGTCATATTACCTTCTACTACCAAGGTATCATATATGATAATTTCGTCAGAATTGTTACCAATATTGGTAAAGCTGAGGCTACCTTCTCTTGTGATATAACCATAGATATTGGCCTCGTCATCAATATTAGTAGTCAACGGGTTTGGTTGTCCTGCAGTCCAAGACCCCGTATCACTCCAAGTACCTGTATAGGTATTTTTTGTTTCAAATTGAGCCCGTACAGCCCAGCTATTAAACACTATCAAAACGGCGAGAATACTACTTTTCATATCAATTAGATTTGTGTTCCTTCTGATTATAGCTCAAAGAACATTCTAATTTTTACACCAATAAATAATACTCGTTGAGAGCGGGTATTTCCACGGTCAAACGAAAACATACCTCTCTAAATCCAATGAAAAAAGAAAAACCCTCTCATTCCTTGGTTTAACTTAACTGCATTAAATAGATTTGAAAAAACCATTAACCACCGTTATGGAACAACTGGAAACATTAGCTCTTCATGTCTCGGATAGCATTCTTACCATCACTATCAATCGTGAATCTGCCCTTAATGCACTCAATCAAAAAACCTTTATTGAACTTGAAAGCACAATAGAGCAAGCCATTGACAATAAAGAAATTTCAGGGATTATCATTACTGGCGCAGGAGAAAAAGCCTTTGTAGCTGGCGCAGACATTACCGAACTGGCCACTATGAATGAGGTCAATAGTCGTAGCTTGGCAGAAAAAGGTCAAGAAATTTTTGACCTGATCGAAGGCTCGGCCAAACCTGTTATAGCCGTAGTCAATGGCTTTGCCCTTGGCGGTGGATGCGAAATGGCCATGGCCTGCCATATGCGTATAGCTACATCCAATGCCAAATTTGGACAACCAGAAGTAAACCTAGGCGTGATACCAGGCTATGGCGGTACCCAACGGCTCACTCAGCTCGTGGGCAAAGGCAAAGCACTAGAACTTATGCTGACTGGCGACATGATCGGGGCAGACGAAGCATTGAGTCTGAGATTGATCAATTACAAAGTAGATACCAAGGCAGATGCCATAACCAAAGCAGAAGAGATCTTAGCCAAAATACAAACTAAAGCACCACTAGCCGTAGGTATGGTGATAGAGTGCGTAAAAGCAGTATATACTACTGGTCAAAATGGCTATCAGACCGAGGCCAATTCATTTTCACGATGCTGCGGCACCGAAGATTTCAAAGAAGGAACTACCGCCTTTTTAGAAAAAAGAAAGCCGATATTCAAAGGCGAATAAACAGACCCATATATGACAATAAACAGGCTAGCTAATACATGAGTGCAGTCAAGGGATTAGCTGGAGACACCATGTGGTATGGACTAAGTAGCATCATCGGCAGGATGATATCCTACTTGCTTGTACCCCTTTACACTACTGTGTTTTTGCCAGGCGAATACGGTATCGTCACCGAACTGTACGCCTATACGGCTTTTTTGTACCCTATTTTTACTTACGGTCTCGAGACGGCATATTTCAGGTTTGCAAATAAAAATCCTGAAGGAGAACCCGCCTTGTTCAATCTGGTCACCAGCATGCTGATTCTTTCTAGTCTTATCCTCTCAGGCTTGTTGTTTTGGTTTGCCTCAGACTTGGCCATTTGGCTCGAATATCCAGGCAAGGAAATGGTGTTTTACTGGTTAGCAGCAGTGCTAGGTGTAGATGCCGTCACTGCTGTACCATTTGCACGACTTCGCTTTCGCAAAAAAGCTAAAAAATTCGCACTCATCAGGTTCTTCAACATCACCTTTGCTGTGGTGCTCAATATCTTTTTCCTGGTCTTTTGTTTGAATATCTACGAAGGGCACTGGTTTTCTAGTTGGCAACCTTTCATGCTAGAAAACTACGATTTCGAATTTAAAGCTAAATATGTCTTCTTATCCAACCTGATTTCGAATTCGCTATTGATCGTCTTACTAATCAAAGAATTCGGCGGTTTCAAATTCACCTTCGATTGGAAGAGGTTTACCCCCATTTTGATCTACGCTTCTCCGCTACTATTCATGGGGCTGGCAGGTGCTACCAATGAAATGCTGTCTCGTGCACTGCTCAAAATCTGGTTACCCGAAGGGTTTTACCCAGGCCAAACCAGCATGGCTGCCCTCGGCATATTCGGGGCTTGTTACAAACTTTCTGTATTCATGATGCTGGGCATACAAGCCTTTAGATACGCCGCAGAGCCTTTCTTCTTTTCCAATGCCGAAAACAAAGATTCTCCCAAACTATTTGCCAGTGTTATGACGGGATTTGTGATTTTCAGTGCTTTTGTTTTTGTCGCTATATCTCTGAATTTGGAAATCATCGGCATGGTATTTCTAGCCAATCCTACTTACCGAGAAGGCTTATACGTAGTACCTGTTTTACTGATGGCTTATTTGTTTAATGGCATCTATTACAATCTTTCTGTCTGGTACAAAGTCACCGATCGCACCATCTACGGTGCCATCATCACGATACTAGGAGCGGTAATCACCGTAGTGCTCAACTATCTCTTGATACCTGTATTCGGCTATTTTGGGAGTGCGCTGGTCACTTTGATCTCATTTTTCGCCATGGCTTCCCTAAGCTTTCTTATTGGAAAAAAATACTACCCAGTACCCTATCAAGTACTACGGATAGGTGCCTATATTTTGTATGCGTCTGTACTCGTAGGCTGCTTTTATACCATAGACTTAGGCAACTGGATATTGAATTTTGTCATTAGGAACCTTGGTGTGTTACTCTTTGTATTGACCACCTACTTTGTAGAACGCAAGCATCTTTCTGGCCGAATAGTATTCGGAATTAAAATTCCCTAAATTATCAAATGGTTTGGCCTTTTCTTTGCTTCTTCGGGCACACAGAGGGGCTCTTCTTCAGCTTGAAAAAAGGGAATCAAGGACAAATGAATAAACCGAAAACCAGTCAGGTACAGAGGTTTTTCGTTAATTTTGTTGCTCCCAAACTATAAATGCGACAGGTCGTTTGATCGATACCATGATGACAATACTGCGGACCATATTTATTTTATTGCTACTGACCACCTTTGGTCAATCTTCGTTTGCTCAAAAAAAGAAGAAAAAAAACAAATCGAATATCAGTATAGCTCCTGTCCAGTTTCTCACAGAAGAAGAACAGGCCGAAGTAGATCATTACTTTCTAGAAGGCGAAAAATATTTCCTGCTTCAAGACTTATCAAAGGCCATGAGTGCCTTTCAGAAAGTACTAGATTTGGATCAGAAAAATGCAGCGGCTCATTATAAAATCGGGCAGATCTATAGTGAAAACGGCGACATGTCTAAAGCATTACCGCATGCCATTTTTGCCAAAAGCTATAACCCTAAAAACAAGTATTATTACTTGCTCGTCTCTCACGTCCAAACCAATTTGGGCGATCTGAATGCAGCCGAAAAGACTTACCTAGAAATGCTCAGCGAAGTTCCCGACACAGAAAATTATTGGTTTGAACTCGCTGCTATTCAGTTTTATCAAAAGAAATATGAAGCGGCTCTGGTAAGCTACCAAAAAGCACAAGATCATTTTGGCCCGATGGAAGAAATCACGATTCAGAAACAACAGATTTATCTAAAAATGAATCGTTTGGATCTAGCCATCAAAGAAGGCAAAGAACTCGTAGCTCTATACCCCAACGAGCCATCTCATGCACTATCGCTCGCTCAGATGATGTTATCTAACGACAAATATGAAGAAGCTGAAAAATTCATTTTATCTAAAGTAGACCATTATCAAAACAATGAACGGCTATACATCTTCTTGTCCGAAGCATATAGCAAGCAGAAAAAATATGCCGACGCGATCGATGTATTAAAAGTCCCTTTTGAAAGCACTACTCTCGATCTTTCGAGAAAGATCCGAACCATGGCAGGCTATTTGGAAATGCTGCCAAACGAAGAACTAAACCAACCGCTACTTGAGCTGGCCGAAGCTTTAGTCAAAACCCACCCAGACTCCTATCAAGCCCTAGCTATGACAGGCGATCTGTATTATAACATCAATGAAAGAGCCAAAGGACGCGAATACTACATCCAAGCAGTAGCCATAGATGGGTCTAACTATAACATATGGCAAAATATACTTTCTCTCGACCTAGAACTAGAGGACTATGATGGCGTGATCGAACATGCAAAAATGGCCTTGGAAAATTTTCCAAATCAAGCTACACTCTACTATTTCGAAGGCACCGCTTATTTGATCAAAAACGATTATGAAAACGCCATAAAAATATTCAATGCAGGCAAAGCCTATGCTGCACGCGATGCCAATATGAACAGCCTGTTTCATGGCCAACTGGGCGATGCCTATAATAGCATGGGAGATCATAGCAAGTCTGACGACGCCTATGAGCAAGCACTAAAAGCCAAGCCAGACAATGACCATGTGCTCAACAACTACAGCTACTTCCTTTCGCTCCGCAAGAAAGATCTGGACAAAGCAAAGGAAATGTCATCAAAACTGGTGACAGACTTCCCAGAGAATTCTACATACCTAGATACCCATGCATGGGTTTTGTATATGATGGAGGATTTTTCTGGCGCAGAAAAATATTTAAAATTGGCTTTGCAATATGAGCCAAGTGGCACAATCATAGAGCACTACGGCGATGCCCTGTTTCAGCTTGGCAAAATAGATGAAGCCATCATACAATGGAAAGCCGCAAGAGACATGGCGGATGATACCACGACTCTCGACAAAAAAATAGCAGATAAACAGCTCTATGAATAGATTTATCCTCTGCCTCGCAGGCTTATTAGCACTTACTGCTTGTAGCAAAAAACTCGCAATCTTCTCTTCGAAATCGAATCAACTGAATTTGAACAACTTGGATTATGACAACCTATCCATGAAATCCAAAATCAAATACAAAGATGAAAATCGTGACCTCAAGGCTTCGGCCAACATACGCGTAAAAAAAGACAGCATCATTTGGTTTTCCTTGACTCCTGGGCTTGGGATCGAAGCTGCCAGAGGTATCGTCACCAAGGATTCTATCGTGATCCTAGACAAAATTCACAAAGAATATCAAGTGCTAAAAGTCTCCGAACTATCAGATAAATATCACTTTGATTTTGATTTGAAATTACTAGAATCTATCATCATCGGCAATCTGATCTGGCCCATCAATAATGAAGACGACATCAAAAAAGAAGATGGCTACTTCAAAGTAAAAAAATCTCAAGACAACTTGACCGTAATGAATTTCATAGGTTCCAACTCTATGAAACTAGAAAAAATACAAGCATTAAGCGACACCAGTGGCAATGCTATGAGCATAGACTATGCAGAATTTTTGAAAGTAAACGATAAAGTAATCCCATCTGAAATCAACATAGAAATCAACTACAGATCCAAAAGAAACAAGGCTAAAAAGGTATCCAAAGTGCAAATAAAACACTCTAGGATCAACATCAACAAAGAAGACCTAAACTTTACTTTTAGTATTCCTGACAAGTATGAACCCATGTAAAATATTTGTTTGGTTGTTTCTGATCGCAACCCTTTCTTTTGTTTCTGAAGGACTTGCCCAAAAAAGTAAGACCCAAATAGAAAAAGAAAAAAAAGAAAGCCTAGCCAAAATATCCGAAGTACAGAAAATTCTAAAGGAAACAGAAACGGAAAAAAAAGCTACGATTGGTCAACTCCAAGCACTCAACAAACAAATCGAAGTAAGACGATCTCTGATCTCCTCTATCACTCAAGAAATTGACCTCCTCAGTGGGGAGATCAACGACTTGTCTATGGTCGTAGATGCTCTCCAATCCGACCTCGGACATCTCAAAGAAGAATATGGACAAATGGTCTACGACGCGTACAAAGCCAACCAGGGCTACAGTAAACTGACCTTCCTATTTTCTGCTCAAACGTTCAATCAGCTGTTTCTACGATTGAAATACTTAGAACAATACACCAAAGCCAGAGAAGTACAAGTTGAGCAAATCGAAAAAGTAAAAAATGCAATGAATCAGCAGGTCAACTCACTTGTCCTCAAAAAAGAAGAACAAGACATCTTGCTCAAATCCAAAATCAAAGAAAATCAAAACCTGCTTTCGCTAAAAACCAAACAAAATAAAGTAGTACAAGAACTAAGCAAACGAGAAAAAGAACTCAAAGCAGAAGTAGACGAGACCAAAAAAGCTGTCACTCGATTAGACAACTTATTGGCAAAGATCATCAAAGCCGAAATCGAAAAATCGAACGCAGGAAAGGCCTCCAATTCTATCAATCTATCTGCAGATATGGCTAAAATCTCCACGGCTTTCGAAAGTAAAAAAAGCAGATTGGCATGGCCAGTTCAGTCAGGCTTCGTTTCCGAAAAATTCGGCAAACATCCCCACCCCGTCCTCAAAAACATCTGGGTAGAAAACCAAGGTGTGGATATTCAAACCCAGAAAAATGCACAAGTAAAAGCTGTATTCGAAGGCAAAGTAGCTACCACCGCCTTTGTACCTGGAATGAACCGCGTCGTCATCGTGCAACATGGAGACTACTATACGCTCTACGCCAAACTCAAATCCGTGAATGTAAAAAAAGGACAAGTCATCCAAGCCAATGAAAACATAGGCGAAGTATTCACCAACGCAGATGGCATATCCGAAATTCAATTTCAGGTTTGGAAAAACAACGTGAAAATGGATCCAGAAAAGTGGCTTGTCAACAAGTAAAATTCACCCACATCCAATTCGGATATTTTCAATAAAATTTCATTCCATTGAATAGAATCCAAATTTTCTCCAAACGCATTGAAAATTGACGCCTTTTTTGCCATTATGTTTTAATCCGCTTGTGAGTAAAACTATATTTGCACCATGGATAAAAAGGTAATACTAATGATTCTGGACGGGTGGGGCATAGGCACCAATCCAGAAGTATCGGCAATCAAAGCAGCAAAAACTCCTTTCATCGATTCTTGCTATACCAAATACGCACATAGTAAACTGGAAGCTTCTGGCCTAGCTGTAGGCTTGCCAGAAGGACAAATGGGCAACTCTGAAGTAGGCCATATGAACATTGGCGCAGGTCGCGTAGTGTATCAGGATTTGGTAAAGCTAAACCTGGCAGCCAAAGACGGATCTCTAGCCAAAAATGAAACTTTGGTCGAAGCATTCGATTACGCCAAAAGCAACAACAAAACGGTACACTTCATCGGATTGGTATCTGATGGAGGCATCCACTCCCACATCGATCACCTCAAGGCACTTTGCGACGGCGCTGCCGCACAAGGACTCGAAGATGTGATGATCCACGCATTCACCGATGGACGCGACACCGACCCTAAAGGCGGAAAAAAATATTTGGAAGATCTACAAGGTCACCTCGACAAAACCACTGGCAAAATAGCCTCTATCACTGGCAGATACTACGCCATGGATAGAGACAAAAGATGGGAAAGAGTAAAGCTCGCCTATGATGCTATGGTGAATGGAGAAGGCAAAAAAACCACGGATGTATTGGCTGCAGTGGACGCCTCTTATGCCGAAGGGGTTACCGACGAATTCATCCAACCTATCGTGCAGACCGATACCAATGGCTCGCCACTAGGCACCATCAAGGCAGGTGATGTAGTAATTTGTTTCAACTTCAGAACCGACAGAGGCAGACAAATCACTGAAGCCTTGACACAATTTGATTTCTCGGAGGTAGGAATGAAAAAGCTCGATCTCAACTATGTGACCATGACCAACTACGACAACACATTCAAAGGAGTGAAGGTGATGTACGACAAGGACAACTTGGTAAACACACTAGGTGAAGTGCTAGAAGGAGCAGGCAAAAAACAAATCCGTATAGCCGAAACAGAAAAGTATCCGCACGTGACGTTCTTCTTCTCTGGAGGTAGAGAAAAAGAATTTGAAGGAGAAAAAAGATTGCTTTGCCCTTCACCTAAAGTGGCTACTTATGACCTGCAACCAGAAATGAGCGCCGCTGACATTCGCGATGCCATTATCCCTGAGTTGAAAAAAGGCGAAGTAGACTTTGTATGCTTGAATTTTGCCAATCCCGACATGGTAGGCCACACAGGTGTATTCGAAGCAGCAGTAAAAGCTTGCGAAACGGTAGACGGATGTGCAAAGTCAGTCGTAGAGGCGGCTATCGCCAATGGCTACACGCCGATCATTATCGCAGACCACGGCAACTCCGACATCATGATGAACCCTGACGGTTCGCCAAACACAGCACACACGACCAATTTGGTGCCTTGCATCTTCGCAGACGAAGACATCAAAGAGCCAGTGAAAGACGGAAAGCTAGGAGATCTAGCTCCAACCATACTAACTCTAATGGGAGTCTCTATTCCCAAAGAGATGACTGGAGATATTCTTGTTTAAAGATTAATTATCGCCATGTGAATTCTTACATGGCGATAATTTCAAAAATAAATCTATATTTGCCAACCCCTATAAACGGGGCATTAGCTCAGCTGGCTAGAGCGCTACGCTGGCAGCGTAGAGGTCATCGGTTCGACTCCGATATGCTCCACAATAATCACCTTTTCATTGATTTGAGAAGGTTTTTTTGTTTTAAGGGGAAATATTGGAGCCAACAATTCTATTTAGCTTCTTAAAAGTTATAAACAGAGAGAAACAAAAAGCATGGCCTTATTAACTTTCTCTGCAACATTATAGTTCGGTTTGAATGCTGCGATGAATCTGCCACCCCTTTGAAATGAAAGGGTTCGTTGCAACGGGTCTCTTTCCAAAGCCAGATTAAACCATCCCACTTCCCTCTTGTAGATAATAACCCTTGTTACAAGCGTCTACCGAATCCTAAGAGGTTTACGAATAAAATTTGGATAATTTACCAGGTTATTTATTCAAGGTACTACGTTCCAGTTTGTTATAGACCAAATAAGCTCATTTAGTTGCCAATTATTTTGGAAATAGCACAAGCGTACGACTATATTTACTACTGATTGAAGCAGAAAAGCTTCTCTCTTTCAGTCGAACAACCAGCGCTCCATCCAGCTATCAGGAATCATACGGCTTTTTATTTAAGCTGTTATTATTCATTCAAACCATAGCTGATGAAAAACTTAATTTGTACACTCGCTTTATCTATTGCCAGTTTATCCGCCTACGCTCAGCCTTGTAGCAGCTGTAATCAAGGATCTGCCACCAAAACATGGGAAGGTGATGTGAGTGCCAACTGGAACGACGCTGCCAACTGGAGTGGCAATACGCTACCGACCACCCAAAGCGTGACCATAGATGGTGGGTCTATTGTCACATATCACCCTGTGATCTCGACCAATTCTACTTTTAGCCCAGCAGATGTATTTATCCAAAATGGCGCTACGCTCACCATACAAGCTGACATAACCATTACTGATGACTTTTTTATAAGAAATGGTGCTACACTATTTATCGAAGGGGGATCTAGTACCACAGGAGACGATATCAACTTGTGCAAGGGCGGAACCATAAATATGAGTGGTGGCAATGTAGACAACACGAATAGTTCTGGTCTGATGCGCGTATGCGAAACCCAGCCCGCTGCTGCTACAGGCACACCTCAGATCATAGTAACTGGTGGCACATTTTCCAGCAATGGATCAGAAGCCGAATCAGGTGATGTGGAAGACTATATCACGGTTTCTAGTGGGGGCACCTATACTGAAGCAGGATCGTCACTTCCCGTAGACATGATTTCGTTTACTGGTGTACTACATAAAAAGCTAATCTCCCTACGCTGGGTAACTGGATCAGAACAAAATAATTCGCATTTTGAAATTCAGCGAAGTGAAGACCAAGACTATTTCGAAACAATTGGAAAAGTGGAGGGTACTGGTACGACAAGCAATAGACAAACATATCAATTTTTGGACGACTCTAATCAAGGAGAATACTATCAACTCAAACAGATAGACTATGATGGAAAAGCTAAAATATATGGCCCTATACGTGTCAGCAGCGAACCCTTGCGAAACCGCAGCATCCATATACTAAAGACAGGAGAAGGGATGCTCGATATATCGGTGACTCACGCTCCGAAACAATGCTTGATGTATAACCTTACAGGTCACGTAGTATTTGATACGCCAGTTTCAAATCATTTTACCATCGATTCCAGAGATTTCCCCAAAGGGATATATGTGATCAAAATGCACTGGGATACAGACGTAATCACTCAAAAAGTATTCATTGATTAAGCTCTCAATAACGCACCCGTGCTAGTTGCTCTCTGCTAGCACTGTCTTTTTTGTCAATGGCAAGTACACCTTAAAAGTAGTCCCCTTGCCTTCTTCACTTTCTACTTCTATTTGCCCATGGTTGAGTTGTACAAACTCATATACCAAGGTAAGCCCTAGTCCGATACCCTTTTCACCCTTGGTACCCCAGCTGCTACGCATTCCTTTGAGCTGAAACAGGTCGTTTAGTTTATCCTTGGGTATGCCTATACCCGTGTCTATCACGCTGACAAGCCCCATGCCATCTACTTCTGCTATTTCCAGTTTCACTTCTCCTCCTTCGGGGGTAAACTTGATGGCATTGCTCAACAAATTTCTAATGATGGTAGACACACTATTTTTATCGGCATCTACGATTACTTCTTGAGTCAACCTGCCTCTCAGTTCTATTTGTTTGGCCATAGCCATATTGAGCATGATACCTAGGTTGGCCTGACAAAGCTCTTTGAGTTTGACAGGCTCTGCATGATACGGGATTTTTCCTTCTTGGCTCAATGCCCATTCCAGCAGGTTATCGAGCAATACCGAAACTTCTTTGGCCGAAGCCTCCATCATACTGCCAAGCTGTTTCAACCCATCCGCATCATTGCTTTCTGCCAAGACATTGATCAGCCCAGAAATGCCCTGAAAATTGCTAATTGGCCCGCGGATGTCATGTGATATGATTGAAAAAAATCGATCCTTCGTTTTATTCACTTCATCCAGCTGATTTCGCTGCGCCGCAATGACTCTCCTTCTCTCCCTCACGATCCTTATCGCTCGGTCTTTTATCCTATAGATTTTCAATAAAGCTACAGTAAGAATCAATAACAGAGCTATTATAAATATAGCACACCATACTACAATATTGTTGAGCAAAGCTTGCTCCTGCAACAGATCCACTTCGGCTTGCTTTTTAGACACTTCATAGGCCGTTCTCAGATCAGCCATTTGTCTTATGGTTTCTTCATTATTGATACTATCTCTGTAAGCAATATACTGCTTGAGATAAGTGTAGGCTTCATCAGAATTTCCTGCCGACTGATAAATTTCCGAAAGCTTAAGGCTGGCATCTCTAATCTGCTCTTTAAGCCCTAGTTCCTCGCCTATTTTCAAACTAGTATGACCATATACTAGCGCTTGATCATACGCTCCTCTATTGGCATAAATGTCAGCTAATGCTGTTTGAAAAACAGCTATTGGATATTGGTCATCTATTTTCACCAAAATAGCCGTCGCCTTAGCTATGTTCTCTTCGGCCAATTCATATTTACCTTCTTCTGCCAACACCAAACCTATATTTCCTAGATTATAAGCTAAACCAATAGCATAGCCTATTTTGCTAAAAATGGCTTTTGAACGCTGAAAATAAACAATAGCCGAGTCTAATTTTTGATTGGTTCGGTATAACTCACCCACATTTAGCAAAGCGGTGGCAAGCTTGACGGAATCTTTACTTTGACGAAAAATATTAATCCCTTGACGGTAATAATTTAACGAGTTTTGATAATTGTTTTGAATGGCATATATATCGCCTAGGTCAATATAAATCACACCCGCTTCTAAACCTTTATTGCTTCCAGCATACAGAGATGCCGCGTCTAAATAATGTTTGATCGCTTCACTCAATTGTCCCTGAGAGCGCAATCCATTGCCTTTGTACCTCAGCCCAAAAGCAATCAGTTGATCGTTTTGCAGTTCTTCTGCTATTTTTAATGCTTGTTCTGCGTAATGAATCCTTTCACTCGGATCGGTAGAATAAAATGCAATTTCATAATACAAAACACAACGACTTGAATCAGAAATAGTGTCGTCAGTATGCAGAACGTTTAGCAAACTATCCGCCGCCGTCTGATCCTGTGCGCTTGTAGGAGATGAAAAAAAGCCTACGAAAGTGTAGGCTAATATGATGATATGTACAAATGGCCTGATCATGGCCATTTAATGTCGAGCCTTGGGTCTATAGTCACCTGCTCTGTACTCCCTTCTGCAAGGTAAGTAATACTATATTTGGCACTGCCAGAATGCTTTCCATCAATCTTACATTCCCATGCACCGTCTTTTTCAAAAGGTAATTTTTTGAAAATGTCTTCCCCTTCATCCACTTTAATTAGCGGAAGAGATGAAATACCCTTACCAGCCACCCATCCTGCTTTGCCGTTAGGCTTCACTTGAGTGGTGAACTTTTCTGGATGTTTAGGGTCAAACGGATTCCCTTCATTGTCGGACAGTACAAGCTGACCATTTTCTAAAGACACCGTGATGACGGCATTTTCTTTTACACTCATTATTCAATGTTTAGATTAAAAAAATGTTTTGAACATAGCTGAAACATTAATATTACTAAAAGACAATGGCAATTGGAAGAATATGTATCAGGTAATATTAGGCGTTCTCTAAGATTAGACCATGCAACTCTGAAGGGCTTAACCTAGTCTGTTTATTTAACCACCAAAGAGCCTTATTTCCTAGAAGTCTGACGGACATTGAAAGCGCTTTCAAAAGATGTCGGACTTTCTTTTTATTAAACCTCAATCTCGTATTCCTTGCTATCTTGCTTTAAATTAAAATCTATGCCCAAGTCCTCACTACTCACTTTTCCTTTCTCATTTTTGACCCAGCTAAGTGCCAACAACAATCGCGAATGGTTCAACAGTAACAAAGATCAATATCTTAAAGCGCACCAGCAAGTCATTGAGTTTGCAGACTTGCTCTTAGGCGAACTCAACAAAACTGACATAATCGAAACACCTACGGGCAAAAAAAGCCTATATCGTATCTATAGAGATGTACGGTTTTCTAAAGACAAAACACCTTATAGTACCTATTTTGGGGGTGGATTTAGAAGAGCTACCGCCGAAAGAAGAGGCGGGTATTATTTCCATTTAGAACCTGGCAATACCTATGTGGGTGGCGGGTTTTGGGGTCCCAATTCGCAAGACATGATGCATATCCGCAAGCACCTACAGCAGGAGCCCGAAAGGCTACGCGATATCATTACGAACAAAAATTTTAAGAAACAGTTTGGTGTATTACTGGGTGAACAGCTCAAGCGAGCTCCCAAAGGATTTGAAATAGATGATCCCGCCATCGACTTGCTCAGATACAAACAGTATTGGGTCAGACATGAGTTTTCTACAGCGGAAGTATTGAGCCCAGATTTTCATCTAGCAATTGTTAAACAATTTCAGCACATTCGCCCATTTTTCGACTACATGAGTGAGGTACTGACCACCGATCTCAACGGAGAGTCTATCCTATAAACAAAAAATCCCAGGGAACCACCCCTGGGACAAACTCAAAACATAACCAATCAACTAATCTACTTCCAGCCTTCTGCCAGAAACTGCCAATCAACAAGGGTGTTGACCTGAGCAGTACCACTCAACGTGGTGATTAATCTAATCTAAACTCAAAGAGGAATAGTCAACTCCTGTGCCAAAACCCGAAAGAGCTATTCAAAATGGGTATTATACCTAGAAGAAAATAAGCTAGGAATGAGTGAGGGTTGTAATTAAGGTAGAATGACTGGGATAGGACTCAGCAAGTGCCTGCCGGTCAGCCATTTCAAAATCTGCAAAATCAAAGCCTGGAGATACCGTACACCCTACAAGGGCATAGTCTCCCTGCTCATGTACACGGGAGGCAAACCAGCATTTGGCTGGCACTACGGCCTGTGGTACTTCTCCATTTTCCACATCTAAGCCTAGCCGTATTTCACTCAAAACCCCATTAGGGTAAATAACAAAAATACTGAGCGAATTTCCAGCATAGAAATGCCACATTTCATCGGACTGGATTCTATGAAAGGCGGAGAAATTTCCTTGTGTTAGCAAAAAATAAATACCTGTAGAGACTTGGCGAATTCCTGCAAACTGAGGTAGAGAAACTTCTGTTTCAGCGCGATACGTTTCTTTAAAATATCCTCCCTCTGGATGAGGTAATAACCTTAGGTGGTCAATCCAATATTGAGCTGACGGCTTCATCAATCCTTGATCCGCGTCATTTTGATTTTCAAATTCTGCTCATAAAAGTGGATACGTTTCACCTCTGCTTCGTTGACTAGACAGAGCGAAAGCCCATCCAACCCTGCTCGACCTGTACGGCCGCTTCGGTGGGTAAAATACTCCAAATGCTCAGGCACTTGATAGTGCACCACATACGACAGCCCTTTTACATCAATACCACGAGCTGCTACATCTGTCGACACTAAAATTTGCAAACTTTCATTTTTAAAAGCACGCATCACTTTGTCACGTTCCTTCTGCTTCATGTCTCCTTCAAGCGCATCCGCTGCGATATTTTTGGCCTGAAGTTGCTTACTCAGTGTTTGTACTGCTGCTTTGGTATTACAAAAGATCAATCCTCGGTTTTCTTTTTGTGATCTAAGAAAAGACAATAAAACTTTCAACTTGTCTAGAGGGTCACAAACCACATATTGATAAGAAATATTTTCATTAGCACCTTTCTTTTTCAGTTCTACACGCTCTGCGTTTTGAGAAAGGTAAGTGCGAATCATCTTTTTCACCCCCTCGGGCATTGTTGCTGAAAAAAGCCACTTATTACTAGTGGAGGCTGTTTGATCCAATATTTTGTTGAGGTCCTGCTTAAAACCCATACTCAACATCTCGTCTGCTTCGTCGAGCACTACAGTCTGAACATGTTCGAGCGATACTGCTTTGCGCTCCAGCAAATCCACCAACCGACCAGGAGTAGCCACTAGAATTTGAGTAGGCCGTTGCAATTTGCTAATCTGCTCGTCTATTTTGGCACCACCAAATACCGCTTCAGTAAAAACCTTGTCAGAATACTTGGTGAATTTAAATAGCTGCTTGGCAATCTGCTGACACAATTCTCGAGTAGGTGCCAAAATCAGCCCCTGAATGTGACTCACCTTAGGGTCTACCAGTTCTAAAAGTGGCAAACCAAAGGCTGCCGTCTTACCTGTTCCAGTCTGTGCTTGTCCCACAAAATCGGTCTGCCCCTGTACTAAAACAGGGATAGCTCTTTCTTGGATTTCGGTAGGCGTTTTAATTCCTAATTCGTTCAACCCTTTGATGAGTGACTTTGAAATACCTAATGCTGAAAATGTAGACACGATGTACTGTTTAAAAATGTGAAGCAACAAAGATAGACAGGCCCATGCACACCACCATCTATTTCCCCGCTTACTTCACTACCTCCACACCCTTCCAAAAGGCCACATATCCTTCTATATTTTTAGCTAAATCAGAAGCTGATGGATAATACCAAGCGGCATCTATATTCTGCTTACCTCCTGCATCTATGGTATAGTAGCTGGCCTCCCCTTTCCATGGGCAGTGGGTATGTGTAGGGCTAGCTTTAAAAAACTCCTGCTTAATAGCCGAAGGAGGGAAATAGTGATTGTTTTCTACTACAAGTGTATCCGCACTTTCCGCCAATACATGTCCATTCCAAATTGCTTTCATATTTGTCCTCTAATTTATATTGACCCTAACCCATTTAGGGGTATTACAGTTCCTTTCTTGTCTTATTAATCGAATGTACTAAGACATTGATCGAATTTTATAGAAGGATATAAATAATAAATAGAACTTTAATAAGATTTAATTTTTTGCAAATTGTCTCGGTTTTAGTACATTTGAGATAGTGCCTTTCTAAAAAATAAAACTCAATTCTTTAACCAAACATGACAATATGGACTAGACAAGTACGTTAAACAAAAGTGTTAAACAGATGAATAATTTTGGTGTTAGTGATAGCTTATTAGTATCACATTACAAAAACGGTAGCGAAGAGGCGTTTGAAGAGTTGGTGGCTCGACATAAGTCTCGTGTGTTCACTACTATTTACTTGATCGTGAAAGATAAATATGTGGCTGAAGATCTTCTTCAGGAAACATTTATCAAAGTGGTGAAAACCGTGAAGTCAGGCAAATACAATGAAGAAGGCAAATTTCTACCATGGGTATTGCGCATTGCGCACAACTTGGCGATTGATTTTTTTAGGAAAGACAAACGTTACCCAACTATTGTAATGGAAGATGGAAGTGGTGTATTCAATACGCTCGCTTTTGCTGAAGACTCCGTAGAGTCTATCCAAATCAAACAAGATACTAATGCGTTATTAAAAAAACTTGTGCAGGAATTACCCGAAGTACAAAAGGAAGTTTTAATAATGAGACACTATATGCAAATGAGTTTTCAAGACATTGCAGAGTCCACTAACGTCAGTATCAATACAGCTTTAGGTCGGATGAGATATGCCTTGATCAATTTGCGTAAGAAAATGCAAAAATTGAACATCGCTTATGATCACCACTTTTACCGAAAATGATTTGCTCCGCTATCTATATGGAGAGTCTACGGAAAATGAAAAAACAAGTATTGAAAACGCATTAGTGTGCGATGCTGAGCTCGAAGCCAAATTTTTTGACTTGAAATTGGATAGCTCCATTTTAGACGGGTTGCTGTTTGACCCCACGGATTTTACCTTAGAGAAAATTTTCAACTTTTCATCCAATTATCCAGCTGGGATTTAAACTAAGACTTTACAAGAATTGCCACTCCTTTTTGTAGATTCGAACTATGAATAAAAAAGAGCGGTATCAGTTTTTTATAGATTATTTCAGTCGGCACAACCCAGAAGCAGAAACTGAGCTTCACTATGAAAACCCCTTTCAGCTGATAGTAGCTGTAGCGCTTAGTGCTCAATGCACAGACAAGCGCGTGAATATGGTGACGCCAGCTATCTTCGAATCGTTCCCTACGCCAGAAGCACTTGCAGCCTCTAACTTCGACGAGCTATTTCCCTATATCAGATCCATTTCCTACCCCAACAACAAAACCAAGCACTTACTAGGCATGGCTAAAATGTTAGTAGAAGACTTCAATTCAGAAGTACCAGCAGACATCAAAGAACTACAAAAACTCCCTGGAGTAGGCCGAAAAACTGCCAATGTAATAGCCTCAGTAGTCTTCAATCAGCCCACGATGGCAGTAGACACACACGTCTTCCGTGTATCCAAACGCTTGGGTCTAGTCCCTCAAACAGCCAAAACACCGCTAGAGGTAGAAAAGCAATTAGTCAAGTTCATCCCAGAAGAACACATCCCCAAAGCACACCATTGGCTCATCTTGCATGGCAGGTACATCTGCCTCGCCAGAAAGCCAAAGTGTGAAAAATGTGAGATCTCACTGATGTGTAAATACTTCGAAAAAAACGTACAGCCTAAGCAGCAGTCGTCTTCATCTTAGCCACTGTTTGCAATACCACTTCCCAAAGGTGCTCATAAGGAATGATTTCAAAATCTGAAAAAGGCAAATAAGTCCTTTTTTCTCTTATCTTTTCCAGATACTTCTCTGTTTTTGTTCGAGTTTTTGAAGCATCAAAACCAGACGCTTTTAACACCTTTAGCATTTTATAAAATTGCTTTTCTCGTGGATTTTTACCTGGCTCGTTCAGGTTTTTAAAGAAATAATTATCCACCTCTTCGAGCTTTGCCATAGCCAAATCCATCCTGTCTTTATTCACATGATGAATAAACTCCAACAAAGGCAGGGTAAGGTAATAGCCCTTGAGTTCTACATAGTAATAATCTGCTGCTTCGTACACATCCGAAAAACGAACACGCTTGAGCATTTCTTTGCCTGGCATAGCGAAGTTTAGATATATCCTAAATACCTTCCATCTCCCTACAATCTGCTCTGAAGCTCTAGAATAGTTCGGGTTTTTGAGCACACTATCCAAAACGGTGTTTGCCAACTTATAGTCTTGATTGTGCATGGCCAAAAGGAAGTACGTTTCTGAGTGGTCAAACCACTGCTCAGTAGACTTCTCTATAAACTTGAACCCAACTTTGGCCTCCGCATACCCTTCCTTGTATTTTTCCGCAGAGAGCAATGCTCTACTTGCCAAATAGCTATTATAACCTTGGTCAAATCTTTCTACATTGACCTTAGATTTTACTATTGTCTTTAGTGCTTCTTGGCTAAACTTATACAGACCCGTATAATTTTCATCTAACATCAAAATCCAAACATTTAACTGATAATAATTCAGGAAAATATTAATAGACTTTGTACTCTTCCAAGCTTTTTCTGTTTCGACCAAAGCCTTCGAAAGGTGATCCTGACAGGTGTTTCTAGAATGAATAGACTTGGACATGAGCATCCTCATCCTTAAAAAAGTATCCTGACTTTCCTTTTCTACTGTACTTAATTTTCTTAATGATTTGATTTTATCAATCGTCAACTCAAAATCAGTAGGCTTACATTCATAAGACAAAATATCGCTCTTAAGCTCATACGCTTCTACTAGCGCATGAGTGATCTGATTTTCCTCGGCAAGCGTGATACACTTATTAAGTTGCTTTTCTGACATAGAAAACTCGCCCAGTCTGTACAAGATATGAGCCTTATGCACATACTCTTTGCACTCTAGTTCCACTTTTGCAGAATGTGAAAAGCCAGGTTCATCAAAATTGATGTGATAAAGCAGATCGTAAAGTTTGTGTCGTAATCGAGATTTCAGCATTCTAAAACGCTGATCATATATATCTGATTGATACATTCCTTCCGCAGCGCTTTCATCTGTGGGATAATCTCCATTCAGAACGCCATTGTAGAGCAGTTGCTCTTTTCCAGGATTGTCGACATCACCAGTTAGGTTGATTACATCGAAGTTACTCTTCAGACCATGGGTGACTAGGTCCACTAACTTATTAATCTCTTTCATGCTGCTATAATGTTTACATTTGATGACTCCATTAATAACTTGGCTGCTGACACCTCATTTTCATTGAACACATCAAAAAGGGTATTATTTTTCTCAATATGCAATATAAAATATTGCGTATTGTTTTCCTCTTCTTTCCTATTAAATGCGCCTTGAGATAGGTTCGTTGCCATTAATTCAAAGAATAATTCAAAACTGAAAAAAGGAATAGGAGTCTTTGATAGATAAAAATTAATTTAATATTTAAATTAGTCTCAAGATTGCTGCTTGTCGATAGACCCATAAGTTATTATGCAATCATTATTTACCCAGCTATAAAAGACACAACACTCAAACGCATGAAAAAATTCAAATCCTTTTTTTACGGCATATACCTCATGTACTTTGCCTTTTCTGCTTTCATCGCGTTTAACTATGAGGATATCGTCTTGCGTTGGGACTGGGATTGGATCAGCACATGGACTGGATTGATCAAGTTTGTTCTTCAGATGGGAGCTGTAGGGTCTATCTTATTTATCACAGAAATTATCGTGGAAAACATCCATTTGGTGACTAAGCGAAGCAAGATCAAATCATTAGAAATAGAAATACTAGATCTAAAAGCCAAACTCTATGATAGGTCTAATACTGAAACTCCCGCTCCTCCAGTAGCCAGCACTCCCGCTCCTGCTGCCGATACAGAACCTGAAGAAGAAAAACCCGAAGCTGCAACAGAAGAATAAAACCTAGTCAATTCATTTAATTTATCGGACAACCAATCTAAATGTTAGCCAAAACCTTCGGTAGCGCAGTATATGGAGTAGATGCTCACATCATTACGATCGAAGCTAATGTAATCGCTGGCACGAAGTTCTTTATGGTAGGGCTCCCTGATTCAGCCGTCAAAGAAAGCGAACACCGAGTGGAATCTGCACTCAAGCAAAATGGCTACTCTATGCCTCGGCAAAAAGTAATCGTAAACCTAGCCCCTGCCGACATCAAAAAGGAAGGCTCCTCCTACGATCTGCCTATTGCGCTAGGTATCTTAAAAGCCTCTGGCCAACTGGATCTTGACGAACTAGACCAAAGCATTATCATGGGTGAGCTTGCGCTCGACGGCAGCATTCGCCCGATCAAAGGCGCACTGCCCATTGCCATAGAAGCTCGCAAGCAAGGCTTTAAGTCTTTCATCCTTCCCAAAGAAAATGCCTCTGAAGCAGCTATTGTAGACCATTTGAATGTATATGGCGTAGACACTCTTCAAGAAGCCATTGATCACTTGTCTGGCACTCAACTAATAGAACCTTTGATCTACGATACTCGGGACATCTTTCACACACATGTGAATGAATACGATGCTGACTTTGCCAATGTACAAGGACAAGAAAACATTAAAAGATCGCTAGAAATAGCAGCAGCAGGCGGTCATAACGTAATCATGATAGGCCCGCCTGGTGCTGGAAAAACCATGCTCGCCAAACGGCTGCCATCGATTCTTCCCCCGCTATCGCTACAAGAATCCCTAGAAACAACAAAAATTCACTCGGTAGCTGGCCATCTCAAGGAAAATTCTTCCTTGATAGCCACACGTCCGTTTAGATCTCCACATCATACAATCAGCGACGTGGCACTAGTAGGAGGAGGGGGTATACCCCAGCCAGGTGAGATTTCTTTAGCCAACAATGGCGTGCTGTTTCTAGACGAGCTGCCTGAATTCAAACGAACGGTATTGGAGGTCATGCGACAACCATTAGAAGAACGAAAAGTCACTATTTCTCGAGCGAAGATTTCCATAGAGTTTCCAGCCAATTTCATGCTGATTGCCAGTATGAACCCATGCCCCTGTGGTTATTATAATCACCCCGAAAAAGAATGCGTCTGTGCCCCTGGCGTAGTTCAGAAATACCTCAACAAGGTAAGTGGCCCTTTATTGGACCGCATAGACTTGCATGTAGAAGTGACTCCTGTATCGTTCGACCAGCTCACAGAAGACCGCAAGACGGAAAGTAGCGAAGAGATTCGAAATCGAGTGATCAAAGCGCGTATGGTCCAGCAAGAGCGATTTAAAGATCACCCTAATATATTCAACAATGCCATGATGAATTCGCAAATGGTAAAATCCATTTGCCAGATCAACCAACTTGGAAAAACCCTGTTGAAAACTGCGATGGAAAAACTAGGCCTATCTGCTCGTGCCTATGATCGCATCCTGAAAGTGGCACGTACCATTGCCGACTTGGCGGGCAAAGAAGACATTCAAATTGAACATTTGGCAGAAGCCATACAATACAGAAGCCTAGATAGAGAGGGCTGGGCTGCCTAAACAAAAACCCTTCGTCAAGGAAACAAATACACACACTTTTTGCTCTGTTATTACGTTTAAAAGTCCTGTACTAAGCTAACCCGTTAAGGCATAATTAATTATTCAAGGTGACTGCATTTTTCCTTTTGTTTTTAGTTGCGTTGAATTAGATTGCGCCAATTATCCTTGGATTAAAATGCTATAATTATGAGCAATGGAGAGAAAACGAGATATTCTCAAGAAGAGCTAGCTGAGTTTGAAGAGCTGATATTAGGTAAGCTGGAAAAAGCAAAGAGCGAATTGAATTATATCAAACAATCGTTGACTAGAAGCGGTGACTCTGGTACTGACAGTACATTTGGCAATGTAAAAACACTAGAAGATGGTGCCGATACTGCTGAAAAAGAAAGCTTGAATCAACTGGCTGCTAGACAGCAAAAATTCATGACCAACTTGGAAAATGCCTTGATCCGAATCAAAAACGGCACCTATGGTATTTGCAAGGAAAGCGGGAAACTAATTAGCAAAGAAAGGTTGAGAGCAGTGCCTCATACGACGCTATCGATAGACTCTAAACTGAAGCAAAACGGTTAATTGGATTATCTGGCTAATCATATTGAAGCGCTCATTTTTTGTTCGCAAAAGCCGATAACAGATCAGGAAATCAAAGAATGCTTGACTGAGATGTTTGAAGCAGATGTGCCGCTTACAGATATAGAAGAAGCCATAGTCAAGATACAAGATAAATACCAAGCAGACGAGTTCTCATTTGAGCCCGTAAAAAGCGGAGGCGGATTTCAGTTTCTAACCAAGCCTGCTTATCAAGCCAGTATTGGGATATTGCTCAAGCAACAATCCAAGAAAAGACTTTCGAATTCATCGTTAGAAACCCTGTCGATCATTGCCTACCGACAACCCATCACTAAAGGAGAGATGGAGCAAATACGCGGTGTAAACTGCGACTATGCCGTACACAAACTGCTAGAAAAAGAATTGATTGAAATCAAAGGTAAATCTGATGCCGTAGGTAGACCCATTATCTACGGCACAAGCCAAAATTTTCTCGACTACTTTAGTATCAATAGCCTCAACGAACTCCCTACAATTAAAGATTTCGTTCAGAAAGAAAACGAAATAGGGGAGGAACAGGAATAAAACAACCACCCCTTCCTACTCATGCCTGCCACTGGGTTTAGAGCTAATTTGTGATTTGAAATTCGTTTATTGATATTTCTCAGCTCCTTTTCGATACTTTTGCATGAATTAAGATGACTATGCGAAAGAAAACAAATCCAAAAAGCCAAAACAAACCAGCAGCAAAGCTCGAAACACTTACTTTTCCAGCTCGTCTAAACAAATACATTTCTAATGCGGGCATTTGTTCTCGTCGCGATGCAGAAGTATTGATTACCGAAGGTAAAATCAAAATAAACGACAAAGTAATCACCGAATTAGGAACTAAAGTAGAATACGGAGATGTGGTGAAATTCAACAATAAAGTCATTAAACCACAGAACTACGCCTACATCTTGCTAAACAAACCCAAGGACTACATCACCACGATGGATGACCCCGAAAATCGTAAAACAGTGATGCAGTTGATCAACGGAGCTACAGAATCTAGGATCTATCCTGTAGGCAGATTGGATAGAAACACCACAGGTCTGCTGCTATTCACCAACGACGGAGACCTTTCTCAAAAGCTGACACACCCATCCTACCAAATCAAAAAGATCTATCAAGTAGAGTTAGACAAGCCACTCACTGCCTTTCATTTCGAACAAATTGCCAATGGCATTAAACTCGAAGACGGCGAAGTAAAAGTCGATGAAATTGCCATCCTGTCTAGCGACAAACGATCTATAGGCGTACAGATCCATGTAGGAAAAAATAGAATTGTAAGAAGGATATTTGAACACTTCGAATACGAAGTAGTAAAACTCGACCGTACCATGTACGGACCCCTCACTAAGAAAGAGCTTCCTAAAGGCAAGTGGAGAAATCTAACGGATAGAGAAGTAGTGGTATTAAAGAACTTGTCTTAAGACAAGTTCTTTAATAGGTTCCGTCGAATACATTGCTCCAAAAGGATCTGATTCAAATTACTTCAAAGTAGCGATAACTGTCCGTCCACCTTTAGTGATATCACCGATCTTTACGTTGACTTCAGCATCTAAGGGCAGAAATACATCAAGTCTGGAGCCGAATTTGATAAAGCCGTACTCATCACCTTGCTTCAACTTATGATTTTCTTCCACATACCATTTGATCCTACGGGCTACTGCTCCAGCGATCTGACGAACCAAAATTTCTGTGCCACTAGCCAGCTGCAGCACCATAGTAGTACGCTCATTCTCTGTGCTTGACTTAGGGTGCCAAGCCACTAGATATTTACCCGCATGGTATTTGAAAAACTTCACAACCCCACCTGTAGGAGTCCTACACACATGTACGTTGAGAGGAGACATGAATATTGAAATCTGCTTACGCTCTCCTTTGAAATATTCGTCTTCTTCAGCATTTTCTATCACTACTACCTTACCATCTGCAGGAGCCAAAATCACGCCTTCATCTGATTGAATAGTTATTTTAGGGTTTCTAAAAAACTGCAACACCAGTAAATAAACAATCAAACTGGCAATCAAAGCGAGCTGCTGTGCGAGTTCGTGCGCTGGTAGAAAATACCTCACTGCGTAATTAGCTAAAGCTAATACACACAACAGCACGAAAAGAATCTTGTATCCTTCTTTGTGAATGGTCATAATAATGAAAAAGGGAGAATTCTTAGAATCCTCCTCTGTATTTATAGGTTGTCGATACTTTTTCGATAGCCACGATATAGGCAGCTATCCTCAATGATACTTTATATTCTTGAGATATTTCGTACACCTTGTTGAAAGATGTCTTCATGATCCTGTCGGATCTACGGTTTACTCTCTCTCGAGTCCATTTATATCCCAGTCGGTTTTGTACCCACTCAAAGTATGATACCGTTACGCCACCAGCGTTCGCCAAAATATCAGGCACTGCCAGCACATCGTTTTCTTGCAGGATCGCATCTGCTCTAGCAGAAGTAGGGCCATTCGCCCCTTCTACGATCAGCTTGGCTTTGATTTTCGCTGCATTTTCAAATGTGATCACATCTTCTTTCGCTGCTGGAATCAATACGTCCACTTCCAAAAGAAGTAATTCATCGGGATCAATTTTTTCTGCCCCTGGGAAGCCTTCTAACTGTCCTTTATTTTCATCTCTATAAGCAATGGCTTCATTAATATTGATGCCTCCATCATTGTAGTAAGCACCTGAAATATCACTAACTGCAACTACACTTACTCCTCTTTCTTCAAGCAATTTACCCGCCCAAGAGCCTACGTTACCAAATCCTTGAATCGCACATTTGGCGTTGAAAGGATTGATTTTCATTTTTTCCATAGCTGCCAAGGCAGAGATCATCACACCACGGCCAGTCGCTTCTGTCCTACCTAGCGAACCACCTAGTACGATAGGCTTTCCTGTCACCACTGCATTTACGGTCATTCCTTGTGCACGAGAATACTCATCCATCATCCACGCCATTTCCCGTGGCCCAGTGCCCATATCTGGTGCAGGTATGTCTCTGTCAGGCCCAAAGATTTCGTGCATATTTTGGGTATAAGCTCTGGTCATTCTTTCGATCTCTCCTGCGGACATTTCTCTCGGATTGCAACGGATGCCACCTTTGGCTCCTCCGTATGGAATGTCTACTACTGCACACTTCCAAGTCATCCATGCAGCAAGCGCTTTTACTTCATCCAGATTCACTCCCATATCATATCTCACACCACCTTTGGATGGACCTAATATATTGGAGTGGATCACTCGATACCCTTCAAAAACTTTGATTGAACCATCATCCATAGTGACAGGCAACGAAACGATGGCCTGCTTATATGGAGACTTTAATACATTGTAAATTTCATCGTCGAGGCCTAGTGCTTGTGCGGCGATGTGAAATCTAGACATCATTGACTCGAAAGGATTCTCTTTATCCTTGATCGGAGCCGGCTCTATGTATCCCATTTTTTGTGTTTTGTGTTGTCATTTTTAGGTATGCAAAATTACACATTCATCCAATCAAAACAGGAAATGCCCTTAATATTCGATCATTCTTGTACAAAAAACTTCAAGAATATGATGATGAATGGAATGGATAACAATAATCCGTCAAATCTATCCAAAAACCCTCCATGGCCTGGTAGCTTTCGTCCTGAATCCTTGATGTCCATACTCCTTTTGAACAAAGATTCCACTAGGTCTCCGTACGTACCAGTAACAACCGTAATTACTGAAATCACAATCCAATGCCACAAGGCTAGATCTTTGAAATAATACGAAAGCCCTACGGCAAATGCCAAAGAAAGGATGGCTCCTCCCACACTGCCTTCCCATGATTTTTTAGGAGACACGCGTTCAAATAATTTCCTCCTTCCGAATTGAATACCTGCAAAATAAGCCCCTGTGTCGCTAGCCCACAAAATAAGGAATATCCCTATGATGATTTGGTAACTGTATTCATCCAAAATAAAGGCTGCCACGCTCAGCAGAGAAAAAGGCAGCGCTACATATATGATCCCCAGAAAGGTAAATGCAATATTGGTAAATGGCTTCTTTTCATCCTTTTTATAGAGTTTGATGAAAAATATACAGGAGCTAAAAGGCAAAATCATAAAGAAAGCATCGTAGCTAATAGTTCCTTTTTCTACTAAGTAAATCATGGTAAAAAGGATAACTCCCATAATGGTACCAAATGTCCGCAACGGCACAATTCCATTGGCAATGATCAGCTTGTAAAATTCCCATTGGGTGAGCACACAAAGGAGTAAGAAGACGACGAAAAATCCATATTCGTGATAAGCGATGGCAAACAAAACAAAGAACGCACCTATTACCCCTGTGACCAGCCTTTTGGCCAAGTCTGAAAACTTACTTGAACTCGATGTCATTCTCTATTATCTTAATTGCCCTGAGTACATGATCAGGTGCTACCAACACTTCAAAATGGCCAAACTGGTACGCTGCGTCCTTTTTGTTGACCATTACTGGCTGCAGCCCAGAATCTTGCAATACTGCAATGACTATTTCTGCACGGTATTCGTTCTTATCCGAAAATACTTTTTGCCAGTTACTCATTTCTCAAATTATCTGTAATATGAAGTTGTTTTTTGAACAAAACAAACAGAAACCCTCCAATAATTGCAAAGACAAGTGTCGGCCAGATCGAAACCGATTCGGCGCCCTCAATATCGTATGCTACTACTCTCTGCTGAAACAAATACATCATCACTAAGGTGAATCCATTATTGATAAAATGCGCAATAGATGCATACCACAAATTGCCCGAAAAATAAAAAAGGTACCCAAAAAAAGCACCCAGCACCATCCTAGGCACAAAGCCATAAAACTGCATATGGAACGCACTAAAAAAAACCGCCGTAGCCCAGATCGCCACGTGTGGGTTGCCCCAAATGCCTTGAAAATATTTTTGAATAAGCCCTCTAAATAAAAGCTCTTCACCTAGAGCAGGTACTACTGCTACTACGAGCATCACAAGCAAAAAATAAGGCAACGAATAAAAGTCTGTTAAATACGCTGTCATTATCCGCCCCTGTTCCTCCATCTGATCAAAAGTAGCCGCCAAGGATTCTGGAAACTCCACATGCATATTCCATTCGATCAGCAAGCTATTCACCACCATGAGCGAAAGCGTAAGTCCTGCTGTAATAAGTACAACTGGGACTGACAATCCCCTATTCATAAAATAACTAGATAATGTACTCTCCTGAAATCGCCAAATAAATAAAGTAGGTACTACTATAAAGCTTAAAACAGCAGATACCCCCTGAACCAAAACCAGCACCAGCTGCAAGGCGGGCACTGGTTGCTCTGTACTGATGCGCATCATATATTCTTCGAAAGAAAGGCCGAGCGCTTGTACTCCCAGAAACATAAATACCATGGGAGCTATGAGGTAGGTCCCCATACTCATGAGCACAAGAATTAATAATAATGAAAGAGGGCTCCGTTGGCTATGTAGTGAATTGGGCATAAATGGATTAAATTTGCAGCAAAAATGTTCGGATAATCGGAATAAACAAAAAGAGGCATCCGAATACCCAAAGAAAGCAAGATGGTAAAAATAGGCGATATAGAATTAGGAGACTTTCCACTGCTACTGGCACCTATGGAGGATGTGAGTGATCCACCGTTTCGTGCGGTGTGCAAGGAAAATGGTGCAGACATGATGTATACGGAATTTATCTCGTCCGAAGCCTTGATACGCGACGCTGCCAAAAGCATACAAAAACTCGACATCTATGACTACGAACGCCCTATTGGCATCCAGATATTTGGTGAAAAAATAGAGTCTATGCGCGAAGCTGCAGCCATCGCAGAAGAAGCCAATCCAGAATTAGTAGATATCAACTATGGCTGCCCTGTAAAAAAAGTAGCTTGCAAAGGAGCTGGTGCTGGTATCCTCCTCGACATTCCCAAGATGCAAAAAATGACTGAGGAGATCGTGAAGCGCGTAAATAAACCCGTGACCGTGAAGACACGCCTAGGCTGGGATACGAGTACCATCCGCATAGTAGAAGTAGCTAAAAGGCTACAAGACGTAGGCATCCAAGCCCTCAGTATCCATGGTCGCACAAGACAACAGATGTACAAAGGCGAGGCCGACTGGAATCCGATTGCCGAAGTGAAAAACCACCCAGATATTCACATCCCAATTTTTGGAAATGGAGATATTGATTCGCCCCAAAAGGCCAAACAATACAAAGAGTTATATGGAGTAGATGGCATCATGATCGGCCGTGCAGCAATTGGAAATCCTTGGATTTTCAATCAGATCAAACACTACATGAAAACGGGCGAAGAACTAGCCCCCCCTACACTATCAGAGCGAATGGATGCTGTCAAAAGCCATTTGAAATTTTCTGTAGAATGGAAAGGCGATAAAAAAGGAATCTTCGAAATGCGCCGACACTACACCAACTACTTCCGTGGCATACCTGGTTTCAAACCGTTTAGAGCACGATTGGTAGAATCTCCCACCTACGAAGACACGCTTGTTATTATCAACGAAGTCGAAGAGGTATTCCATACCGAAAGCCTGATCAATCAATGATGCCTATTCTGCATTTACTCATCGTATTGGGATTGTATGAGTGGGTATCTATCTTGCCAACAAAAAACGAAATAGCTCTGAATGGAAGAAGTTGAAAATTTTATCCTGACTGCCAAAGATGGTACTTCGCTGATCGGACGTGAGTGGCTTGTAGAAAAACCCGTTTCGGCTATTTGCATGGTACACGGCCTTGGCGAACATATCGGTAGGTACGAGCATGTAGCGGAATTTTTCAACGCACATCAGATCTCTTTTTATGCCACCGATCTTCGAGGGCACGGCAAGTCTGAAGGCAAACGAGGCCACACCCCTTCGCACGAGATGCTACTCGACGATCTGGAGGAGCTACTCATGTATGCGCGCGCCGAATACAACGACCTACCCATCTATCTATTTGGCCATAGCCTTGGCGGCAATATCGTGACCAACTATGTGCTGAGAAAAAACACCAATGAGCTGGTGGGGGCTATCATTTCTTCGCCATGGCTGGCACTGGCTTTTGAGCCAGCACCTTTTCAGATGAAACTAGCCAAGTTCTTTTCTCGCTTCTTGCCCTCGCTCACGCAGTCCAATGGCCTCAACAGCAAGCACCTGACGAATGACGATCAGGTGAATCAGGCTTATGAAGCGGATGCCATGGTTCATGACAAAATATCGACTAAGCTATTTACCGAAACTTTCCGAGAAGGGCTTTGGGCATTGGAAAATACCCATAAAAACAAGATCCCTCTCTTGATTTATCACGGAACTGAGGATCAAATCACATCTTCTGAGGCCTCCAAAACATTCGCTGAGAAAGTGGGTGATTTAGCCACTTATCATCAATGGTCAGGCATCAAGCACGAGCCGCATAATGATATTGATAAAGAAGAAGTATTGGATAAAATTTTGGGGTGGATGAGTGAGCAACAGTAGGCTAGTTGGTTTGAAGGCCAACTAGGGCGACGACGTCATATCGACAGAGAGGAAGCACCCCCTTCTGCACTGCAGTTCATTGGAAACTTCTCACTCCGCTCTGCTCAGTTTCGAAGTGACGATGAAACTAATTCTCTGGGGGCTTTTGCTTCCAGAGTTTTTTATTTTCCTTGTGGCGGGTGGAGTCGCGTTTAGTTTTCTTTTTCACGTTTTTTTCTAACGCTTTGGTCAGGTCTATGCCTGTTTGATTGGCTAGACACATCACGACCCAGAGCACATCGGCTAGTTCGTCACCCAAGTCAGCTTCTCCTTCTTTCTCTTTGAAAGACTGATCTCCATACTTGCGTGAAATGATTCGTGCCAATTCGCCCACCTCTTCGATCAGCACTGCCAGATTGGTCAACTCACTGAAGTAGCCTCCATTTTTCTTGATCCAATCATCCACCAAGTGCTGTGCCTCTTCAATCTTCATTATTGTTTGTTTTTAGAATCTATGACAATGGTGACTGGACCATCATTGGTCAGGCTCACTTTCATATCTGCCCCAAACTCACCAGTCTGAATCTCCTTACCCAATTCAGCCTCCAGCTGCTCAATCAACTGCTCATACAGCGGAATGGCTATTTCTGGTCTAGCTGCTTTGATATACGATGGGCGGTTGCCCTTCTTGGTACTGGCCTGAAGTGTAAACTGGCTGATAAGTAAAACATCTCCACCAATGTCTAGCACACTTTTGTTCATAATGCCTAGCTCATCGTCGAAGATTCTAAGATTACAAATCTTACGCGCAAGCCATTGGATATCTTCTTGATCATCGGCTTCTTCGATGCCTACAAGGATCATTAACCCCGCATCGATTTGTCCTGCTATTTCCTGATTGATTTTGACTGACGCCTCAGACGCTCGCTGCAATACTATTATCACCTTTATATTCTTTGGTGCGTGCAATTCTTTTCATCTCAAGCGACTTGTGCACATGTATGTCTATTTCCCCACTGAGGGCTACATAAAACATGGCCTTTGCTACTTCGCTCCCTTCTATGGCCCAAAACTTGAGTCTTGATCCAATAATAAAAAAGGAAAACACGCCAGAGGCTATTTTGGCTAATTCCTCCCATAGTCTAAAATCTTTTCTATAACCCAACAACAACGAAGGCTGATAGATATGTAAAGCTCTAAGGCTCAACTCTTTCAGTGCCTCTTCCACTTGTCCTTTTACTGCATTGTAAAACAGACCTGAATTGGCATTGGCTCCATAAGACGACACCAAATGAAACTGCTCAAACTGACTATCTTCTTTAGCTATTTTAGCCAGTTCTATGATGTAAGTGAAATCTACTTTGTAGAAAGCTTCTTTAGATTTGGCCTGTCCCATCGTGGTGCCAATGCAACAATAATAATCGTGAGCAGATATTTTCTCTTTGTATTGTTCTAGGTCATCAAAATTGATCAACAGCTCCTCTATTCGGTTGTCTTTTATACCAGGAGAACTCCTACCCAGTAAAATAATTTTAGAGTAATGATCATTCTCCAAAACCACGTTAAGGAGTTCTCGACCTACCAATCCGGTAGCCCCTGCGATCAATGCTATTTTGCCTGACATGAAATTCGAATTAGAAGAGTTTAAATTAGATACTTAGCCAACAAGATACAAAAATTTCATAAACTTATTAACATAGTCGGCACTCTCCAAAATTGTAAAGGCACAAAAAAAGCCATCTCAAAAATTTGAGATGGCTTGAACTATTTTTTTACACCTGATTTACTCTCCGATGGATTCTGCTAGTACCAAAATTTTGTTGTTGAGTACTTCTACTACCCCCCCATCAATACTGAAGTGGATGTCTTCGGTTTTCTTTTCATGTATTCTTTCGATTTTCACATCACCTTTGCCAAGAGCACTGACCATGGGTGCGTGATCGTTAAGAATCTGAAATGATCCATCGCTTCCAGGAAACATGGCAGAATTCACCTCTCCTTCAAAAACGTTTTCGTCTGGTGTGATTATTTCTAAATACATAGTATTTATTATTTAGCTTCAGCTAATAGTTTCTCTCCTTTTGCTATCGCCTCGTCGATGCCTCCTACGAGGTTGAAGGCTGCTTCTGGCAAGTGATCTAGCTCACCATCCATGATCATGTTAAATCCTTTGATGGTTTCTTTGATATCAACCAATACACCTTTCAATCCTGTAAATTGCTCTGCTACGTGGAATGGCTGAGACAAGTATCTCTGAACTCTTCTCGCTCTGTGTACTACTTCTTTGTCTTCATCAGACAATTCGTCCATACCCAAAATAGCGATGATGTCTTGCAGTTCTTTGTATCTCTGCAGGATCTCGATCACACGCTGTGCGCACCCATAGTGCTCAGCACCAACAATTTCTTCAGACAAAATTCTTGAAGTAGAGTCTAATGGGTCCACCGCTGGATAAATTCCTAGCTCAGAAATTTTTCTTGAAAGTACTGTAGTCGCATCCAAGTGAGCAAATGTGGTTGCAGGAGCAGGGTCAGTCAAGTCATCCGCAGGTACATAAACGGCCTGCACCGATGTAATAGACCCCTTCTTAGTAGAAGTAATTCTCTCTTGCATGGCTCCCATCTCTGTAGCCAATGTAGGCTGGTATCCTACCGCAGAAGGCATACGCCCTAGCAAAGCAGATACTTCAGATCCTGCTTGGGTAAATCTAAAAATATTATCTACGAAGAAAAGGATATCTTTCCCTTGGCCTTCGCCATCACCATCTCTAAAGTACTCAGCTACTGTAAGACCCGACAGAGCCACTCTAGCTCTTGCCCCTGGGGGCTCGTTCATCTGACCAAAAACAAAGGTTGCTTTCGAATCACCCAACGCTTTTTTATCTACTTTAGAAAGATCCCATCCGCCTTCTTCCATAGATTTCAAAAAGTCGTCACCGTAGTTTACGATACCAGACTCAATCATCTCACGAAGCAAATCGTTTCCTTCTCTTGTTCTTTCTCCAACACCAGCAAATACTGAAAGTCCACCGTGTCCTTTGGCAATATTGTTGATCAATTCCTGAATCAATACAGTTTTACCAACACCAGCACCGCCAAACAAACCAATTTTTCCACCTTTTGAATAGGGCTCAATCAAGTCAATTACTTTGATTCCTGTGTACAGGATCTCTGTCGAAGTTGATAGATCTTCGAACTTCGGTGCAGGTCTGTGAATAGGGAGTGTTTTATCTCCTTTAGGCTGCTCAATGCCATCGATGGCTTCACCAATTACATTGAACAAACGACCTTTGATATCTTCTCCGATAGGCATAGTGATAGCCTCACCAGTATCTACAACTTCCATACCTCTGGTCAATCCTTCAGTACCTTCCATTGCGATAGTTCTTACTCTGTCTTCGCCTAAGTGCTGCTGGCATTCGAGCACTACTTTTTGTCCATTTTCTTTGATTACGTAAAGCGCATCCAGAATATTAGGAACTTTAGCACCTTCAGCTTCGAAGCTTACATCGACTACTGGGCCAATTACTTGTGTGATTTTACCACTATTTGCCATTTCTTGATTGTTTATTTCAATGAAAAATTGTGTCCTGTTTTTTCAAAGTGCGAAGTTAAGGCAATAATTAGTTTTTCCCCAAGTATCGCATTTCTTTTTGATTGATTATGATCTTAATGAAATTCTGAAGGTGGTTCCTCGATTTACATCCGATCGTTTCACAAAGATTTTACCCTTGTGATAATTCTCAATAATACGTTTGACAAGGGTCAAGCCTAATCCCCATCCTCTCTTTTTGGTAGTATAACCAGGTTGAAATATTTTCTGCATTATCGCTTTTGTCATGCCTTTGCCCGTGTCTGTAATGTCTATTAGCACGTGTCCCTCGTTGGCTTTCAGTACCTTAATGTGAATTTTTCCCTCACCTCCCATCGCATCTACTGCATTTTTACATAGGTTTTCTATTACCCATTCAAACAAAGATTTGTTGATATTAGCTTCCAGTTCACGATTAGGAAAACAAACCAGTGTAAACTCTACTCGTGTAGAAATTCTTCTTTTTAGATAACTCAAGGTTTCTTCGATGAGATCATATACATTCATGCTCTCCAATATGGGTTCAGAGCCAATATTAGAAAACCTTGACGTGATCATATTGAGTCGTTCGACATCCTTTTCTAACTCTACGATCATATCCATGTCTTTGAGTTTCTCGTCCGACTTGAGATACTCCACCCACGCCATGAGTGAAGATAGTGGGGTACCCAGCTGGTGGGCTGTTTCTTTAGCTAAGCCTACCCAAACCTTGTTTTGCTCAGCGGCCTTGGAGTAATTGAAAACCAAGAAGGCTATCATCCCAAAGATGCCAATGACAAACAACTGCGTGAGCGGATAATAAGTTAACTGCCTAAGCAGCATGGAATTTTTGTAGTAAATAAACTGATATCCTGTAATGCTTCCATCCCTCCGCAAGGTGACTAGCAAAGGCTCATGCTCTTCTTCCATTTCTCTAATTTCTTTGAGCAGAATGCGATTGCGTTCTTTTCTAGTAGTGGCATGATCTGCCGCTGAGATGTTTTTGTATTCGAGCGGATTGCCAAGCTCATCTGCCATCACTACAGGTATAGATTTGTTAGACAGGATGATTTCGTCAAAAATAAAATTGAGATCTGCATTATTCTCCTGATTGGCGAAATACTCTAACGTATTGGCATAGAGTGCTATCAATTTCTCTTCTCTAGACTTGATCTGCTCCACTAGTATATTGGTGTAATAGATCGACCCGATACTAATCACGATCGATATGCCAAGCACGACCCATTTGAATTTGGATCGGTTTCTATATAAGTCTAATTGGGTGCTGTCGTATAATTTGGAAGCCATGCGGTATTTGAGCCTACGCGGCAAATATAGGATTTGAAATAGCTTTGCCTAGTTTATTTTCATTTTTTAAGGCTTTGTTCAATTGTAATGAGATATTTTTAAGCCCCATAACTTAATCCCAACACTACATTCGCTCAGGATGAAACTTCATTTTCTTCTTATACTCATTTGCTTGCCCATTATTACAAACGCCCAAAAGGTGGCACTCGTGCTCAGTGGTGGCGGAGCTAAAGGTCTCGCACATGCTGGAGTGCTCAAAGCACTCGAAGAACACGAAATCCCTGTGGACTATGTGGTTGGTACTTCTATGGGTAGTATCGTTGGAGGTTTTTATGCTGCTGGATACACCCCCGATCAAATAAAAAACATAGCTCTTTCGCAAGACTTGCAAGACTGGGTAGACGGGGTCATCGACGAAAAATATCAGTACAGTTACCACGAAAAAATGCCAGACCCTTCTTGGCTTACAATCAAACTTGATTTTGACTCTGCTTTCAACACCAGCCTAGATCCCTCTCTAGATCGAGACTACGTACTCAACATCAATCTGGCAGAAAAATTACAATATGCTTCCTATGTATCTAATGGCAACTACGACAGTCTATTTGTTCCCTTTAGAGCTATGGCATCCAATATTTTTATGGAAAAACAAGTAGTCCTCGATAGTGGTGTACTGTATGAGGCCATTCGGGCATCCATGGCGATTCCGCTGCTCTACAGCCCTGTACGTGTAGAGGGCGAACTCCTATTTGATGGTGGTGTCTACAATAATTTCCCTGTAAACCCTGCCCGTAAGGCATTTGCCCCAGAGGTGATTATAGGCGTAAATGTGGGCAGCAAAGTATTAGATAAATATCCTAAGGATGATGATGAAAAATTATTAGCTGAATCTCTACTCTTTTTTATGCTCAATAAAGGCGACCCTTCCCTACTTGATAGCACCGACATATTTATAGATGTGCCTGTGTCTGATTACAGCACATTGGACTTTGCTAAAGCCAAAGAAATTTACGACATCGGGTACAATACTGCCATGGCTCAAATTGATGAAATTCGAACCAAAATCAATCGCCGTGTATCTCCCGAAGAAATGGATGAAAGGAGAAAAGCTTTTTTCAGTCAATCAATTCCTTACACTTTTGATACCATAGAAGTAGAAGGGTTTAGCAAAAAAAAATCAGAATACATCACCAATGTTTTCAACAAAGACAAGCCCTTTGATTTTGAACAAGCCAAAAATGCTTATTACCGACTGATCGACAACGACTATTTTCTCAATATTTTTCCAAGCTATTCGAAAGGTGATCAATATGCCTTTCAACTCACAGGACATTCTAAACCCCGACTAAAAGCAAAAGTTGGCGGCAGCCTCACTTCGAGAAACATCTCATACATGTACTTGGGATTCGATTTCAAAAGGCTTTCCCGTGTATTAGAAGAGTATGAAACCAAAATATATGCAGGCCCTTTTTATGAGTCTTTTTATTTTAAAAATCGCATCACATTTCCAGGACAAAGAACGGTATCAATAGGCCCTACTATTGCCATCAATCATCGTGACTATTTGAATCTAAGCGATTATCTGCTGGGAGCCCCTGATCTGACTATCTTAGACCGTGTGGATAGAAAAATGGGGCTGTTCGTTGGTTTTCCTTTGAATCAAAAATATGGATTAAGTGCCGAAGTCTCTTACATTTTGAATAAAGACAAGTTTAGCGAACAGGCTAATTTCAATACAAGTCAAGAATTCGACGAACTGGGACTAGAAGGGCTGCGGATTGAAGCTACACTATACCACGACAATCTCAACCACCCACAATTTGCTTCTCGCGGATCTAAATTTGAAGTAAGCCTAAGTAGGTTTCTTCTAGAAAGTGATTACCGCCCAGGAGCCACTTCGACTGGCACACTGCCTACACAAAAAGAAGATGCTAATTGGTACAGCCTCAAAGTAGCTGGCGAAAAGTATTTTTCATTTGGCAAAAAGTATAGCTGGGGAGCACAAATAGAAGGTGTATATTCGAATCAACCCGCTATGGGTACCTCCAAAAGCACGATAATAAACTCTCCTGGGTTCTACCCTCTCCAAGACAGCCGCACGTTGCTTTTAGAGAATTTTCGCGCCCGTCAATATTTAGCTTTGGGAATGAAAAATATATGGTCTCCACACAAAAACCTCCAACTGCGCCTCGAGGGTTATATGTTTAATTCAATAGAAAACCTTGTAGAAGAAACGGGAAATACCCCTCACTATGAATACGACTGGATAAACCCTTCTTTTGCCGCCACATCAGGGATCGTATATCACACGGTTGTCGGTGCCATTGGATTTCATGTCAACTATTATGACGACCCAAAACAGCAATGGGGCGCGCTCTTACAAGTAGGATACTTACTATTCAATAATCATTCATTGGAGTAATTTTTAAAATATAACTAAATTACGCGCAATCATAACTTTGACATAACCATCTACTAAACCATGAAAGTCATAAGCTCACGATTTTTGTTTTACTTTTCAGTCCTGCTTTCTGCTGTTCTTTCCCATGAAAATTCCTACGCTCAAGCCCACGAAGAGGGAGAGCTGATTAGGGTCACAGGCACTGTGCTAGATCACGAATCCAAATCCCCCATCGCAGCCAATGTATTCTACGAAAAACTACCCTACTACGATGACATGGGCATTGCCGCCACCAATGATCAAAACGGAGTGTATGAATTGTATATGCTCGAAAATCTCAAATACATCATCAATGTAAAAGCCGACGGCTACAAAACGGTCAGTGAAGAAATAGCCATCATAAATAACGGCTCACAGCTCATCGAAAAAAACTTTTTGATGGAGCCAGATGCGGCACATGAGAAATTTGATTTGCACAATCTTATATTTGCCAGAGGCAGAGCCGTAATCGATGAATCTTCATATGGCGAGCTCAACGACTTTGCAGATTGGCTAGACCAACGCCCCAACGTCAACATTCAATTGGATGGCCATACAGATTTCCAAGGCAATGCCCAAGCGAACCTTGAACTTTCGCAAGAGCGTGTAGATGCAGTAAAAGACTACCTTGTCAAAAAAGGCGTAAAGAAAAACCGAATCCAAACCAAAGCCTTTGGAGGGACCCAGCCACTCAGTCGAGAACGAACAGATGAAGCTCGTACAGCAAATAGACGTGTGGAAGTCCAAGTACTAAAGCAATAAAAAAATTGAATACCTTTATTACCACCTTGAATAAATAATTATCCTCAATGAAACACTTTATCACCTTTTTAGCTGCTGCCCTGCTGTCTTGCAATCTATACGCGCAAGAAACTGTAAAATGGGCATCCGAAGTCATGTACGTGACCTCCGAAACTTCTGCATTACAATATTCCGCTGGACAGGCCTTACGCTCTCCCAATGTCTACCCAAAAGGTGGCGAAAACCCCAATGCCTGGCGACCTGCCAAGCCCGACAACGACGAGTATATCGTAGTGAAATTTGATACACCTATACGTGCACAACAGATAGCTATCGCTGAAACTGAAAATCCAGGAGCCGTATCAAAGGTATTTGCCTATGATTCATTAGATAATGAATATTTGCTCTTCGATCTCAACCCAAGACCCATTCCTCTTCAAAGCAGATTACTCAATTTGTTTTTTGAAAAAACACCTTATCGTATAGCCTATATCAGAGTAGACATTAAAGGTGGTAGTGTCCCTGGTTTCAACAGTATCGATGCCATTGGTCTATCTTCATCCAACATTCCGATCAGTGTATTAATCAACTTGGCTCAAAACGTAAACCAAGAACTTGTCACAGAACGCTTGGGGGAAAATGTAAACAGTCAGTACTTAGAGCAAAGTCCCGTGCTTTCGCCTGATGGCAAAACTTTATATTTTAGCCGACGCTCTCATCCAGACAACGTAGGCGGTGTAGACGACTATGAAGATATTTGGTATTCTGAGCTGGACGAAGAAACACAAGAATGGCTTCCTGCCAAAAATTTGGGTGCGCCTCTCAACACCCCTGGCCCAAACTTTATCTGCTCTATTACGCAAGTAGGAGACGAAACAGTACTCTTGCTAGGCAATCGATATGAGAAAAAAGGAAGAATGTCTCAGGGTATCTCAATGAGTAAAAGCAAAGGGGATGGCAAATGGGACAAACCTACCAACATCAACGTAGACAACGATTATAATTATTCCGACAAGGTAGATTATTACATGAGTGCAGACACCAAAGTCATTCTCATGGCAGTAGAAAGAGACGACACGTACGGCGACCGAGACATCTATGCTTCTTTTGTAAAACCAAATGGAGACTACAGTGAACCTAAAAACCTAGGTAGTGTAGTCAATTCAGCAGATGTAGAGAGTGCCCCTTTCTTACATCACGATGGAGAAACTTTATACTTCTCCTCCAAGGGATTCAGAGGATATGGCAACGCCGACATCTATGTATCTAAAAGGCTCGACGACACTTGGACCAACTGGTCTCAGCCAGAAAATCTCGGAAAAGGAGTAAATGGTAGCGAAGACGATACTTATTTCAATATTCCTTCCTCTGGTAGCCATGCCTATTTCAGTAGAGGAAAATCTGATGAAAACACGGATATTTTCAGATTTAGAATCGACGAGCTGTTTGTAGAACCTACAGACGAGCCTGTAGCTGACTCAGAAGAAATATTCGTAACCATCCACGGCAAAGTGCTTGACTCTAAAACGAACGAGCCAATTATGAGTAATGTATTGGTAGAAAGGCTTCCTGACGGCATCACCGTAGGCAACGCAGAAACCAATGAATACGGCGAATTTGTATTCAAAGTAAGACCTGGAGCTACCTATGGTGTACTCGCCGAAAAAGACGGATACCTGTCTCAAAATGAAAATGTAGACCTCAATGAAGTGGCAGAGACTACAGACATACAAAAAGACCTGTTCTTGTCGCCTATAGAAAAAGGAGCTGCCATCACACTCAACAATATTTTCTTTGAGTTTGACAAATCTGACTTGCGTACTTCTTCTTACGCAGAGCTTGACCGTATATTGAAATTGCTCAAAAGCAATCAAATAAACAAAATAGAAATATCAGGACATACAGATTCCGTAGGTGATGACAATTATAACCTAGACCTGTCACAAAGAAGAGCTTGGTCTGTATATAGCTACTTCATTTCAAACGGAATCAATGCCTCACGCCTAGAATCTGTAGGCTACGGAGAAACCATACCCATCGGGCCTAATGACACCCCCGAAAATCGACGAACAAATAGAAGGGTAGAATTTAAAATTATTGACTAAAATTAAAGGCTCGAATTTCGAGCCTTTTTTCACTCTCATTTTATAGCAGCCATTGACACTCGTACAACTAGAATACATCATTGCTCTCGACAACTATAGACACTTTGCTATAGCCGCCGAAAAATGTTTTGTTACCCAGCCTACGCTGAGTATGCAAATCCAAAAACTAGAAGATACACTAGGCGTCATTCTTTTCGATCGCTCTAAGCATCCCATTGAACCTACAGAAATAGGCGCACAGGTCATCGAGCAAGGCAGAAAAATCATAGCCGAGTCAAAGAAAATCACAGAAATCATAGATGACGAAAAACATGAAATTCGTGGAGATGTAAGGATAGGGGTGATCCCAACACTGGCACCCTATTTAGTTCCTCTTTTTATCTCTTCTTTTATTGATAAATATCCGAAAATCAATCTTCAGGTAAGCGAACACATGACTGGCGATATGCTCGATTTACTGAAAAAAGATCAAATAGATATAGGCCTCATGGTGACACCCCTAAAAGAAGAAGGCATGAAAGAGCTTCCTCTCTTTTACGAAGAATTTTATGCTTATATCTCACACAGGCACCCTCTGTACGATCACAAAACCGTCTCCTCTGCAGAATTGAAAAATGAAGGTTTGTGGATACTCGATGAAGGACACTGTTTTAGAAGTCAAATGCTGAACATCTGCAATGCAAAAAAAGCAGACCGCTACAACAATCGCGTGCTCTATGAAAGTGGGTCGCTAGAAGCACTCAAAAAATTAGTGGATCGCCGAGGAGGATACACACTATTGCCAGAACTGTTCACTTTAGACCTTTCAAAAGACGAACAAACCAAACTGCGAAAATTTTCTGAACCTGTTCCCACACGAGAGGTTGGACTTGTCGTAAAGAAAAGCTACGCCAAAAAGAAACTCCTAGAAGCCTTACACAAAGAGGTTTTAGCGAACCTGCCACCAATCATGGTAAGTCGAAAAAACACCAATGTCATCAAAGTATAGCCTTCTGATTTGTCTATAGAAGGCTATTTGTGAGGTGTCGATATTTCCTGTATTTTCAAGTATGGAAAAGTATCTCCTTATTGGCCTAAGTGCCTATCTTTTGCTTTCCTTGATCGTCTATCTGGTGCAGGAGTATTTCATGTTTCACCCAGAAAAACTCCCCGAAGATTTTGAATATAAATATGAAGACCCATTCGAAGAGCTCTTCTTCGATGTGGAAGAAAACGTAAAGATAAACGGCCTACATTTTACAGTAAAAGAACCTAAAGGGATTGTCATCTATTTTCATGGCAATACACGAAGCATCAAAGGATGGAGTAAATATGCCCGCGACTTTACAAGGAGCGATTACGAAGTCTTGTTGATCGACTATAGGGGATTTGGCAAGAGTACTGGCAAGCGTGCAGAAAAGGCCATCTACAAAGACAGTCAATATATCTACAATCAAGTTAGAGGATGGTATCCAGAAGAAAAAATTATCATCTATGGCAGATCTATGGGATCAGGCTTTGCAGCCAAGTTGGCTTCTAAAAACAAACCCAAAATGTTGATTCTTGATGCCCCCTACTATAGCCTTTCTCAACTCACCTCTCGGTGGCTATTTTTCCTCCCTTTATCCATTTTACTCAAATATCACATCCGAACAGACATTTGGATCAAGTACGTGAGGTGCCCGATTTACATTATTCATGGTACAAAAGATGGGTTAATTCCATACCGGTCTAGTGTCAGATTACGCAAAGAAGCTCCATTGACCACTCGATTGATACCTATCCATGGAGGAAAGCACAACAACCTCACGTTTTTCAGTGAATATCACAACCATTTGGACGAAATCCTACAAGACAAATACGATTTAATATTCGATAAATCACTAAAAGATTTCCTAGATTATTAAGTATATTGAATACAACAACAAGATGATACAATGACTCAAGTACAATTCCTGAATATGTCCCTAGGGGACAGAGTTCAACATATCTACAAAAACGGGGAGTTTATTACAGACATTCAATACAATGAATTCAAGGTAAATTTGTTCTTATTAGATGGAAATTATTTCGAGGTTTTCATCAATCACAAATCTGTAGAAATCACAAAAATAGCACCGCTCAACTACAAGTCTAACCGAGTGTTTTTCTATCTAGATCAAGTAAAAATTCCCAAGCCTCAAGCATGATCAATCTCAAGGCGATGAGCAAGTTTGTTGATCGCCTCTTGTTCCTCATCTGATATCCCATCAGCTATGTTGGCAAACAAATACATCGTTTCCAATATAAATTCTTGATCTAATTTATTGTCTTTGATAGCATCGTGCAGTGCATTAAGAAATTTCTTATTCCATTTGTCCACATTGTCTAGCAGATATCTGATCTCTGTTCTAAACGACATTGCAATCATGTCTCTATCGTCTTCAGGTGATTTTACAAATTCGGCAGAAAGCCCTCTGGTAGCCATCACGATCCCATCCCATTCTTCCTTATCTAGCACGCCATCACTCATACATACCAGCAAGGCTGGGTAGAGTTTAGCCAAGTATATGAATTGATCTTCTGGAATGCGTATTTTTCTAGATTTGATATACTCAATGTAGAGTTGGTGAAGTTGTGCGTTCATAGGGATTGGTAAAGCTTGAGAGTTCTAAAGATAATACCTTCGCCGAACATTCTGAGTGTCAAATAAAACTATTCGACTATTGGCTGATCATCTGCTGCCACAGCCGCACTCTTATCCATCTGGAGGTAGCGCCCATATCTATACAAAATATCCTCTACATAGTCCACAGGCTCGTCTCCACGACAATAGCCAAACTGAACCACAGGATCCATATAGTATTTTTTCTTTGCTTTCAGTCGGAGATACTTAGCTACATCTTCCCACTGTTCTGGATTAGTCCCATATTTTTTAGCTAATCGAGCAGCATCCTGTACATGCCCCTGCCCTACATTGTAAGAAGCTAAAACGAACTTAGATTTTTCTATAGGGTCATCTATTTCTTTCCAAACGTCTTCTAGCCACAAGAGGTGTTTTACCCCAGCTTTGATGTTTAACGAAGGACTATACAAATTATGAATGCCGTAAGAATTCGCCGTTCTAGGCATGACCTGCATCAAACCTCTGGCACCTACCCAAGACTCTGCTCGAGGGTCAAATCGAGATTCCTTAGAAATTTGTGCAGCCAGCAGTTGCCAGTCCCAGCCGAGCTTTTCGGCACCTATTTTAATTAAGCTGTCGTAGGGTGAAATTCGCTCCGAGTTTTTGGAAAAAAAGTCACTCTCCACCATCTCCTTGCTTTTTCGAGTACTCTTAAAATATTTGTCGTAAAGCGCATAATACTCATTGGTGCGTTTCATGTGCCCAATCCATGCATTGAGCGTATCGAGCAACTGCGGCGAGTGTTTTCTTACACCCCAAGCAATCTGCTGAGGAAAACTTATAGCCGTACGCACATCGAGTATTGGAAAGTACCTGGCGTTGACTAGAGCCACATCTTCGTCCGATACCGTATAGTCGATCTCTCCCGTGGCGACCATTTCAATCAAAGCTTCTGTCTCTAACTCATCAAACTCTTCTACTATTAGGATATCGCCCCCGACTTCTTCTGCTAAGTGTTTCAACCGAGTAGTATAAGCCGACCCTTTCCTCACATGCACTTCTTTACCGATAAGATCTATGGGGTTTCTAATTAGTGTTTTTTCAATTTCATGGAGTTTTAAAGAACGCCAATTGTCTGGCTTACGCTGAACCAAAACTTGCCTGACAAAATTGTGAGGATCCGTGAAATCCATGAATTCTTGACGTTCTTTAGTAACTGACAGGTTGTAGGCCAAGATGTCGCCTTGGCCAGAATTGAGTTTTCTAAAACCATCGCCCATACTTGGTGTGATGTTAAACCTTAGCTCAAGTCCCATTCGTTCAGCAAACAAGGAAAGCAGCTCATATTCATATCCCATCGGTTCGCCTCTATATAGAAACATCCCCGTAGAGCTATTGTCTACGATAGCGGTGAAGTAGCCTCTTTCTTTGATTTTATTCAAATCAAAATCAAGTACGTTTTCAGGATTGTATCCATAGGTAGGGTCTTCGGCTTGTTCCTGCTCTTCGAGAGCAGTCATATCTAGATTGGACCGTTTGCACGAAAACAAACCCAGACCCGACGCCAATAGGCAAACCAATATGTATCTATTCATGGTAATCATATGAGGGCTGTACGCCAAAATACAATATACGTATTTTCCGACATTCTGTACTTGGATAGAATTAGATATACAATATCGCCCAAAATATGCTGATAATTTAGATCGTTTGAAGTACCAGTAGCTTCTTGGCAGCCTGATACAACCCATCAGGATCAAACCCGCATTCTTTGTGAAGCTCCATTTGCGTACCATGCTCTACTACTTCATCAGGAATACCTAACCTTACCACTTTGCTCTGGTAACCGTGGTCTGCCATAAACTCTAGTATAGCACTACCGAATCCTCCCTGCAGGCAGCCGTCTTCTACTGTAATCACATATTTGTAATTATGGAAAACATCATGCAACATGGACTCATCCAGTGGCTTGGCAAATCGCATGTCATAATGCGCAACATCTAAGCCCTCTTTTTGTAACTTTTCGCCAGCCTCAGTGGCATAATTACCCACATGACCCAAGGTTAGAAAAGCCAATGCGTCGCCTTCTTTTAATTTTCTCCCTGTACCTATTTTTATTTCTTCAAATGGCGTTTTCCAATCAGGCATTACACCGTTGCCTCTTGGGTATCGGATCGAAAACGGCCCTTGATCTGGCAATTGCGCTGTGTACATTAGGTTTCTCAACTCGGCTTCATTCATCGGGGCAGATACTACCATATTTGGTATGCACCTGAAAAAAGATATATCGTAGTTGCCATGATGGGTAGGGCCATCAGCCCCAGCAAAACCAGCGCGATCCAAACAAAAAACTACATTCAAATTCTGAATAGCTACATCATGAATGACCTGATCATAGGCCCGTTGCATAAAAGTAGAATAGATATTGCAAAACGGCACTAACCCTTGAGTAGCCAGACCTGCAGAAAAAGTAACGGCATGCTGCTCCGCTATACCTACATCGTAGGCTCGATCTGGCATCACTTTCATCATGATGTTCAACGACGAGCCAGAAGGCATCGCTGGGGTAATGCCCATGATTTTGTGGTTCTTTTCGGCTAACTCCACAATCGTATGACCAAATACTTCTTGGTATTTAGGTGGCTGTGGCGTCTCGTATACTTTTTTATGAATCTCCCCTGTAAACTTGTCGAAAGTACCTGGCGCGTGCCATTTGGTTTGATCTTTTTCCGCCAAGGAATAACCCTTGCCTTTTTTGGTAAGGCAGTGCAATATTTTAGGACCAGGAATATCTTTTAGATCATTCAAAACACTGACCAAGTGATTCACATCATGCCCGTCGATAGGCCCAAAATATCTTAAGTTAAGTGATTCGAAGAGGTTGCTCTGCTTAAGCAGAAAAGACTTGACACTGCTTTCTACCTTAGAACCTATTTCTTGGGCATTTGGCCCAAACTTGCTGATTTTACCCAATATATTCCACACCTCATCACGCATTTTGTTATACGTCTTAGAGGTAGTAATGTCTGTAAGATAATCTCGAAGCGCGCCCACATTTGGATCAATCGACATGCAATTATCATTAAGGATAATGAGCAAATTCGATTTAGACACACCCGCATGGTTCATCGCTTCGAAGGCCATACCTCCAGTCATGGCCCCGTCTCCAATCACAGCAATATGTTGCTTTTGCTTTTCATTTTTATGACGAGAGGCCTCAGCCATCCCTAGAGCTGCCGAAATGGAGGTAGATGAATGCCCTACTCCAAAAGCATCATATTCGCTTTCTTTCCTTTTTGGAAAACCAGACAGTCCATTATAAAACCTATTGGTATGAAATTGGTCTCTCCGGCCAGTTAGGATTTTGTGTCCATAGGCCTGATGGCCTACATCCCAAACCAATTGATCTTCGGGTGTATTGAACACATGGTGTAGAGCTACCGTAAGCTCCACCACTCCCAAACTGGCACCAAAATGGCCACCATATACCGAAACCACATCTACAATGTATTGACGAAGTTCATCAGATAGCTTGACCAGTTGGACAGCATCGAGGCTCTTCATGTCCGCGGGAGAGTTGATTTGGGCGAGTAACTTACCGGGCTCGATTTGCATAAACTAAATGTACTGTTATAAATTCAAAGCACCAAAAAAGTGGCATTGTCTGTACCAAAAGGCAAAGTGCCTGCAAAAGTAAACAGTTTTAGTTACTTATATTGCATTCACATTTTAGGTTTAAAAGTATGAAGAAATTATTTGCCTTGGCGTGTATCGCGCTATACTCCATAACTGCTATTGCGCAAACCCTAGAGACCGAAAAGGATTCTATAAGTCTTGATGTAATGATCGGCCAGATGATTCTGACAGGAATTGGCGACTATTCATACCTCGAAAAAGACGCTAATATCTTGGATGAAATCAAAGCTGGGAAAGTAGGGGGAGTAATCTTTTTCGAAAAAAATATCAACACCGAACATCCCAAAAAACAACTCAAAAGAACCATCGACCTGCTTACTGAAGCCGCCACTATTCCGCTATTTATAAGCATAGACGAAGAAGGAGGGCGTGTCAATCGGCTCAAGCCCAAATACGGTTTTCCTGAAACCAAACAAGCGGGTGAGCTGGGTGCTATGAATAACCTAGACACAACAACTTTCTATGCCAACAATACGGCCTCGACACTGAACGAATTTGGATTCAACCTAAACTATGCGCCAGATGTAGATGTGGCGATCAATCCAGACAATCCTGTCATTGCCAAGCTGGGGCGCAGTTATTCAAACGACCCCAAGATCGTAGCCGCTCATGCACAAGCGGTCATAGATGTGCACCGCTCCAATGGCGTACTGACCACGCTCAAGCACTTTCCTGGGCATGGAAGTTCTAAAAATGATTCACACCTAGGTGTGGCCGACGTAAGCAATACATGGCAATTCGCCGAACTAATGCCATACAAATACCTGCTTGACTCTGGCAGGATCGATGGTGTCATGACTGCTCACATCATCAACGAACATTTGGATCCGTCCAAATTGCCAGCAACACTATCCCCCTACATCATCAGCAACATCCTGCGAGGCGTACTCGGTTACGAAGGCGTGGTTTTCACCGACGACATGCAAATGCATGCCATATCAAAAAACTTTGGATTTGAGGAATCGATCAAAATGGCCATCCATGCAGGAGTAGATGTCATGCTTTTTTGCAATAACGTGCCAGGTAATGAAAGAAGAACCCCTTCACAGATTCATACAATCATAAGCAACTATGTCACTTCTGGAGAGATTTCTGTTGACCGAATTCAGACCTCCTACAACCGTATCATGAAACTCAAATCAACTTTCGAATGAAAAATGTGAGCCTTCTTTTTCTTGGCTGTGTTTTAATCTTTTCTTGTTGGAAAAATGAACCCAAACAACAACCACAAACCAGTAAGGTATATGGGAAAACATTTGACCCAACAGCCGTCTCAGACATTTCCAATCTACCTAAACTGATGTCTAAATCTGATTCCGTCTGGATGACTCTATCTGGGCCAATAGAAAAAACCTGTGCAGTCAAAGGCTGCTGGATGCAGCTCAAAACGGATCAAGACGATCCCCTAAGAGTAACGTTCAAAGATTACGGATTTTTTGTGCCCAAAAACGGAGAAGAAGGCAAAACAGCCACCGTACAAGGCTATTGTATAAAACAAGAAACTTCTGTGGCCGAACTACAGCACTACGCACAAGATGCAGGAGCATCAGAAGCCGATATCGCTTCGATCACAGAACCACAGGTCGGGTACAATTTTGTAGCAACAGGTGTAATCATTCGAGATTAAATTCCCTTTTACCCTACGAATACCTAATTTTGGATTCTCTAAAATTATCCTGCCTTATGAAAGATATAAAATATGTGCTGCTAGGACTGGTACTAGTCGGTCACATGACAATAACCAGCTGTGGTGAAGACAGTACCGAAAGTGTAATACTAGGCACATGGCTTGGCACCAACATTGTGAGATCTGGCTGCTCAGACCCGCTAGACAACGGTGACCTAGAATGCAAAAGAGATTTATCTGAATGTGTCTCATGCATGACTCTTGTTTTGGGAAGAGATGGCACTTACTCACTCACTGCCAATTTTGACGGCAGCCCCAATAGCGAAACAGGAGACTTTGAGGCAAAGGATGGAAAAATCAGACTTGATCCGTCAAATGGCGACCCTTATGACCTACCCGTTTCTGATGTATCGGAATCTGACATGATCATTGACTTGCCTCTTTCCAATGGCTGCTCAGCCAAAATAAGCCTAGAAAGCACAGATTGCTAAACCTACTACACCTCAGAAGACTATATATTTAGATGAAAGGAATCATTTTGGCAGGCGGATCAGGAACTCGGTTACACCCACTCACTGTAGCTGTGAGCAAGCAGATATTGCCCGTATTTGACAAACCCATGATATACTACCCCCTGTCCACTTTGATGCTGGCTGGTATTAGGGATATTCTAATCATATCTACTCCACGAGATTTGCCCATGTTTGAAAGTCTATTGGGCGACGGCAGCCAAATGGGTTGTAACTTTCAATATGCCGTTCAAGAAAAACCAGAAGGCCTAGCCCAAGCTTTTATTATTGGCAAAGAATTTATAGGGCAGGACAAAGTAGCGCTTATTCTAGGCGATAATATTTTTTATGCCTCAGGTATATCCAAAAAACTGCAACAATGCATAGATCCAAATGGCGGAATTGTATTTGCCTATCACGTACAAGATCCCGAAAGGTACGGAGTAGTAGCGTTTGACAAATCCAATCAAGTCATCTCTATCGAAGAAAAGCCACAAAACCCTAAATCTAACTTCGCTGTACCTGGGCTTTATTTCTACGATAACCAAGTGGTAGAAATCAGCGAATCGATCAAACCTAGCCCAAGAGGTGAATTAGAAATCACGGAGGTAAACAACCAATACCTCAACCAGAAAAAATTAAGCGTTCAGATATTAGACCGAGGTACTGCTTGGTTAGACACAGGCACTTTTTCCTCCCTCAACGAGGCAGGCTCATTTGTGCAAATTATCGAAGAGCGTCAGGGGTTGAAAATAGGATGCATCGAAGAAGTCGCCTACAAAATGAATTACATTGATGCCCAGCAGCTTGAGCAAATAGCTACACCGCTAATCAAAAGTGGATATGGCACTTATCTATTAAATTTATTAAAATGAAAATAGAAGCTCTCCCGCTCTCTGGAGCCTTTTTGATAAACCCTACGATACACAACGACAAACGGGGCTATTTTTTCGAATGGTTTAATATACAAACGTTCGAATCGAAGACTGGCATTGACTTTAAGCCCGTGCAATTCAACTGTTCCAAGTCTGCCAAAGGGGTACTACGCGGAATGCACTTTCAGACACCTCCACATGCACAAGCCAAACTAGTAACTGCCACGAAAGGCGAAATACAAGACGTCATTATTGATCTCAGAAAAAAATCACCAACCTTTGGTCAGCATTATTCGACCATACTCTCCGAAGAAAAAAAGAATCAACTCTATGTTCCCAAAGGCTTTGCGCATGGGTTTCTGGTGCTCTCAAAAGAGGCCGAGATATTTTATGCCATAGACAACTTCTATGCGCCAGATCATGAGGATGGAGTGTGCTACAATGACCCTACACTAAATATAAACTGGATGTTGGATGAGGAGGAATTAATCCTTTCCGACAAAGACAAAATCTACAGCGCATTTGCTAGTGCGCCATTAAATTTTTAAAAAGGATGACTAAAAAAAGAGTACTTATTACAGGAGGCGCTGGATTTCTCGGCTCTCACCTTTGCGATAGATTTTTGAAAGAAGGCTGCCATGTCATAGCCATGGACAACCTGATTACAGGCTCATTAGATAATATTGAGCACTTGTTTCATAGAGAAGATTTTGAATTCTTCAACCACGATGTGTCGAAGTTTGTCCATGTGCCAGGCGACTTGGACTACATCATGCACTTTGCATCCCCTGCCAGTCCGATCGATTATTTAAAAATGCCCATCCAAACCTTAAAAGTAGGCTCATTAGGCACACACAATTTGCTGGGATTGGCGAAAGCCAAAGGTGCTAGAATGCTCATCGCTTCTACCTCAGAAGTATATGGAGACCCGCTCGTACATCCTCAAACCGAAGACTACTGGGGCAATGTAAACCCTGTAGGCCCAAGAGGTGTCTACGACGAGGCCAAGCGTTTTCAAGAAGCCATGACGATGGCCTATCACACTTTCCACGGTGTAGAAACTAGAATTGTTAGAATTTTCAACACCTATGGCCCAAGAATGCGCTTGGACGATGGGCGTGTACTTCCAGCTTTCATCGGACAGGCACTCAGAGGAGACGACCTTACTGCTTTTGGTGATGGCTCACAAACAAGATCTTTCTGCTATGTGGACGATCTCGTGGAGGGCATCTATCGCCTCTTGCTCAGCGACTGCCCCGACCCTGTGAACATTGGTAACCCTAGCGAAATCACCATCAATCAGTTTGCAGAAGAAATTTTGAAACTGACAGGCAGCAAGTCCAAAATCGCCTACAAGCCGCTACCCATGGACGATCCTAAGCAGCGTCAGCCAAACATCACAAAAGCAAAAGAAATATTGGGCTGGGAACCAAAATTTTCCAGAAGTGAAGGCCTAAAGCCAACGCTTGAATATTTCATGAAAAAAGTAAACGGCTAATCAAATAAAATGGGACACAAAGTAGCAATCATAGGACTAGGCTATGTGGGCTTGCCACTGGCCGTAGCCACGGCCGAAAAATATCCAGTGGTAGGCTTCGACATCAATGCCAAAAGGATAGAAGAGCTCCGAAATGGCATCGACCGAACGGGTGAAATAGAACCCGAGGCTTTTAATGCAGAGCTGGATTTACAGTTTACAGCAAAAGAAGAAAATTTGGCTTCTGCTAATTTCTATATTGTAACGGTCCCTACTCCGATTGATAAAAACAACAACCCAGACCTATCCCTCCTGAAAAGCGCTTCTCAGCTCATCGGGAAGTATTTGAAATCTGGCGATATCGTAGTCTATGAATCCACAGTATTCCCAGGATGTACAGAAGACGAATGTGTACCTGTTTTGGAACAGTATTCGGGATTAAAATTCAACACCGACTTTTACTGTGGGTATTCACCCGAAAGGATCAATCCTGGAGATAAAGATCGAGGGGTTAAAGACATTTTAAAAGTAACCAGTGGCAGCACACTAGAAATTGCCGAACAGGTAAATCAGTTTTATGCATCTATCATCACAGCTGGTACACATAAGGCCTCTTCCATCAAAGTGGCAGAAGCAGCCAAAGTCATAGAAAATGCCCAGCGAGACATCAATATTGCATTTGTCAATGAGCTGGCACTGATATTCAACCGAATAGGCATAGACACTCATGAGGTCCTTGCCGCCGCCGCTACCAAATGGAATTTTTTACCTTTCAAACCAGGGCTCGTCGGGGGGCATTGTATCGGGGTAGATCCATACTACCTCACTCACAAGGCCGAAAGTGTCGGCTACTTGCCAGAGGTAATACTGGCAGGAAGACGGATCAATGACAACATGGGCAAACATGTGGCAAACGAGGTGGTAAAACACATGGCTAAAAAAGGCTTGGAAATCGTACAGGCCAACGTCCTCATATTGGGACTTACCTTTAAGGAAAACTGTCCTGACATTAGAAATACCAGAGTCCTAGATATTGCTGATGAACTCACACAGTACAATGTAAATGTGCATATCCACGACCCACTGGCAGATACTGAAGAGGTGAAAGCCGAATATGGGTATGAGCTTGAAGGCGAAATCACCTCTGGATACTCTGCTTATATTTTAGCTGTTGCTCATGATGAATTTCAATCCATCGACTGGAAAAAACTAAAAACAAACGCAGTGATATATGACGTGAAAGGCATCCTTTCAAGAGAAATTTCAGACGGCAGTTTATAGTTTTTAACTACTGATGCTTTTCAAATTAACTTTTGTTACTAAGTTTGCGGCTCATTTAACCCTACAGAGAGGAAATTGAAAACTTTATTCACATACAAGACTCATCAATCAACAACCTGCTGTTGATCTATTGTTTATTGCCTGATGGTATATCAGGATTGTTTTTCAATTATTCTTTTCTAAAAAAATCAACACCATGGACAGTAGGGTCAGACATATTACCAAATCATTCACTTGGCGCGTCATCGCTTCAGCGACTACATTTTCGCTCACTTTAGCTTTTTTTGGCAAGGCCGAAATCGCCATGGCGTCTTGGCTTACGCTTTTAGAGACCTCCATCAAAATCGCTATTTATTACTTTCACGAGCGCATTTGGTTTAAGCTAAGCACAAAACTCAGCCATAAAATGCGCCACATTGCCAAAGCACTTACTTGGCGAGTGATTGCATCAGGAACTACTTTTATTTTAGCTTTGCTCCTTTTTGGTGGACACAAAGATGCGCTAGAAAAAGCCACATGGATTGCATTGATCGAATCCGTATTGAAAATGGCGCTTTATTATGGACATGAAGAAATCTGGTACAGAATAAACCTAGGGCTAGACGACCGACAAAAAGAGAACGCGGCATGACAGAAAACATCATCCCTCACAATCACACGATCAAACAAGTCGATCGAATCAATAAGTTGGGCTACCGCCCCCTTTTGATCTGGTTTGTTGGCCTTTCAGGTTCTGGCAAGTCTACACTAGCGAGTGGCTTAGAGACTCGTCTCTTCAATGAGGGTATCAATACCTACATATTGGATGGGGATAATATAAGAAGCGGTCTAAACAAAGATTTAGATTTTTCTGACGAAAGCAGAAAAGAGAATCTACGACGGATCACAGAGGTGTCCAACTTATTTGTAGACGCAGGCACCGTAGTACTAACGGCCTTCATTACACCATTCAAAGAAGAGCGAGACAAAGTACGCGAAATGATGGGCGACAACTATGTGGAGGTATTTGTGAGCTGTCCGCTCGAAGAATGTGAGAAAAGAGACGTAAAAGGACTCTATCAAAAAGCTCGTGAAGGAAAAATCAAGAACTTTACAGGAATAGACTCTCCTTTTGAAGAACCAAAAAATGCTGACATAGAAATCCCTTCTCACAAACTTTCGATCGAAGAGGGTGTTCAGCGCATATATGACATTGTTATTGGAAGAATAAGAGAGGGAAAGGAAGTCGGAAGAGGGAAGTCAGAAAGCTAGAATCTATGAAGTTTAAATTTGAGAACATATTGATATGGCAAAAGGCGATGGATTTGGCAGAAGAAATTACATTTCCGATAAGAAATTTGATAAATATTATACTGATTCATTCCATTTAATGAATATGATGATTGCTTTCAGCAAGTAACATCAATTGAATCAGACGTTCAATTCAGACTTCTGGATTGAAACTAAATTAAGAAAATAGAAATAAACTGAAGATTAAGAAACAATATGTCGAACTACAATCTTACTCATATCAAAGAGCTCGAAGCAGAAGCGATATATATCCTGCGCGAAGTCTTTGCTCAATTTGAGAACCCTGCCATACTTTTTTCTGGTGGAAAGGATTCCATTTGTGTAGCTCATTTGGCTAAAAAAGCCTTTTTCCCATCTAAAATCCCTTTCCCATTTGTACATGTGGATACAGGACACAACTTCCCTGAGACCATGGAGTTTAGAAATAAGTATGTGGAAGAACTTGGCGTTAAGTTGATTGTAGGGTCGGTTCAGAAGTCTATCGACGACGGAGCTGCGGCTGAAGAAAAAGGCAAAAACGCCAACCGAAACGCCATACAGACCGTCACCTTGCTAGACACTATCGAAGAGCATGGTTTTGATGCCTGTATTGGTGGAGCAAGAAGAGATGAAGAAAAAGCCAGAGCGAAAGAAAGATTTTTCTCACACAGAGATGAGTTTGGTCAATGGGATCCCAAAAATCAAAGACCTGAACTTTGGAATATCTTTAATGGTAAATGTCATCAAGGTGAAAACTTCAGAGTATTTCCTTTGAGTAACTGGACCGAAATGGACGTGTGGCAATATATTTTGTCTGAAAACATTGCCCTTCCAAGTCTATACTTTGCCCATGAGCGACAAGTAATCAGAAGAAGCAATACTTGGCTGCCAGTATCAGAGTATATCCAAATTGCAGACAATGAAGAAATTGTAACTAAGAAGATACGATTCAGAACATTGGGAGACATCACCATCACTGGTGGCGACGAATCTGATGCAGACACTTTAGAGAAGATCGTAGACGAAGTAGCATCCGCAAGACAAACCGAACGTGGCAACCGTGAAGATGACAAACGTTCCGAAACCTCTATGGAGGACAGAAAAAAACAAGGATACTTTTAGAGTTAATGATTAGCTGTTCATTTTTTCAACACTAGATCAGTCGACAAACAACTCAATGAATTAAGAAATTCATTAAAACAAAATTAATGTTAATAGTCAACAGTGAAAGTTGACAACAATTAAGAAGGAAACTCTGCTATTATGACAGACCAGAATAAAATAACTCCACACGATAACAATTCTTACTTAGACATGGAATTGCTTCGCTTCACTACTGCTGGTAGTGTAGACGATGGTAAGAGTACATTGATTGGGCGCTTGCTTTATGATTCGAAATCTATTTTCGAAGATCAAATGGATCAAGTAGCCAAATCGAGTGAAAGAAAAGGTCTAGATCATACAGATCTAGCTTTGCTTACCGACGGACTCAAAGACGAACGAGAGCAAGGAATCACTATCGATGTAGCCTACAGATACTTCGCTACTCCAAAGAGGAAATTTATCATTGCAGACACCCCTGGCCACATTCAGTACACCAGAAATATGGTAACGGGTGCCTCTACTGCCAACTGCGCATTACTACTAGTGGACGCTAGAAAAGGCGTAATTGAGCAAACCAGAAGACACTCTATCATAGCCTCGCTGTTGCAAATCCCTCATGTAATTGTTTGTGTAAACAAAATGGACTTGGTGGATTATAATCAAAATACTTTTGAAAAAATCAAAGAGGAGTACGAAGCATTTGCTTCTAAACTTGAAGTAAAAGACGTTCGATTTATTCCTATTTCAGCATTGAATGGAGACAACGTAGTGAACCGTAGTGAAAACATGTCTTGGTACGAAGGGTCTACGCTACTTTACACATTAGAAAATCTACACATTGGTAGCGATCACAATCACATCGATTGCAGATTCCCTGTGCAGACTGTCATCAGACCTAAAAACGACAAATACCATGATTACCGTGGATATGCAGGGCGTATCGCCAGTGGTGTATTCAAACCAGGTGATGAAATCACAGTAGAGCCTTCTGGGTTCAGTTCTAAAATCAAATCGATCGATACCTACGACGGGCCACTCGACGAAGCCTTTGCTCCCATGTCTGTATCCATACAGCTGGAGGATGATATAGACGTCGGTCGTGGCGACATGATCGTCCGTACCAACAACAAACCTGAACCGATGCAAGACATCGAAGCTATGGTCTGCTGGCTAAACCCACAAGGGCCAAAGCCAAGAGCCAAATACTTGATCAGACATACTACGGCTGAAGCCAAAACGATGATCAAAGAAATTAGCTATAAGCTCGACATCAGTACCCTACATCGCAACGAAGAAGACAAGGACATCAAAGCCAATGACATTTGCAAAATGAAATTGCGCACTACCAAGCCTCTTTTAGCTGATTCTTACAAGAAAAACCGAATCACTGGGAGTTTGATTCTCGTAGACGAAGCCACCAACGAAACTGTGGCAGCAGGAATGATTGTATAGCGTCTACACTAACTTTCAACCATTAACACGATTGTATTAATGGTTGAAAGTGAATGGTCTACTAGTTTAAAAAAACACAGAAAATGAACCTTTCCCCCCTGCTAGAAGTAGCCAAAGTAGCGGCTAAAAATGCTGCTGTTGAGATCTTGGAAATTTACGAATCTGGTGACTTTTCTATAGAAGCCAAAGCCGACGAATCTCCACTAACAAAAGCAGATCAAGCCTCACATCTGGCCATCGTAGCCGAATTAGAAAAAACCAATCTCCCCATCCTCAGCGAAGAAGGCAGAGACATTCCTTACGAAGAAAGAAAGGACTGGGGCTATTTCTGGATGATAGACCCATTGGATGGCACCAAGGAGTTTATCAAACGCAACGGTGAGTTTACGGTCAACATTGCTTTGATCCATCAAGGCGCTCCTATCCTTGGGGTAGTTCAAGTTCCCGTGCAAGACAAGCTGTATTTTGCCAGCCAAGACCAAGGGGCTTTCCTCGAAGACGCAGCAGGCACTGAAAAAATCACAGTAAACAACTGTCGACAAACGGATACTGGGATCCGTGTGGTAGCCTCTCGCTCCCATCTCAACGAAGATACACAGCACTTTATGGATCAATTGAACGATCCTGAGATTGTTAGTATGGGCAGTTCCCTCAAATTATTGGCTATAGCCGAAGGACAAGCGGATCTCTATCCACGCTTTGCCCCTACCATGGAATGGGACACTGCTGCTGCACATGCAGTAGTTAGTGAAGCAGGAGGAAAAGTCCTTATAAAAGACTCCGAATCACCCGTAATCTACAACAAGCCAAACCTACTGAATCCACATTTTTTAGTGACTTGCCAGCTAGGAGATTAATATTTCCTAACTTGCGGCGAAATTAAATACCAATATGAGGCGCATACTCTTAAGTATCTTACTATTAGCCATATCCCTAGGCCAGTTCACCACTGTACAGGGGCAAAGTGCTGCAGATTTACAAAATCTTCAGAACATAGATATAGACAATCTGACACCAGATCAGATGTCTCAATTAATCCAAAAACTAGAGTCTAGTGGCATGAGTGAAGAACAACTCGTACAGATGGCCAAAATGCGTGGCATGTCTGATACAGACATCACCAAGCTTCGCGGTAAAATTTTACAAGCACAAGCAAGTGAATCTACCAGCCCTGCCATGTCTGGCGCTAGAACCCGAACAAACCCCATGGAAGGAGATGCTCAAGTAGAGCAACTCATGTCTCCCATGGAGTCTATAAATAGCGCTAAAAATGGAATAGACGACTCACTAAAAATATATGACCAAGGACTAGAAGTATTTGGTTTGAAATTTTTCCGCGCGTCTAAATTGACTTTCGAACCCAACCTTAACGTGCCCAGTCCTGCCAACTACACCTTAGGGCCAGGAGATGAACTTTACATAGATATCTGGGGTGCTTCTGAGCAAAACTATCAAGTGACCGTATCTCCAGAAGGTTCAATCCGCGTACCGAGTATCGGACCCATTTTCGTGAATGGCTTGAAAATGGAAGAAGCCAAAACGAAGATCATTGCGCGACTCAAAAAAATATACAGTACCATCGGTAGAAGTTCTTTTGCCGATGTGACCTTAGGACAAATCCGAACCATCAGCATACATGTGATCGGACAGGTACACAAGCCCGGTACCTATAGCCTGACTTCTTTTGGTACTGTTTTCAATGCCTTGTACAATGCAGGAGGGCCTACCATCAATGGGTCGTTAAGACAAATTGAAGTTTATAGAGAAAGAGAATTGATATCTACCTTAGATGCTTATGAATTTTTTATCAAAGGGCTCGGCGAAAATACCACCCTAAAAGACCAAGATGTAGTGATTGTAAAGCCTTACATCAATCGTGTACGCTTCCAAGGAGAAATCAAAAGACCCGCGGCCTACGAGCTAAAAGAAGGCGAAACTTTTGGGGATCTACTCAACTTTGCTGGAGGTTTTGCTAAAAATGCCTATAGCGGCACGCTCAACGTCATTCGTGCTGAATCCAACTTCCGAGTAGTCAAATCCATTGCACCAGAAGAAAGAAGCACCTTTGTAATGAAAAACGGGGATGAAATCGTAGTCCCAACAATTTCCACAGAATTCAAAAGCCGCGTGACCATTGAGGGGCCTGTCCTAAACCCTGGTCAATATGAACTTACAGAAGGGTTGACTTTAGTCGACCTACTCAAAAAAGCTGATGGGCTAAGAGGTGATACTTTTATGGAACGTGCTGTAATCATTAGAAGAAACGACGATTTTTCTTTATCCAACCTGGCCTTCGACCCAAAAAAAATCATCGCCGGATCAGACAATATGCTTTTGCAAAACAATGATGTCATTCGATTCGAATCAATTTATTCTATGCGTGAGGCCTATAACATCACCATAGAAGGCGAAGTACTCAAACCTGGCACTTTAGGGTATGCCAAAGACATGACTGTAGAAGACATGATCTATCGCTCCGGTGGATTCAAAGAATCTGCTGCTCGCTCATTTGTAGAAGTAGCCCGGCGTACACATCCTGATAGTACAAGTGACGCCAACAAGTCTGCGGAGATTTTCAATTTCCCCATCAGCAAGGACTTGAGTTTATCAGCAGAGGCCTCAAATTTTAAGCTCCAACCTTTCGATTTAGTCGTTATTCGAAAAAGCCCTTTCTTTCAAGAGCAAGAAATCGTAGAAGTAGAAGGCGAAACCAAGTTTCCTGGTAAGTATTCCCTAGAAAGAAAAGATGAACGCATTTCTTCATTACTAGAAAGATCAGGAGGTTTGACCAACTACGCCTATGCCAAGGGTGCCACACTCATCCGTAGAACGGAATATTATAAAACCCCTCATAATGGAAATGTGAGAGATGCAGAAGGAAATATAATCGCTGATGTAAAGGTTGATGATGATGCCTCTGAAATCAGACGCCAAGATTTAACCTACCGATTCCGAAAAGAAGGCTTTTCATTGAGTGACAGTTTGGAAATATTTAGACAACAAGAAGCCATTGGTATTAACCTCGAAAAGATCATAGAATCTCCAGGCTCTAAATATGACTTGATTCTCAGAAAAGGAGATATTTTAAGTATCCCTCGTCTGTTTCAAACAGTACGTGTCCGAGGCGAAGTACTCTACCCTAGTAACATACAACACAACAAAGGCTCAGGCTTCAAACATTATATCTCTAGTGCTGGAGGGTTTGACCAACGTGCAAAAAAATCAAAGTCATATGCCATCTATGCCAATGGGTCTGCAGCTCAAACCCAAAGTTTCTTATGGTTTAGAGACTACCCGCAAGTAGAACCAGGCATGGAGATCGTAGTACCTAAAAAGCCCGAAAAACAACCACTAAGCCCACAAGCTTGGGTAGCCATGGCATCGAGCATAGCCACCATCGCATTGATCGTTAGTCAAATCGTTAGCAAATAAAATGGCAGAGGAAAAAGAACATAAAATCATACAAGACGACGAAATCGATCTAGTAGAACTAGCCAAAACCATTTGGGCTGGACGACGATTCATTGCCAAAGTCGCTGGCGTATTTGCTCTCATCGGTTTGATCATTGCATTTACCAGCCCCGTAGAGTACGAAGCCTCTAGCAAATTACTCCCCGAAAGTCAGGAAGGACAAATGCCAAATATGGGAGGACTTGCAGGTCTTGCAGGACTCGCAGGGGTAGATTTGAGTAGCATGGGAGGTGCGGGATCTGGCGTACTCACTCCGCAGCTCTACCCTGAAATTGTAAACAGCCTGCCTTTTATTTTAGAGGTGATGAATGATACCGTATATTTCGAGCAACTTGACCTACACACCACTTCGTTTCATTACTTCAAGGAAGTAGAAACGCCTACCCTTCTAGGCTATGTCATGAAGTATACCATAGGCCTGCCAGGCACCATCAAAAAAGCATTTTCTGCTGAGGAAATAATCAAAGAAAACACTTCTCCTTTTTATCGATTGTCAAAAAAAGACTGGGGCATCATTGAGAAATTCAAAGAGCGCATTTCGATTGAAATAGATGCCGAAACGGGTATATTAGGGGTTACTGTTGAAATGCCCGACCCCTACGCGGCAGCACAGATTGCTAAAAAAATTGAACTGATGGTTACAGAAGCCGTCATCAAATACAAAACGGATAAATCTTTAGAAAACCTTGAGTTTATACAAGGGACATACGAAGAAGCGAAAAATAAATTCGAAAAAATTCAATACAAACTAGCCCGTGCTACCGACCGAAACATGAATGTGACCTCTGCTACTGGTCAAATCGAATTGAAAAATATAGAACAGGAGTATGAGATTACTTTTGATGTTTATAAAGGACTGTCTACACAGGTAGAGCAGGCTAAAATACAATTGAAGGAACAAACGCCTGTGTTTACAGTATTAGAGCCTGTAAGGATACCTGAAGACAAAAGTCAACCAAAGCGAAGCATAATTTTATTGCTTTTTACGTTTGTGGGGTTTGGCATTGGAGGCATTCTATGCCTAATATTGAAAAAAACATAACAAAATCACTTACTATGTTGGATATCATAGGACGTACTGAATTACTATTTATTCAAGACCTTAAAACTTATGGCTTCCAATTAAATAGAGAAGTTGAAAATTCATCCTTTCTCGTAATTGGAGGGGCTGGTTCAATAGGCCAAGCAGTTTCAAAGGAGATCTTTAAAAGAAAGCCTAAAAAACTCCATGTTGTTGACATCTCAGAAAACAATTTGGTTGAGCTCGTTCGGGATATACGAAGTTCGTTTGGATATATTGAAGGTGATTTCAGCACTTATGCACTAGATATAGGCTCTCTTGAGTACGATGCTTTTATTGAAGCCGATGGCCAATATGATTATGTATTGAACCTCTCTGCGTTAAAGCATGTACGAAGTGAAAAAGACCCTTTTACGCTGATGCGAATGATTGATGTAAACATTTTCAACACTGATAAAACCATCCAACAATCAATCAAAAAAGGAGTAAAAAAATACTTTTGTGTTTCTACGGACAAGGCTGCCAACCCAGTTAATATGATGGGTGCTTCCAAACGTATAATGGAGATGTTTTTGATGAGAAGAAGCAAGGAGATTGATATTTCAACAGCTCGATTTGCCAATGTTGCCTTCTCAGATGGCTCTCTATTACATGGCTTCAATCAAAGAATTCAAAAAAAACAACCCATTGTAGCTCCATCTGATGTAAAGCGATACTTTGTTATTCCTCAAGAATCAGGTGAACTTTGTTTAATGTCCTGTATTTTTGGCCAAAATCGTGAAATATATTTCCCAAAGCTAAGTGAAGACCTGCACCTTATTACTTTTTCTGAAATTGCAGTCAATTACCTAAAAGGCATCGGTTATGAACCGTATCCTTGTAAATCAGAAGAACAAGCTAGAAAACTCGTCAAAACACTTCCGAATAAAGGACAATGGCCATGTCTATTTGTCCAAAGTGACACTACTGGAGAAAAAGATTTTGAAGAATTCTTCACGAAGAACGAAGAACTAGACATGGATCGCTATGAAAAGTTAGGCGTAATCAAAAACGAGCCTAACTTTGATGACTCCCAACTCGATCACTTTTCTAATCGCATTGCTGAAATGAAAATCAATCTAAATTGGAACAAAAAAGACATTGTATCCCTATTTCATGATATGATTCCAGATTTTGGGCATAAGGAAACTGGTAAATACTTGGATAGCAAAATGTAAAGTATGGAAAAGTATCAAGCGCTTATTGGCTTTATCCGAAAGTCTTTCTCTTCTACTGAAGAATTTATTTCCCTACATGAGCCTAGATTTATAGGGAATGAACGAAAATATGTAATGAATGCCATAGACTCTACTTTTGTTTCTTCGGTAGGTGAATATGTCAATCGCTTTGAAGAAATGATTTGCAGCCTCACAGGCGCAAAATATGCAGTCGCGACAACTAACGGTACAGCTGCCTTACACATGTGTCTATTGTTGGCTGGAGTACAACAGGAAGATGAAGTAATCACTCAATCCTTAAGTTTTATTGCCACTTCCAATGCTATTTCATATTGCGGAGCTAAACCAGTCTTTTTAGATGTCGATCGGGACACTATGGGTCTCTCTGTAAAAAGTGTTAAAACTTTTTTAGAAAATCAAACATTACAAAAAGGTGACTTATGTATCAACAAACGTACAGGTAAAGTCGTACGCGCAGTTGTCCCCATGCATACATTTGGACACCCCATAAGAATCGATGAACTAGTCAGTTTATGTAATAGACACAATATAGTGGTAGTAGAAGATGCCGCCGAATCAATCGGAAGTTACTATAAAGGTAAGCATACAGGCACATTTGGTCAATCAGCAGCTTTTAGCTTTAATGGGAACAAGACCTTAACATGCGGTGGTGGTGGTGTGATTATCACCAACGACCAAAGTCTTGCTAACAAGGCAAAACATTGGACCACTACAGCCAAAATATCACATCCTTGGGAATATACCCACGATGCAATCGGATATAACTACAGAATGCCCAATCTGAATGCGGCCATGGCCTGCGCGCAATTAGAACAGTTACCCATGTTTTTGGAGAACAAACGACAATTAGCCAAAGACTATATAGCATTTGGTTTAAAAAATGATTTGAACATTGTTTTAGAGCCATCAAATGCCATTTCTAACTACTGGCTAAACGCACTATGCTTAAGTGATAGAGATGAACGCGACTTATTTCTTGCTAAATTAAATGAGGCAGGCGTTATGTGCCGTCCTATTTGGACATTGCTACACAAGATGTTCATGTTTTCTGGTTGCTATGTGGATGAGCAAACCAATGCGCAATGGCTAGAAGATCGAATCGTAAATGTGCCAAGTAGTGTTAAAATATGAAAAAGGATATAGTCTTGATTGGGGGAGGTGGACATTGTCATGCTGTCATTGATGTAATCGAGACAACTGGATTATTCAATATTGTTGGTATATTAGACAAGCCCGAACTCCATGAAACTCATGTGTTAGGCTATAAGGTAATTGGAAATGACAGTGATATCCCTAAATTAATAGAGAAATATCAGCATTTTGTAATTACTGTTGGGCACATCAAAAACGCCAATACAAGGATTGAATTATATAATAAAGTGAAAAGTGTTGGCGGCACCTTTCCTACCATAATCTCCCCACTAAGCCATATAGGTAAGGGGGCAACCATAGGAGACGGTACGGTCATCATGCATCATGCATTGATCAATGCGAATGTGAAACTTGGAATCAATAATATCATTAATACTAAAGCGCTTATCGAGCATGATACTGTGATTAATCATCATAATCACATTTCGACAAACACGGTAATAAATGGCAATTGCATCATCAAGAATGCTACATTTATTGGTAGTGGTACAATTGTTAATCAGGGAATAAAAATAGTCAGTAATGCTATTGTTGGTGCCATGAGTCTTGTAAATAGAAATATTGATACAAGAGGCACATATACGGGAATTCCTATTAAGATGATAAAATGAAAAATAGTACACTGATCATAGCAGAGGCTGGAGTTAACCACAATGGAAATATAGAACTCGCTAAAAAATTAATAGATGCAGCAGTAAAAGCTGGTGTGGATTATGTGAAATTTCAAACTTTCAAAGCAGAAAAACTAGTCAGTTCAAGTGCAAAGCAAGCAGAGTACCAACAAAGAAATATCGGTAAAAAGGGTAACACCCAATTCGATATGCTAAAAATGCTCGAACTAGATGTAGATACCCACCGAATTCTTATAGATTATTGTAATCAATCAGGAATAAAATTCCTGTCCACTGCTTTTGATTTAGAAAGTATTGATCTTTTAGTAAATTTAGGAATCGATCTTTTCAAAATTCCCTCTGGGGAAATAACCAACTTGCCCTATTTGGAAAAAATTGCCAAAATAGGAAAACCCGTTATTCTCTCTACAGGGATGTGTACAATAGGTGACGTAGAAAATGCCTTTAATGTATTCATTCAAGCTGGTCTACCAAGACATAAAATTTCCATCCTACATTGTAATACAGAATATCCGACACCAATGAAAGATGTAAATTTGAATGCAATGAACACACTTGGTGCCGCATTCGACGTTAATTATGGCTATTCAGATCACACTCTAGGAATAGAAGTACCTATTGCAGCTGTGGCTAAGGGCGCTACCATTGTAGAAAAGCATTTCACATTAGACAAAAACATGGAGGGTCCGGACCATAAAGCTTCGCTCGAACCACGAGAATTGAAAGACATGGTGATGGCCATTAGAAATATTGAATTAGCACTCGGCAGTGCCGTTAAAATGCCTTCTCCATCAGAGCATGCCAATATGAAAGTAGCCCGTAAAAGCATTCATTGTAACAAACCTTTAGCAGCTGGTGACACGATAGCATTCGGTGATCTCACTATGATTCGACCTGGAAATGGTATATCGCCCATGGAAATCTATAGTGTATTGGGTAAAAAAATGCGCCGAGACTTAGGCAAGGGTGAAATATTGAACTATACAGATTTTGAGTAAAATGAAAGTATTCGTTTTAACAAGTTCAAGAGCTGACTATGGCATCTACCTACCATTACTCAAGGCGTTAGACGCACACGGAAAATTCGACCTGAATCTCATTGTTTTTGGCACGCACCTCTCCAAATTTCATGGGTATACCATACAAAATATCTACGAGGATGGATTCAAAATTAGAGCTGAAATAGATACTGTACTGGCCAACGATAGTGAGGAAAGCATAGCCACTTCAATGGGTCTAACTTCGACGAAGTTTGCAGCATTTTGGAAAAATCATCAACGTGAAATTGATCTTGTCTTTTGTTTGGGTGACCGATATGAAATGTTTGCTGCTGTAGCTTCATCTGTCCCCTTTAACATTCCTATTGCACACTTACATGGAGGAGAGACTACCTTAGGGGCAATAGATGACAAGTTTAGACATGCCATTACGCTATTTTCAAAGTACCATTTCACTGCAACGGAAGTCTATGCTAAACGTGTAGAAGAACTGACAGAAAATAATAAATTTATTTGGAATGTTGGCGCGCTGAGTCTAGATAATTTGGAGTCTATAAAACTTTTAAACAAAGATGAATTTAACATCAAATTCAAGATTGATTTAAACATACCCACTATTTTAGTTACTATACACCCTGAAACCGTAGCCCTAGAAAAGAATCGAGAATATGTACAAGCGGCCATAGCAGCATTATCACAAATACTGAACAGCTACCAAGTCGTCATCACTATGCCAAATGCAGACACAGCAGGTAACATCATTCGTGAACAGTTACTCCTATTTGGCGAGCAGCATAAAAGAGTTATCCTCATAGAGAATTTTGGTACACAAGGATACTTTACATGTATGAAGTACTGCTCATTCCTATTGGGAAATACCTCGAGTGGTATTATTGAAGCTGCGTCTTTTCGAAAATATGTAATTAATTTAGGAGATCGTCAAAAAGGTAGAACCATGGGGAAAAATGTCAATAATGTGCCTTTTTCAAGTGAAAAAATTTTGAAACAAATTATAATAATTCAACAAAGTCCCAAGCTCCAAACAGAAAATATATATTACAATGGAGGAGCAACCGCCAAAATTGTTGAAAAATTGCTCGATGTTCAGCTATGATCTCAAAAAGGACTTATTATGATTGAAATAGAAAACACGAGTTTTTTAAAATCTGAACGTTTAGATACAGCTGATATCCGCATTGATAAAAAATCGCTGAAGAATGGTATTAATAAAATCGGAGACCATTTCATCATGTATCATGATGAAAAAGTAGTATTTGTTGTCAACAATATCTGCGATCACAATGCAGGCCGACTAATTCAAAAAGGTGAAAATGCAGTATGTCCATTACACGGTTGGGTGCTTAATTTGACAACACTTAAGTATGACAATGAAATAGAAAAAACGAAACTAAAATTCACTGAGGATAGTGAATTCATCTACGTTGAGAATGTTCAAGAATCAATAGAATTTCCGTCCTTGTTCAGAAATATTCATCCATGTCAAATAGATTTTATCTCACACGCCTGTATTAGAATTTTGTTCAACGGAGTGAGTATTATTACAGACCCGTGGTTGATAGGATCGGCTTTCATGAATGGCTGGTGGTTAAAATACCCTCCCAAAGAAGATGCCATTGACATGCTAAAAAGTGCAGATATTATTTATATATCGCACAATCACCCTGATCATTTACATGTTGAAACACTGAAGGAATATGTATCACAGGATCAACTCATCGTTACTGCAAACTTTAAAAGTAAATCATCAGAAAAGGTGCTCAGACACGCTGGATTTAACAATATAATACCTCTTGATTTTAAAAATGTATACAAAGTTAAAAATGTTGATATACAATTTTCAGTTCTAAAATCTGGAGACTTCAGAGATGATAGTGGTTTATATCTAAATGTTGGAAACAAAAAATTGTTGCTTACGGTCGATAGCAACTACATTAACTCGTTTTCACTTCCTCAAAATCTCGATGTACTTTTCACATCATTTGCCGCTGGTGCTTCTGGCTTTCCTGTTTGCTTTGAAGACTACTCAAAAGAAGAAATTGATAAAGTAATTCAGCGAAATAAAAATGCAATTTTAGTGAAAAACATGGATATAATTGGTTTGACCACTCCCAAAATATATTACCCATATGCAGGTTTTTTTACAGAATCCGCTGCACGTGATAATATCATCAAGGAAGCTAATGATAAAAATTCTGTTGAAAGAGTGAGAAATTTTATTAACAAAAAATATGCTGACATCAAGGTCATAGACCCAATCAAGAATGACACACTTGTTCTTGGCAATGACTCTCTTTTATATTCAAGAGACTGCAAGCGCATTTATAACACCGACCATTCGTACACTGAAAATTATATCAATAATTATAAATCTGGATACAAGGAAAACACTGAAAGTGTCAAAAAGTATTTTGAACAATCAGGCTTCAAGGATAATCTTATACTAGTACTACAATTAACCAACGATAACTTTGAACAAATAGGGGCTAATTACATAATTGACTTTTCTGCTGCCTCTCCAAATATCGAACAAGTCCATTTAGATTGTATCCCACCGTTAATGTCCAACCCTGATATGGATAAACGTATTCTCAGAATCAAGGTACGAACGGAAAGCTTAATGTGTGTAATTGATAATTTTTTACCTTGGGAAGACTTAAGTATTGGCTTCCAATGCAGAATTTCTCGTATTCCTAATGTATACAATCAAGACTTTTGGTATCATTTTACGAACATTTACATTGCAAAAAAAAATTTCAGATATAGTGCCTATTGTGGTGCTTGCAATGTATTAGATCAAAACCCAAAATATATACACTAAAAAATCTCATGGATAATTATTTAATTCCAAATACGTCCTCTGTCAGAGAAGCTCTTCAAAGGTTAAATATGTCAGATTCTCAAACCATATTTGTAATAAGACAAGATCAACAATTATTGGGATCAATCACTGATGGTGATATAAGACGAGGGCTTTTAGGGGGAATAGAACTTTCCGAATCTGTTGAAAAGATCATGAACATGGACTTTTCAAAAATAGTGAAAAATGACTACTCCATTGAACAAATAAAATCATATAAAAAAAAGGCTTTAAGTCTCATCCCACTTGTCGATAAAACAGATAAGCTGTTGAGTTTTATTAATTTAAAAGGGAAAAAATCATTCCTGCCCATAGATGCACTTATCATGGCTGGAGGAAAAGGGACTCGACTAAGACCACTTACAGACAATATTCCTAAACCACTTTTAATGGTCAATAATAAACCCATCATCGAATACAATATTGATCGATTAAATCTTTTTGGAATAAAAAACTTAAACATCTCCATAAAGTATCTTGGCCAACAATTGATAGACTACTTTGGTAGTGGTGACAAACATGGGGTAAACATTTCTTATATAGAAGAAGATCAAGCCCTTGGTACTATCGGTGCTTTAGCTCTAGTGGAAAATTTAGAAAATGACACAGTCTTAATAATGAACTCAGATTTATTAACCAATATAGATTTTGAGGATTTTTATAAAGATTTTGTCGACCAAGTTGCAGATATGTCCATCGCTTCAATTCCCTATAAGGTGGAAATCCCTTATGCCATATTAAAAACAGAAGGCACAGAGGTCAAGTCATTTGCAGAAAAGCCAACTATAACTTATTACTCAAATGGAGGAATTTATTTGCTAAAGAAAGAACATATCAGTAAAATACCGAAAGGGGCTTTTTTTAATGCCACCGACCTGATGGATGAACTCATCCATCAGGGAAACAAAGTTATCAGCTACCCACTAAGGGGTTATTGGTTAGATATTGGCAAACACGACGATTTTGCAAAAGCTCAAGAAGATGTAAAACACATACAATTTTGATGAATAGACTCGTGATCATACCAGCTCGAAGTGGTTCAAGAGGAATCCCTGGAAAAAACATTAAATTACTCAAGGGAAAACCATTAATTCAGTATACCATTGAAGCAGCAAGAGCCGTCTTTAATGATGATGAAATTATAGTATCCACTGATTCTGAAGAGATTAAGAAAGTTGTTGAAACTATTGGCTTGAAAGTACCTTTTCTTAGACCTCAAAAGTTCTCAACCGACACTTCTAGTTCTAAAGAGGTTATAGACCATGCATTATCCTTTTATGAAAAACATAATGCCATTTCAATTGAGCAAATTATTTTATTGCAACCAACATCACCGTTCCGCAATGCCAACCATATAAAAGAAGCATTGGCCATATATTCTCGTGATTTGGATATGGTAGTTTCTGTAAAAGAAACAGATTCAAACCCATATTATGTTCTATTTGAAGAGGATGAAAATAATATGTTAATTAAATCTAAAGAAGGTAATTTCATTAGAAGGCAGGATTGCCCTAAAGTATGGGAATATAACGGTGCAATTTATATAATCAATGCTACTACTTTCAAAAAAGACGGTTTTAACCTCCAAAAGAAAAAGAAATATATAATGTCAGAATTAGATTCCGTAGATATTGACACATATTTGGACTGGAAAATAGCAGAATGTCTAATTGTATCAAGTTCTTCCTTATATTGAATAACAAACGACACAAAAATTACGAGTTATATTATCAATGAATTTTCAAATAGCATAAAAAGTAATACTAGTTGAATCAGCCAAGACGATATTATCTTCTTTTAATTTTTATCACTTATTTAAGCAGTTGTACTAATTCTATAAACGAAGATATAACACCTCAAAACATAAACATTAACGGTACAGTTATTATTCAAGCTGATAGTACATTTTATAGAAATAGCGAAGCTTCTTTAATCAAACTCATGGATAGTACTTTTCTCCTTTGCTATACAGCTTATGAAAATGAATCTGATTTTTCTAAGGCAACTATCAGAGCCTCTTATAGTCATGACAATGGTATCACTTGGTCAACGCCTTTAAATGTATTGAATGATAACTATTATAGAAATCTCTCTCCTTCACTTATAAGAATTGATGCAAGGAATATACTTATGTTTTTTATTCGACGGATAAGCGATGACAAGACACAAATTTGCTACATTAAATCCAGAGACAACGGGCAAAATTGGTCTAATAACATACGTGTAATTTCAAAAGAACATTTATATCATGTTGTTAATAACGATAGGGTAATTCAACTGTCAAATAATGACATTATAGTACCCTTTGCATACACTAATAGTATCGAAAACCAATACAAAAATCAGTCAATTAAATTTTATATAAGTTCCGACTTAGGCGAAACCTGGGCATTAAGTGAAAATGAAATAAGTGTATCTGGGCCAGCAATGGAACCTGGCATAATAGAGGTTAATGATGGTAATCTTATGGCTGTAATTCGCACACAACTTGGTACTATATATTTTGCAAAATCATCTAATTACGGCAGGCGTTGGGAAGAAGCTTTTGACTCTGGTTTATACAGCCCAGAATCCCCATCTTCTATATATAGAATTGAAGAAACTGGTCAACTCATCTTAATTTGGAATAATGTAAAAGTAAATACAGCATCCGAAAGAATTCTCAATGTTGATGCAAGAACACCTCTTAGTTACTCTATTAGCGAAGATAATGGTGAATCATGGAGCTCTCCTACCCATATAGAAAATCACGCACAATCAAGTTTTGCGTATACAAGCATTCTAGAAAAAGACGGCGAACTTCTACTAACCTATTACTACAAATCAAGAGAAGCAACTAAATTTAGAAGCCTGGTATTTAATAGGCTTACTATCTCAAACCTTTAATCCCTTCATATGAATAAAGTAGCAAAGGGATCTCTCATATTTACGATCTCTACAGTCCTCTCAAAAGGAATTTCTTTTTTTTTATTGCCTATTTATTTAGCACATTTAACATTAGCTCAATATGGTACAGTAGGTTATATACAAGTCATCATTAACCTAATGTTCAATGTCGTAATTCTAGGCTTTCACGGAAGTCAAACCAGACTAATTCATGACAAAAACATCGATCAAGGAACTTTACTATTCACCCTCAATATTTTTTTAGTATTAGAGTCTTTACTCTGTTTTGCTATCTTCTGGATAGGAGGAGGGCTTTTATTCCATGATACACTAGGAATAGAACCTTCATTCCCTCCTCTTTTAGCCTTGGGAATAGTAGTGCTTATGATATTCAATCAAATGTCTATCACCTATTTTACAGCCCATAAAAATTTCCTGAAAGCAGCAATAATTGAAACTTCTATATTTTTAACTAGTGCCGCATTAATTATACTCCTCGTGGTATTTCAAGAAAAAGGAATTAATGGGTACTTTATTGCGATAATTATTGCTCAAGCAATTTCAGCTCTAATTTACGGAGCGAGCTACCTAAAGCACTTTAAACCAAAATTCAAATTCAAATATCTAAAAGAATCGTTGTTGTTAGGTGTTCCAACCCTCTTCCACCTACTTGGCTTGTATCTAAATAACTCTGCAGACAGGTTTGTTTTAGCTAAATATCTATCAATGGAAGATTTAGGAATTTATAACCTTGGCTATACATTAGCCTCTGTAATGAGTTATATGATTATTGCTATAAACAAGGCCTGGACCCCAACATACTTTTCACTAATGAATGAAACCAATGGAAAAGTCAACACTTTAATTAATAATTACTATGACATTTGGGTACTCGGCCTCGGATTTGCTACTTTAATAGGGATATCGATCATTCCATTTGTTATTGAGTGGTTTGCACCAGATATATATACAAACAGTATTGGAATTACCATTATTATACTTTTAGCATACTATAATTATGGCATATACACCTACTTTGTAAATAGTATTTTCTTTTTCAAAAAAAATAAATTTCTCCCTTTTTTGACCTTATTAAGTGGCTTAATAAATGTTTTTTTAAACATTATATACATCCCTCTCTTTGGTATAATGGCTGCAGCGGTCTCTACTCTAATTTCTTTCCTTGTGCTCATGTTGTGTGTAATTGTTTTTTCTAGATACTTCTTCAAACAAGCGTACAGCTATAATTTTATAATTTATTTTTACATTGTAAGTTTGTGTTCAGCTTTTGTACATTTTGGCATCGAAGATAATTATCGTTCATTATTAATGAACTCTTCGTTGATAATAGTTAGCATTGGTCTAGTCTACTATATGCGGAAAAAGCCTCTAACAAAGTGGTTAAATGATAAATTTTCTATACAATAACTCAAAGCAATTATATATGAGGCTCTCCGCCCTCAAATTTTATGTTCAAGAATTGCTTAAAATCAAGAAAATTGCAAATAAATACAACCTTCCCAACTTAACCGAATTAGAAATTGGCAGATATAAAACCAGTGACACAATATTTATTTTAGGTTCAGGTGATTCAATAAATAATTATTCCGCAGCCCAGTGGAAAGAAATTTCAGATCAAGACAGTATTGGGTTCAATTATTGGCCAATTCACAACCATGTACCAACATTTTACAGTGTTGAATGTGCATCAAACCTAAATATCAGAAAAGAACAAATTAATCTACTCAACACCAACAAAAAAGCATATAAAAAAACCCCAATCATTCTAAAGGATATTTTCGAAGGGTATTGGCAGGAAACAGTACCTTTGATTGATCCCGAATTAAAACCTAATCTCTACATAGCAAAAGAAATACAATTGACAGGTCGAAGCTGCGAAGATTATTTACGATCCATAAAGATGTATGAAAATTTAGGAATGATAAAGGAAGGAAGTTTTAAGTATATTCCAAGAAAGATCGGTTCCCTTATCTTTCTTCTTTTTTTTGCATTTTTTTCTGGCTATAAAAAAGTTGTACTATGTGGTATTGATTTAGACGGCGGCTCGAGTTTTTACTTAAATGAACGTTACTCGAAGCAGCAAGAACATCTTCAACACACCATTAGCGCTATAAAAAGCAAAAAACATCACACTTTGGACAAATCTCAAAATTTTGTAACTATGCCAGAGCTATTAAGTTTTTTAAATAAAAAATACTTTCAAGAAAAGGGGCTCTCCATTTATCTAGGCAATAAACAATCTTCTTTATATCCTGAATTCTCACTTTTCAATTACAAATGTGCCATTACTAGTAAATTCTAAGTTCCTTTCTCAGCATCCTATTACGGGTGTGACAAGATATGCAATTGAAATTGCAGAACAGCTTTCCTCTATTGATCCTCAGGTTAATTTCATAGCTAATAATGATATAAAACATCATGAAACCGCTCAACTTTTAAACCCTAACCAAGTGGGAAGGTCTGAGGGAATAACTTGGGAGCAAGTAGAACTCCCCTATTTTATAAGAAAAAAATTCAAAAATGATCACCTTTTACTAAACCTCGAAAACCTCGCCCCTTTACTCACGAGAAACATTGTGGTAATTCATGATATAATTTGGAAAACACATAATTTCCATACCAAAAAAAACTTAGCTTATTACAGAAGTATAATGCCTCTCATAATTAAACGGGCTCAGCATATCATTACAGTAAGTGAATACTCTAAAAATCAAATTTTACAACACTTTAAAATAAATGATAAAAAAATTTCCGTTGCAGGCTGCGCCGTTCCTAGTATTCTACAAAAAATAAACCTAGATGCCATTCATGAAGATAATAGTAAAAAAAGACCCTACATTTTAGGTCCATTAAATAAGAATCCGCTCGTTCTCATTAAAGCATTTGAAAAAATAAAATGTTCAGATGAATATGACCTAATATTGATAGGTGCAAAACGAATAGATATCAACTCAGAATTGAACCAATACTTACAAAAAAACAAAAGGATTAAATTGACTGGGCATATTACAGATAAAGAACTAGCCAAACTATATAGCCAAGCTACCGTATTTGTTTACCCTTCGGTGATCGATGGATTTGGAATACCCCCTATTGAAGCTATGCATTTTGGATGTCCAGTGATTTGCTCTAACAGCGCAAGCCTACCTGAAGTAGTGGGTAATGCAGCATTTAGCTTTGACCCTTCTAACGAGATGGAACTAACTAACTATTTAAACAAAGTTTTGGACTCCGAAGATCTGAGAAACAAACTCATCCAAAAAGGGAATTATCAAAAAGACCAATTCTCTTGGGAGAAGTCAGCTAAAACCATTTATAACGTGATGCAATCATTCCAATGAGTAATAAAATTAAAGTGTTTATCGTATCTCCTCAAAGAACTATGTCTGGTGGAGAAATTTGTCTTTATCGAGTTTTTTTTGACAATGATTATTTTGACCCGACGCTGGCATCTCCTAATGGTACGTTTACAGACTTTTTAAGATCCAAAGAAATTAATTTCCTTCCTGTTGATGAAATGATAAAATCCAACAGGAGCTCAAACAAATTTTGGATATTTGACTATATCAAGAAATACATTATAGCAAACCTAAAACTATATGCACTAATAAAAAAAGGTGACTATCAAGTAGTTTTCGGAAACGGTAGACTTGGATTAATTTATGCAATATTCACAGCATTATTATTGCGAAAGAAGTTAATTTGGACGCATTATGATTATTTGTCAAATTTTTTTGATAATACAATTGTTTCAATTGCCAGCATTTTCGCAACTCGAACCATTACTGTATCCGAACCCATTAAGAAAAGAATATCGAATTTATTTAATAAAAATAAAACTATTACAATTCATAACGGATTGAATTTGGAGGACGTCAGTATAGTTCCCAAAAACTTATCCAAAACCATCAAAGTTGGCATCGTTGGGAAAATTTTACCTTGGAAAGGTCACATTGTACTAATTGAAGCTTTGCGATTACTTCATAGGAACAACATCAAAAATTTTGAGCTTATTGTAATTGGAGATACCGACACACAAGAAGGTAAAAATTATTTAAAGCAAATCGAGCAAAAAATAAATAAATACATTCTCAAAAAACACGTTTCATTTACAGGGTCTCTATCAAATATTAACGAAATTTATAACAAAATTGACATCTGTATTAATGCTTCAATCTCACCAGAGCCATTAGGTACAACAATTTATGAATCGATGGCTTTTGGAAAAATCATTTTAGCGTCAAACTTAGGAGGTTCTCCTGAAATCATAAAAAATGGAATCGACGGATTCTTATTTAAACCAAATGATTCATTCGACTTATCTGAAAAACTAGCACACATTATCACTCATTTTGAAACAGAGGAAATGAATCAAATTAAAGTTAATGCTGTAAAAAGAGTTAAAGAAAACTTTAACAATAAGGAAACAAGAAAAAAGTATTATAATCTCTTTAATAAAGCGATTAAATAAAATGAGAAATAAAGCAGCGACCAAATCGTATAAATCATTAAACACCGTCTTACAATACTTTACTCTTAAGTCCACAGATTATTGGCATTTACAATATGACCTCAATGAGACTTGGGAAGAGTATTTTTGGGATATGTCCGAAAAAGCAAGCTTATGTAAATTAGCAAGAGATAGCAACGGCATTACTCAATATATAGGAGAAGATGGTAAATTAACCTACTCTCACATTGAACTAGCCCAATATGGAATGGCCTCTTATCAAATGTATTTAAAAACAAACAATAACTATTGGCTGAACGAATCAAAAAAACATGTTGAAAAATTAACTAGTGGAATTGTGCAATATAAAAATTCCAATTCTACAATTTTGGCAAATTATCCAATAAACTTATACAACATCAATAAACCATGGCCCTCAGCTTTAGCATTAGGAGTAACGATCTCACTTTTGACCCGCTTATACTCACTAGAAAAAGATACCAAATATTTAACCCAAGCAAAAAAATTGGGAGAAAATTATCAAATTGAGGTCAATCAAGGGGGTGTATTAAGAAAAGTTGAAAATCCTAGGATATCTATTTTAGAAGAATATCCATCCGATAATATTTCTGGAGTCCTTAACGGACATATTACTGCACTATGGAGTATTTATGACCTAGGTAAGTTTGATGAAAAATATAAAATTTTATTTACAACCTTGTCCCGTGAGCTTGCTAAGCACCTTAATATTTGGATTACGAATAATTGGAGTTTATACGACATATCACACTTATCTAAAAAAAAACAAAATTTAGCTAGTATTCATTATCATATGCTACATATAAAACAAATTTTAGTGCTTTTTAAAGTGACTGGAATCCCTGACTATGCTACATATGCTGAAAGATTAATCAAGCAGAAATACAACGCTAGGCTTAGGTTATGTGCGTTTATATCTAAGGTCTTATTCAGAATTTTATAACGTACAATTATATCTCTGTAAAATCAATCCAAATTGAAAAGCACAAGTTGAACTATTTCACTCGACAACCAATCCAAACACTCACCTTCCTATTATTTGCTCTTATCTCAGCAAATGGTATCCAAATCCAAATCGGTCGAAATTGGACACCTGCACAAGTCCTTATTCTATCTTTAATTTCACTATTTGCAATAAACGTCATCTTAGGCTATAAAAAGCAAATCAAATTCGATAAACATGGGTCATACATTTTTATATACTGGATAATTTCAATTATTATTTCTATTTATTTGATGCCACATGACCTGCCCTACCCAGATTTTGAACCCCTGAGAGGGGGTAGCTCAAGTTTGCAGGCTCATGGTATTATTAGTTATTCTTATTTTGTATGGTTCATTTTGAATCTGTGCTTGGTTCTCATATTTTACAATCTGGCTTTCACCGAACAAATGCTTAATCAGTGCATTAAAATACTTGTATATTCTAGTATATTATTTTCACTGTATGGACTGTATCAATTTTGTATGGTGAGCATATTTGGCAGTAGTGCTAGCTCAATCGTTTATATTTTAAGTGATGAATATCTATATGGTGAGGATATTCGTCTCTCCTCCCTTAGTAGAGAGCCTCTCTACTTTATAAATTATCTCTCTTTTGTCTTTCTAATTCAGACTATGTGCTTTTTAAACGTATCCTTTCGAAGAACAATAGGGATATCAAAAAAATGGCTCATGATTTTTACTGCAACTAATGCGTTAGCAATAATACTCACCAAATCAACTGGAGGTGTTATTTCCTTAATAGTTGCTTTATTTTGTATGCTCTGGCTGATGAGAAAGCAAATTGGATCAAAAAGTTTCTTGAAATTTGTTCTTGGAATGGGGGGTGTATTTATCTGCTTTTATTTACTAAATGCTGGCATGGTAAACAGAAAAATTATGTCAATGTTTAACCCAGAATCAGGATACGTAAGAGTAATATCAATTATTCAAGGAATAGAAGTGTTTCGCAACCATTGGGTCACAGGGATTGGTTTAGGAAATAGCCCATATTTTATTATTACTCAACAAATCCATAATGCCTACCTTAGCCAAGCGGTAGAAACAGGTATCCTTGGAATTTTAGGCTTTCTAATTTTCAATATTTATATCATAAGAAGGCTTTATCATATAACAAATAAATCATCCTCTAATGAAAAATATATGTCGATCATATTACTTTCAACAATTATATTTTTTCTAATTCAATGGCTTTCATTTTATTCAATAAACATTCCCACTCCTTGGGTAGTATATAGTTTGTCATTTGTATTATTTAAATTGTTTAAAAAAAATGAAACTAAACTTGGGTTGCGGTTATGACTTAAAAAAAGGTTGGACAAATCTGGATTCATCAAAAATCCAAGGTGTAGATGTTGTTTGGAACATAGAAAATCTTCCATTACCCTTTGACGATGAAACATGTACAGACATCTTGTGTCAAGATGTCTTAGAACATACTGAATACATCCCTATCCTCAAGGACATAAATAGAATATTAAAAAAAGAAGGAGAAGTAAAAATTAGGGTACCTCATTTTACTTCAAAGAATAATTTCGTAGATCCTACTCATAAAAAAATGTTTTCTATTGAAACCTTTGATTTTTTCACTCATTCTTCCATTCATGGAAGAAATTACTATTTTGACTTCTCATTCTCATCAATTTCTCAACGTACAATTACTTTTCAGAAAGGGTTTCACATTCATAATTACGTTATGGAATGGGTCATAAACCTAAACACAAGAATCATGAATATATATGAAAATACTTTTCTTTCAAGGATTTTTCCTGCATTAAATATAGAGGTAACCTTAGTAAAGTGATTAGTTTTGTAGGCTTTCAAAAGTTAAGTCAAATTGAATATACTAATACTTGCAAAAGATTATCCTCCAAAAGTTGGAGGCGTTGAAAACTATTCACAAAACCTAGCTGAAGGGTTAAGAAAATATCAAAATTGCCAAGTGCTTAGCTTTGCAATTAAAGACTCTCCAATATCAAAAGTTGATCGCTTGCCAGTAAAACGGATTCAACCCATCATCGAATCTGAATTTGTAAAATCTATCCAATTCTCATTAATGGTTTTATGGATACTGTCTACCACTAAGGTTGATGTAATATATGCCACAACATGGAAGGTCGCTGCTCCAGTTTTTCTTTTAAAAAGAATTTTTAATTTTAAACTTTTCATTACCGTCCATGGGGCAGAAATAACTCGTCACAAGAACAATAGACTAACAATGGCCATCATGCGAACAGTCTTAAAGTCTGCTAGACAAATAATCAGCGTGAGTGACTTTACTAAAACAAAAGTTTTAGAGTATTGTAAAGACCTAAAACCCAACTCTGTAAAAGTTGTTCCTAATGGAATTCATTTCGAGGATCTAAAACCCAAAGACAAAATCAATTCAAGGAAGAGGTTAGGTCTTTCGCAAGACAGCCTTGTTTTACTTACCATTTCTCGTATTGATCAAAGAAAAGGACAAGGAATTGTTATTGAAGCTATCCCAAAGTTAATTAGCACATACCCACAGCTTAGGTATATCATTGTTGGGGATGGTCCTTATCGACAACAGTTGGAAAAACGCGTTAAACAACTTAAAATTGAAGCGCACGTGTTTTTTACTGGATTTGTAGACTTTAAAGAACTCGACTACTATTATTCCGCATGTGATATGTTTGTTTTGCTAAACACTATGGAATCAGACCAAGATTTTGAAGGGTTTGGACTTGTTTTTGCCGAAGCTGCATACTATAAAAAAATTTCTATTGCTGGCAACAATGGAGGTCCTATGGAAGTAATTAACAACAAAGTAACAGGCTACTTAATAGAGCCCAACACCACAAATTTACTTAAGCTATTTAAGGAGGTCGATTTAAGCCCAGAACATCTTACAAAAATGGGAGAAGCTGCATACCGCCGAACGGCAAAAAAATATGACATTCAAAAAATGATACACCAGACAAATTCTATCATTACAGAAAATAGATGATGAATAAACAAGCTCTAATTTCAATTATTACTCCAGTATATAACATCGACCAATTCCTGAATGAGACCATACAGTCAGTTGTTAATCAAACCTATATTAATTGGGAACTCTTTCTGATAGATGACAACTCTAATGACAAAAGTAGATCTATTATTAAATCATGGGCTTCCAAAGACAAACGTATTAAACCTATTTATTTAGACGAGAATGTCGGTGCAGGTAGAGCAAGAAACTATGGGTTAGATCAAGTAAAAGGTGAGTACCTTGCATTTCTTGATAGTGATGATGTTTGGGTTAAGGACAAACTGACGAAACAAGTAAATTTTTTAATTAATCATCCAAAAGTAAGCTTTTCTTTTACTTGGTACACTACCATTAACGAACATGGTATCCCTCTTAAATTATTTCTTACACCATCTAAAATAGGAAGACCTCTTCTAAAATTTAACAACTATATACTTACATCCTCAATAATGTGTAAGACTTCAGTAGTGAAAAACATACGTTTTCCTCGTATGAGGAGGCGCCAAGATTGGGCTTACTTTTTAGACGTATTAAAAAAAACTAAATACGCCTATTCATTACCAGAAAGTACTGTGTTGTACAGAAAAACAAAAGGATCTCTCAGTGCTAATCGATGGAAATTGATCAGACCCAACTATGATTTTTTTCGCGAAACCATCTACTCGAGCAATCGTATTTTAGCCGTTATACATTTTCTCTTTTTCCTACCTTTCTACTTTCATAATAAATTGTTTAATAGTAAAAATTTAAAGAATTGAAAATATTAATAACTGGTGGTTCTGGGTTTATTGGAACTCATCTAATTCAGCTTTTACTGTCTTCTTTTAAAGGCATCAGTATCACTAACCTTGATTTACTCCCTTCTAAAATTGATGACAAAAGAATTGAAACTCTCCAAATAGACATCAGGTCTAATAACTTATTTTCGTTTTTTGAAGAAAAATCATTTGATATTTGCATCCATTTGGCTGCACTATGCAAAGAGCCTGGCTTCGAATGGGAAGAATATTTTGCAACTAATCATACAGGAACTAAAAATATAATTACACTTTGTGAAAATCTTTGCATCTCAAAAATTATTTTCACTAGTACTATGATGGTGCATCAAGCAGGCGAGGTTAGAAGAACCGAAGAATCGGTTACAGCTCCTGACACAGCATACGGTATATCAAAGCTATTAGCAGAGAAAGAACTTGAAAAATGGAGATCATCCAAACCTGAAAGATCACTAAAAATCATTCGCCCTGCTGTAGTATTTGGCGAAAATGAAAATGCAAACTTTACCCGTTTATTCCTTACACTTAAAAAAGGTTTCTTCCCATACGTTGGAAAATCTTCAACTATTAAATCTAACATCTATGTACATGAGTTAAATCGATTTATTCATTTTTTAATAGAACATAAAACCAAACTAGACATATACAACTTTAGTTTTCCGTCAGCTACCAGCATGAGAAATATAGTTAGTGATTTTAAAGTAGTATTTAAAATGAGGGTACTCACAGTTACTTTACCTTATAAATTGATGCTTTTTGTAGCATATATGTTCGAATTTTTAAACTCCATCGGGCTACGCAATTCGATTCACCATAGACGAATACAAAAACTATATTACTCAACATATATTCATCCTGCGAATGCATTAGCTGAAGGGTATGAATTTAAATATACGCTAAAATCAGCCCTTGAGGATTGGAACAAGTATATAAGCTAGGTTTCTACTACAAATGATTAATCCTTTTTCCCTATCTTAGCGCTTTAAAACTAAGCCTAGCATTTTCTCAATATGCAGAAAAGGAGATTTTCAAAGTATTTTCCTGCCATATTTCTATTCATAGACCTATTGTTTCTGAATATTGGCTTCTTTGTAGCCAATTATGTCAGGTTCAATACCTTTTGGTTTCAGGGCGATCGCTATCCTTTTCTATTCGTATTTCTAAACATCACATGGATCATTATCTTCTTTGTGACCAAACTAGATCGGGTAGATCGCGAACGTAGCGTAGTAGATTATATCTCCCAAATTCTCCTCGGTCTTACGATCAACCTTGCCGTAGTATTTACCATGTGGGCGTCTACCAGAGCCTACTTTTACTCTAGAGAACACCTCTTTTACACCTACCTGATATTCTCCATATTAATAATTGGTTGGAGAGTTGGGTTTATCAATATCCTTCGGTTTTACCGTACCAAGGGATATAACTTGCGAAATATCATAATCGTAGGCTATGGCCCCATCGGACGTAACCTCAAACGCCATTTAGAAAACAACCCTGAAATTGGTTATGCTTTCAAAGGTTTTTTCGATCACAAAACCGAACAACCAGAGGTCTCAGGGCCAGTAGAAGACGTTCCTCTCTATGCCAAGGAAAACAACATAGACGTTATCTTTTGCTGCCTACCCAAACTATTTGAGCAAGATGTCAAGCCCCTAATTGACTTTGCAGAAAACAACCTAATTACGATCAAGCTACTCTCTGATTTTAGTAAAGTGGGCAACAAGAAACTGGAAGTACAGCAATATGGCAACATCCCAGTTCTCAATGTGAGTTCCATTCCTTTAGACCGAATGATCAACAGAGTGGCCAAGCGTACCTTTGATGTCTTGTTCTCTTCATTTGTAATGATTTTCATCCTATCATGGCTGATCCCTTTGATTGGTTTGTTGATCAAGCTAGAGTCACCAGGGCCCGTATTCTTTATCCAAAACAGACACGGTCGTGGCAATAAATACTTTCCCTGCTGGAAGTTTCGTACCATGGTGGTCAACAAAGAGGCCGACTCCAAGCAAGCCACTAAAAATGATCCTAGAGTCACGCGAACAGGAGCCATCCTTCGTCGCACCAGTTTGGACGAACTGCCTCAGTTCATCAATGTTTTCTTAGGCAATATGTCAGTAGTAGGGCCGCGTCCTCACCCGATCAAATTGAACGAAGAGTACTCTCCCAAAATCGACCGCTTCATTCAGCGCCATGCTGTTAAACCTGGCGTTACTGGATTAGCGCAAGCCAAAGGGTACAGAGGCGAAACTTCAAGATTTAGTGAAATGTATGGCAGAGTCAAGCTCGATCGCTTTTATGTGAAAAACTGGAGCCTGTGGTTCGATGTCAAAATCATCGTCATGACCATCTATTCCATCTTGTTCAAAACAGAGAACGCTTACTAGTTATTACCATAACCTTCGCCATTCTTCCATTTAGTTAATGGTTCATGTGAACGTTCATGTAGATCTATATTAACTTCGCTCCTCAATTGATTTATTATGTTTGATAAGGTAGAAGAATACAAAGCCATGATCCACGCTGCTGAAGTGAAAGCAGCTGAGGAGTTGGAACAGTTCAGAATGAAATTCATTAGTAAAAAAAGTGTCGTTACGGAGCTTTTTAATGAATTTAAGAACGTACCCAACGAACAAAAAAAAGCTTTTGGGCAGGCGCTGAATGATTTAAAAACACTAGCTCAAGACAAATTCAAAACCTTAGCAGATACATTGGACAGCAGCAGTGACGCTGCTTCTAGTCAGGGCATCGACCTGACCTTGCCCAACGTACCCAACGAAACCGGTAGCATCCATCCGCTCACCATCACTCGAAACAAAATCATTGAGATCTTCGAACGAATGGGATTCAACGTAGCCAGCGGGCCTGAAATCGAAGAAGACTTCTACAACTTCACTGCACTCAACTTTCCAGAAAATCACCCGGCTAGAGAAATGCAGGATACTTTCTTTATTGAGAAAAACCCAGACAAAGTACTCCGAACGCATACCTCCAATGTACAAATCAGAATGATGGAAGGTGGACAACCTCCTTTCCGTTCGATCATGCCCGGTCGTGTGTTTAGAAATGAAGCCATCTCTGCTCGAGCACATTGCTTTTTCCATCAAGTAGAAGGACTCTACGTGGATAAAAATGTAGGGTTCAAAGACCTTAAACAAACGCTGTATCATTTCGCCAAAGAGTTATTTGGAGAGGATACAAAGATCAGACTTCGCCCGTCGTACTTCCCGTTTACAGAGCCAAGTGCAGAGATAGACATCAGCTGTTTCATCTGTCATGGCAAAGGCTGCAACGTCTGCAAATACACCAACTGGGTAGAAATAGGCGGTGCTGGCATGGTAGATCCCAACGTGCTAAAAAGCTGTGGCATAGACCCAGAAGAATACACTGGTTTTGCCTTCGGCATGGGACTAGAGCGTATCACGATGCTCAAATATCAAATCAATGATTTGAGATTATTCTCAGAAAACGACGTTCGATTCCTCAGACAGTTTCAAGGCACTTTCTAGTCATCGTGGTTATTGCTAGCTTTCTAGTTTCAATCTCATAACCCTCTATGTGCGGCATCACTGGCATTTTAGCATTCAACGAAATCGGCAGACCTAGCCTAGCCCTGCTAGAACAAGCTACGGAATCATTGGCTTATCGAGGGCCAGACCATCAAGGCATCTACACACACCAAATGGTGGGACTCGGGCACAGAAGACTGTCCGTCATAGACACCAGTGCCAATGCCCACCAGCCTTTTGGAATACGAGATGGTCGATACACGATTGTCTTCAATGGAGAGATTTTCAACTACAAAGAACTCAAGCAAGATTTAAATTCAAAAGGAATCCAGTTTCGATCCGACTCTGATACCGAAGTCCTTGCTCATCTGTTTGCCTTAGAAGGCAAAAAATGCTTGGAGCGGCTCAATGGTTTTTTTGCCTTTGCTATATACGACACCGTAGAGCAATCACTGTTCATCGCACGAGACAGGCTTGGGATCAAACCGCTACTCTATTTTCAAGACGGTACTAAGTTTTTGTTTGGCTCTGAAATGAACGCCCTCTTGGCCTACGGAATCGATCGATCCATCGACCACGAAGCTCTCAATTACTACCTTCAGCTCAACTATACTCCTGCACCGCTTACAATGGTAAAAGGTATTCGAAAACTTGAGCCAGGGCATTACTTAGAAATAAAAGATGGGCAAATCAGCAAACACCAGTATTACAAACTCCCCAGCTCAACTCCAACTTTCGAGCTCAGCTATCATCAAGCCAAAGAAAAGCTGCATGAATTATTAGCTCAATCTGTAAAACGAAGAATGATAGCCGACGTGCCGCTTGGCTGTTTTTTGAGCGGGGGTATCGATTCGAGCGTGATCACGGCCGTGGCTTCACAGCAGACCTCCTCACTCAAGACTTTCTCCATTGGATTTGAAGGCAATAAATTTTTTGATGAAACACAGTATGCAGAATTAGTCGCCCAAAAGTTCAAAACAGACCACACCACTTTTCGACTATCCAATGAAGAAATAGGCCACCATCTTCAAGAGATTGTGAGCCATATCGACGAACCTTTTGCCGATTCTTCGGCCATCCCAGTGTATTTGCTTTGCAAAAAAACTAGGGAGCATGTGACCGTAGCCTTATCAGGTGATGGCGCCGATGAAATTTTTTCTGGCTACAACAAACACGCCGCTTGGTGGAAGATAGAAAATGACCAGAAATTTAAAACCCTCATGCGCTTGGCTCAACCCATAGCTCAAATGCTGCCCAAATCCCGATCTGGAAGCTTAAGTAATCGCATGCGACAAGTCGTCCGATTTACCAAAGCCATGAAAATGGCACCTGCTCAACGGTATTGGTTTTTAGCCAGCTTCGCCAATCATGTACAAACCAGTCGGCTGATGAAGCAGCCCAGCACAGACTTTTCACAACAGGAAAGTTGGATGCAATCGATGAACCAATACCATGACCTCAATGACCTACTAAGACTAGACACCCAATTTGTTTTGCCCAATGACATGCTCAAAAAAGTAGATCTGATGTCGATGGCCAATAGCCTAGAAGTACGAGTTCCATTTCTCGATCATGAATTGGTTCAGTTTGTTTTTTGTCTCCCAGAAGATATGAAAATCAATCAGTCACTGCGAAAAAGAATCTTACAAGACACCTATCGCGATACCTTACCTCCAGAACTATACAACAGACCAAAAAAAGGATTTGAAATGCCATTATTAGACTGGCTCAAAACCACGCTTAGATCAGAACTAAATGAGCACCTTTTTGATAAAGACAAAATTGAAGCACAAGGAATTTTTCATTGGAATGAAATACAAACCCTAAAAACCCAACTCTTTTCTGCCAACCCTGAGGATAGTCATGCGCGAGTATGGGCACTCTATGTATTTCAAAAATGGCAAGCGAAGTATTTATAACTCTCCCTTGCAGCAAGCTAAGGCAGAATAAAAAAATCAATCTCACATCGGGGCAAATTATTCGAGAATTAGATTAATTTTAATCCATTCGACCATATCAAATTGAACCGTCATGCAAAACTTGAACAAATTTCTAGTCTGTCTAGATTCTTCCACTCTCGACGAACACATCATCAAATACAGCTCGATGATAGCCGAGATCGCTGGTTGCGACAAAGTATACTTTGTTCATGTAGCACAAAAGAACCTCAGTTCAAAAATTAAAAAATACTTTGAAGACAAAGTTTCGGAACATTTCACAGCCAAGTGCGATACCGAAATGCAAATCCAACAAGGCAATAATGCCGTTCAAATTCTGAAATGGTCTGAGTTTAAGATTGTAGATTTAGTGATCATGGGTATCAAACCCAAGTCTGAATCTACAGGAAGACATGCCGCTCGGCTTATCAACGAAGCACAATGCTCCGTTTTGCTAGTGCCTCCTACGGCTAAGCTTAATTTGAATCGAGTCATTATCCCACTAGACTTCACCAGCAGCTCGCTCACCGCCATACAAGCAGCCTTGAATATCAAAGAAAAAGCAGGCGTAGAAGTGCTTCTCCACCATGTCTATTTTGTACCTACAGGCTACAGCCATACGGGAAAAAGCTACGACGACATGGCTGCGATCATGGACAAAAACAAGAGACGAGAATATGAACAGTTCAAAAGAGAACATTCGCTCGACGACAGTAAATATGAAGTCATTTTTGAGCTAGACGAAGATCAAAACCCTTCTGACAATATCTACGAAATGGCTAAAGAAAGAAAGGCTGACATGATCATCGTAGCATCTAGAGGCAGAACCAAAATGGCTTCCCTACTCAAGGGCAGCACTGCCGTAAATCTAATCAGCTATGACAGAGACATCGCCTGCCTAGTGGTGAAAAACAAATCTGAAAACATGGGGTTTTTCGAAGCCTTACTCAAAATCTAAGATTACTGCACTCTCACTGAGATATCGAAAACGGTAGCCTCCATGCCAATCAATTTTCTACTCCCTTGTACACGATAGGTCGCTAGCTTTTTATTTTCAAAAGTCAGACGAATCTGTTGATTAGAGGTATATAGTAAGTTGGCATCTTCTAGCTTGAGCTCCAATTCCTCAATATCCCCCTCTTCATTTTTGTCAATTAAAATAGATACTGGCCCTTTCTTTTCCTTTGCTTTTCGCTCATACAAAAAACCCTGATCTACCGCGGTTTTGTTATAGTTGGTCGTCCGAATGAGTCTGGCAAATGAATAATCCTTCAAGGTTTTCAAATCCTTGCTGACTATCAAAGTATCAAAAGGTAGGGTGCTCGATTCTTGACTTCCGTCCAATGTAACCGTTTTGACCAACTGAGTGCCTGCCTGATCCTCTGCAATAGATTGAACCACTAGATCCAGCGCTTTTATCTGGTCATCTGCAGAAATGGCTATTTCTTCTGGAGACAGACAAGAACATAAAAAGGCAAATGATAAAAGAATCCATGTATTATTCATAAGACAAATTTCGTGATGAGCTATGGATTAAAAAAAGGGTTTACGTTTTTTAGATCCTTTAGATTAAAAATCTTGAATAATTGCTTCATGGGATTCTTTAATTTCATCAAATAAGCAACGGACTATTTATTAGATTTGCTTTCAAATTTGTTGAAAATGAAAGAGAAACTAGAGGAGATCAAACATAGATTCGAAGAAGTAGGACAGCTCATTGTACAGCCCGATGCCATGTCTGATATGACTCACTATTCGAAGCTTAGCAAAGAATACAAAGATCTCGAGAAGATTGTCAATAAATACGAAGAATATAAACTCATTTTGGACAACCTGGCTAACTCCAAGCAAATTCTGGAAACAGAAAAAGACCCAGAGTTTCGTGAAATGGCCAAAATGGAACTCGATGAGCTTGAGCCTCAAAAAGAGACTATCGAAGAAGAAATCAAGCAAATGCTGATTCCAAAAGACCCCAACGATGATAAAAACAGTATCCTTGAAATTCGTGCAGGTACGGGCGGAGACGAGGCTGCCATTTTCGCGGGAGATCTCTTCCGTATGTATCAGCGCTATTGCGAAAAACAAGGCTGGAAAATGGGAGTGATGGATCTGACCGAAGGTAGCTCAGGCGGATACAAGGAAATCATCAGCATGGTATCTGGCGAAGATGTCTATGGCAAACTCAAATTTGAATCTGGCGTACATCGTGTACAGCGGGTTCCTGCCACAGAAACACAAGGCCGTGTTCACACCTCTGCAGCTACCGTAGCCGTACTCCCTGAAATGGAAGAAGTAGATGTACAAATCGACATGAATGATGTGCGTAAAGACACCTTCTGCTCTAGTGGCCCAGGTGGTCAATCGGTAAATACTACCTATTCGGCCATCAGACTGACACACATACCCACAGGACTAGTCGTGTCGTGTCAGGATGAAAAAAGCCAGCTTAAAAACTTAGAGAAAGCATTAAAAGTATTGCGTGGCCGTATCTATGATATAGAACTCAAAAAACACAACGACGCCGTAGGTGCCCAACGAAAATCGATGGTAGGCAGTGGCGATCGTTCGGATAAAATCAGAACCTACAACTATCCTCAGGGCCGTGTGACCGACCACAGAATCGGCTACTCTCAGCACAACCTCCCAACCGTAATGGATGGTGAGATCGGGGATTTTATCGAGCAACTCCGTATTGCCGAAAATGCAGAGAAGTTGAAAGACGGTGAAGCATAAGATTTGAAGGCCATCAAACACCTCATACTGCTACTCGTGCTATCCTCAGGCGTTTTCTTGGGATGTCAGCCTAATGTAGAAGAGATATCTACTGATACCAGCCTACAGCTGTCTTATAGTACGGACACCGTCACCTTCGACACCCTGTTCTCTAGTCTGGGCAGTATCACCAAGCGACTCCAAATCTACAATACCCATGATGAGGCCATCAATATCACCCAGCTGTCTCTTGGCACTGGCGATCAATCTCCCTATAACCTGACGGTAAATGGCTTTGAAGGCAATTCCTTCGAAAATGAGGTAATCTTCGGAAAAGATAGCTTGTTGATTCTGGTGGAAGTAATCATCGATCCCAACAATCAAGATTTACCCTTTTTAGTAAAAGACGATATCCAAATAGAATATAATACAAAAAAGGAAAATGTGAATCTCGTCGCTTGGGGTCAAGACGCCATCTTCATCAATAATGAAGCCATCACCTGCAATACTACCTGGACCAAAGATCGACCCTATATCATCTATGATTCCGCTTGGGTAGACACGGGCTGCAAGCTCACCGTAGAAGCAGGTGCCAAAATCTACATCGACAACGGTGCGATCTTTACCATCGCTGGCTCGCTAGACATACAAGGCACTACAGAAGATAAGGTACTCATAGCCAATACTAGGCTTGATGCTAAATATGACGAAGCACCAGGCCAATGGGGCTCTATCCTCTTTTATCCTGGCAGCATAGACAACAGCATCGACCATGCCATAATAAAAAATGGAACCACAGGATTGACACTCTCCACCAATCTAGTCAATGGCGAAGGTGCCGAACTGTTGATCAGCAATACATCCATACACTTCATGTCTTCATCAGGTATCGCTGCTTATACAGGGCAAATCACTGCCTTCAACCTAGAAGTATTCAGCTGCAAAGATCAGCTAGTAGCTGGGCTAGGGGGTGGCTCCTATGTCTTCAATCACTGTACCTTCTCTAACGACCCCAACGACTTCACAAGAGAAGGTCCTTCAGTTATTTTTACCAATGCCTTGGAATTTAATGACGGCTCGACGTACCCCAACGACCTTACGCTAAGCCTCACCAATTCGATCGTTTGGGGAAGAGAAGACGAAGAGCTCACACTAGACCTCTCGGCCAACACCGCCCTGAATGTACAAGTTCAAAATAATATTATCCGCTCCAGCGATGACACTTGGATAGACTTGGGCAACGACATCAGTCAAGAAAACAACTATCCAAAGTTTTATAAGCCTGCACTATTCAACTACCAAATCGATTCTTTGTCGCCCGCTAGAGAAGCTGCCACAGCCTCCTCTATCACCCACGACCTCCTCGGCACCCTTCGTGATGCCAAGCCGGATATCGGCGCCTATGAGCGCAAAGATTCTATTCCATAGAAACCACTCAACGCACATAGATAATATCAGTTATTATGTTAATTTTATTATGTGCTAACCAAACTTAAAAATAGAATTCGGACATTCTTTGGATGTTCTGCGTCCGAAACCAACGGCTTACTGCTACTTGTTCCCCTTCTTTTTCTAGTGCTTATAGGTCCTTTTTTACTTCAAAATAGGCTAACTCGAGACGCTACACAAACTCAGCTCGAAGAAGAACGTCTGCTCAAAGACTGGCTTGAAGAATCCAAAAAAAAATTAAAACATGAAGAAGGTACCGTCATCGTACATTCCTTTTTCGACCCAAACAAGATCGGTCAAAACAAATGGATTGAGCTTGGCTTCAAGAAAAAAATAGCCGAACGCATCATCAACTACCGACAAAAAGGCGGCTCATTCAAGGAAAAAGAAGATCTCTACAAAATTTATGGCATCAACAAAAAGCTAGTTACAGCGTACCTCGACTATATCATCATCCCGCCGCCACCTGCAAAACCCAAGTACAAAGCCCCTCCGCTCAATAAAGTGGTAGAACAAATGGTCATAGAAAAAGAGTCTGCAAAATTCGATCTCAATCTATCCGATTCCAGCCAGCTACAAATCGTCAAAGGTATTGGACCTGTACTCTCGTCACGCATCGTAAAGTATCGAGAATCATTGGGAGGATTTCACAGTATGGAGCAATTAAAAGAAGTATATGGTATAAAACCGGAAGTATACGAACGTCTTTTGGATCATTTCGATCTTCTTATACCCGCTATTCACAAAATAAATATCAATCAAGACTCCATCCACCTACTCGCCAATCACCCCTACCTTTCTTACAAAACCAGTAGAGCCATAGTGAAATATCGCACCCAGCACGGCAACTACCAATCCGTAGACGAATTGAAAAATATTTATACCCTCTCTGATTCGCTATACCAGAAAATAGCTCCTTATCTTGAAGTATCATCACCAGAATGATGCATGCGTTTAGGGAAAATCGATATCCTTTTCTATTTTACGGACAGATCACATGAGAGAAATACTTCTATCCTACTTACGAAGGCTAACCAATCTATCGGGAAACAGCCGCTCTATCTTTCTCCCAAAACTACCTACAGGGCAGTTTATCGACATACACGAATTTGACTACGTTCGCAACGAACCTTCCTTCTCCATCTTAGAAGCTATACTCTCCCGAAAGGCCAAAATTCCGCTATGCGAAGTCCAAAACAGCCGAGAAGAAGACGCCAATCGCTTGTCGCAAAAATTAAAACAACTCAAACGTGAAGACCATCTCATATTTGAAGAACGTGGCGCTAAAGACCTCTATGTAGGTTGGCCTTTTGTAAAAGGAAAATTTTCTGATGGCACGCTCTCCAGATGCCCCCTTTTGTTTTTTCCCGTCACCTTAGAATTCGACAAAAAAGATTGGTACCTAGTCAGCCGTAAGGATGTCAATGTGACCATGAACAAGTCCTTCCTGCTAGCATATGCTTATTTCAATAGCTTACCAGCCAATGAAAATCTGCTCGAAAGAGTATTCGACGACTTCGACAAAGAGAGTAAAGGGTTTCGTACAGACCTCTACGAATTGCTCAAAGCAGAAAACTTAGAAGTCAACTTCAATCAAGACAATTTCAGCGACGTACTCACCTCATTCACACCATACCAACGAGTAGACCTAGAAGCTTCCGAAAAAGACGGTGAACTCAAACTATATCCAGAAGCCGTCGTGGGTATATTCCCTCAAGCAGGCTCATATCTAGTCCCCGACTACCTCACCATGCTAGAGCATCCCAAGCTTTCTACCATAGAAAATTTCTTTGCAGAAAGAAACCTCGACGAAGAGCAAAGTGAAGACACCTCATACTACCGGTTTTTAAAACGCGTCAAAGAAGACCAAACCTTCACGCCGTTCAAAATGGACGCCTATCAAGAAAATGTGATAAAGGCCATCAAAAAAGGAAATTCTGCAGTGGTGCAAGGGCCTCCTGGCACAGGCAAATCCCAACTGATCTGCAACCTCGTAGCCGATTACATCGCTCGTGGCAAAAATGTACTAGTAGTTAGTCAGAAGCGAGCAGCACTCGACGTGGTATTCGAAAGACTCAAAGAAAAAGAACTCAATGATTTTATTGGCCTGTTGCACGATTTCAAAAATGACAGAAAGTCTATATACGAGCAACTCGAAGGACAAATGGATCGACTGGAAGATTATCAATCGATCAACAACTCTCTCGACGCCATTCAGCTGGAACGAAATTTTCTAAAAACCAGTCGCAGAATCGATCAGCTAGACGAAGAGCTCTCCGAATTCAAAGAAAGCCTTTTTGATGAATCCGAATGTGCACTATCCGTCAAAGAACTGTATCTCACCTCCGATCCACACGGTCGTGCCATTGGTGTCAATTTAGAATATAGAAATTTCAAATTCGACACCCTAGATAGCTTTAAAAGAACATTAAACACCTATGCAAGGTATGGCGAAAAGTTTCTCAACGAGCACCACCCGTGGTTCAATAGAAAATCATTCGCCAATTATCAAGTATCCGATCTACAGCTTATTTCAAAACATCTCGATGAAATAAGGCCATACATCAACGTACTAGAAACAGTCACTGAAAAAGCCATTGGCAAAAAAGTGTCTTTTGAGGATGTCGTTGAAATCATCAAAAAACATGAGGAAATCAAACACCTCGTATCAGTACTCAAAGACCCACTCGTCTTTCATGCTTTAACTTTGGTACTACGCAATTCGCACCGAATCGTCACCAAAGAACGACTAGTCGAAACAGAAAAGCTCGTCATGCAATCCTACGAAGGGAATGGAGCTGAGCTTTCACTCAAATCTGAAGAACTTGGTCGCTTTCAGGAAGCACTCGACCGTAGTCTCGATGCACGCAAGAGTATTTTCAAATGGCTGAGATGGAAGCTCTTTTCCAAAGACAAAATATTCATTACCAGAGTACTGGTAAACAATGGGCTCAAAAGCGATCGCGCAGGCTTTGACTCACTATTACAAAAAGTAGACAATAGACTGAACCTAGAGCACAACCTGAGCCTCCTCAAGGATGAGCCAGCCTTAGGTCCCTTCCCCAAGGTATACACCAAAGTCGAACTCAAAAATTGGTTTTTTTACCAGAAGCAAGCTGCAGAAGCACAAACCACGCTGGATGGCATACGTCACATGAACGAATACATCTCGCCGCTTTCGCTCAACCAAACTGAGTATACTGATCAATTATCCAATTTGCTAAAAGCCTTAGAGCCTATAGGCCAAAAACTGGAAGAGTGGGAGTCATATTTTTCTATTCCGCAGTTACGCCAGATGTTTGCCAGTCAGCTCGACGTAGAGCAGTTATTAGCAGCACTCAAGCAAGACTTTGATTCGCTATGTGAGTTTGACAAACTCCAAGCCGAGCTGACTGCCGAAGAGCTCAGCGTGATCAATAAACTGCTCGAAGAAGAGCCTAGGGTACAAGCAGAACACTGGTGGGCAATCTTCGACAACAGTCTGAGACTGGCCTGGATCGAGCATATCGAACAAAAATTTCCAATCTTACGAGCAGTCTCTTCTCAGAAGTTTGAAGACATGCAAACCGAAATGCAGGATTGTGTAAAAGAAAAATTGCGCATAAGCGTGGAAATACTCCTACTCAAAGCACGAGAAAGGGTTTACAAAAATGTAGAATACAACCGTCTCAACAACCGGGTAACCTACCGTGACTTATATCACCAAGTCACCAAAAAACGACGAATATGGCCCGTAAGAAAAGTAATAGCCAATTACCCAAGAGAAGTTTTTGATCTCATCCCGTGCTGGCTAGCCTCGCCAGAATCGGCCTCAGCGATTTTTCCAATGGAAAAAATATTTGACTTAGTCATCTTCGATGAGGCCTCTCAATGCTTTGTAGAAAAAGGCATTCCAGCTATCTTCAGAGGCAAACAGGTAGTGATCGCTGGCGACGACAAACAGTTGCAACCAAACGATCTGTATAAGGTGCGCTGGGAAGAAGAAAATGTACAAGACGTAGTAGAACTTGACTTCGATTCGCTTCTCAATCTAGGCAGCCAGCATCTGATGCAGGTACAACTAAATGGGCACTATAGAAGTAAAAATTTGGATCTCATCCGATTTTCTAATGAACATTTTTATGGACAGCGCCTCAAAATGCTCCCAGATTTCAAAGATCTAAACGAAAAACAAACTGCCATAGACTATGTGAAAGTAGAAGGCTTTTGGCAAAAAAACACCAATCACGAAGAGGCCGAACGAGTGGCTCAGATCGTAGCGTCACTACTGAAAGCAAAACCTGATTTAGAGATCGGCGTTGTTACTTTCAATGCCTCTCAGCAAATGTATATTCTCGATTTTCTAGAGACTTATTCGATAGCACAGGGTTTTATCATACCTGAATCTTTGATCGTCAAAAACATTGAAAATATACAAGGCGACGAGAAAGATGTCATCATCTTCTCTACCGTATATGCCCCAGACCTAAAAGGCAATATGAATATGAATTTCGGCAGCCTCAATGCCGAAGGAGGAGAAAACAGGTTGAATGTAGCAATCACCCGAGCCAAAGAAAAAATCTACCTAGTTACGAGTATCATGCCCCAACAACTGCAGGTAGAAAACAGCAAAAACGAAGGCCCCAAGCTACTCAAAAAGTATCTAGAATACGCTTATGCCGTCTCCAACAAAACATTGGCTCCAGCCAAAAAATCGACAGACAATCACTCCGCTAATTGGTTTTTGAAAAATAAGATAGAGGCCTTAGGGTTTGAGCATTTCGAATCGCTGACTATGGATCATTCTTTGCCTTTTGTAGATTTGGCACTGAAATACAAAGGCGAATATCTGGCAGCATTGCTAACAGACGACGATCAGTACCATCAAGACATCTCCATCAAAGCCACACATGTGTATCGGCCTTTTACACTCAAGCAAAAAAACTGGACCTTCAATCTAATATCGAGTCGACAGTTTTGGTCAGACCCTGAGCATGTACGCGAACGAATCAATCGCATGATATCCCGCTCTATCGACGAATAGACTACTCTTGCTCAGGCTGCTGTATTTTCAGTCCAAAAGATAAAATACCTGGGAGCTGTTCCATCCGCATAAATTGCTTTACCTTAAAAGTATAAGACCCTGAATAAGCAAATTTTTTGTTTTCGAATACGGGTACTGCACGGTCAAATAAATCGCCCAACCCTTCGCCCATCGGCTTACCTGTTTTCTTATCAAACAAGATAAGCTCTTGCAGTTCAGATGATAAAACATCACCTGTAGAATCCTCCAAATAATACTTCAAAAATAGATTGTAGTATGGGTAGTTCACAGCATATCGCACGTTGTATTGAATCTCATAGGCAGCAGTAGTGTCCTCCACCTCAAACTGAAAGGCCACCAAAGAATCTAAGTGCCATAGCCCCTCAGATATATCTGACTGTTCGTCGATTATAGTGCTACTGCTACAGGCCGTGACCGCCGCAGCGACACCCAATACAATCAACAGGTAAGTGATAGATTTTAGCATGGGTTACTCTGGTTTTTTCTTGTTAAAGTTACTTTTCCCTCCTCGCTTTTTCTTGCGACGATTTTTATTCTTTGGCTTACTCTTTCCTCCTTTTCGGAATTTTTTATCCATCCTTTCGAGGTCGCTATTCAGTGCTTGAGATTCTCTATTTTCACCTCCCACTTTATCTTCCATCAATGTCTCAGGTTTTTTCCCGTCGGCATTCATTTTTTGGATTTCCTTTACTCGATCTGTATCTAGAGCGATCCAAGCATTGTCATTTTTATAGCCAAACCACATGATCTTTCTGAAAATGTCCGTCTTCTGTAATCTGGCTTCTCCCTTATCTGTAAGCAATCCCGTGTCTACTTTAGGAATATCTTTGAGCGCATCCATATAGGTTTCTAACTCATAATTAAGACAGCACTTGAGGCGACCACACTGCCCAGAGAGTTTGCTCGGGTTCAATGATAGATTCTGATAACGTGCCGCTGAAGTAGACACATTTTTAAAGTCTGTCAGCCACGTAGAGCAGCACAATTCACGACCACAAGAACCAATACCGCCTAATCTTCCTGCTTCCTGACGCAGACTGATCTGGCGCATTTCTACACGAATTTTAAATTCGCTCGCCAAACTTTTAATCAATTCTCTGAAATCTACTCTTTCATCTGCCGAGTAGTAAAATGTAGCTTTAGAATTGTCCGCCTGATACTCTACATCAGTGAGCTTCATTTGAAGTTTCAGTTCATTGATGATTTCGCGAGAGCGAAACATAGTGGGGTTTTCTCTTTTCTGTACAGATTCAAATTTTTCCAAATCCTTCTGAGAGGCCACACGATAAATCGTTCGGATTTCATCGTCGTTTTTCACCTTCTTTTTTTGCATTTGCAGACGCACCAATTCCCCTTGAAGGGAAACATAGCCTAGATGATGGCCATTAGGAACATCTACTACTACAGGATCACCTGGATATATTTCTAAATCATTGACGTTTCGGAAGAAATCCTTGCGCCCATTTTTGAATCGAACTTCGAATATGTCAAATTGATACTTGGCTGGCGTCTCCATATTGGATAGCCAATCAAACGTATTCATCTTGTTGCAGCCGCCACTACTGCAACCGCCATTACTCTTACATCCCTTAATACTTCCGTCTGCAGCCGTCAATGTGCTGCAAGTACTGCATCCCGACATCTTGTCTTTGCTTTTATAAGCCTTAAATATAATGAAGATTTGTGATCCTCATTCTTTTGAAATGACGGTATATTTTTCTGATTGATAGATTGTTAAAGTGCGAGCAAATCCTGTCCAATATCCTTTCGGAAATTCATACCCTCCCACTGGATTGATTGCAAGTTTTCATACGATTGACCCAAGGCCGACTGGATGTCTGAACCCAAACCCGTTGAGGCAAGCACACGGCCACCGTTGGTCAGAATCTGCCCATCAGATACTGCAGTCCCCGCATGAAAAACAATCCCTTTGAAATCGTGATCGAGTCCTTTCATTACCCGACCCTTTTCATAAGATCCAGGATAGCCTTCTGCCACAGCCACCACAGTGGTAGCCGTCTCTGGCTTTATTTCTAGCTGCTCTTTGTCTAGCTCTCCTTTAGCGGCGGCGGCCAAATGTGATAGCATATCTGACTGAATCCTTGGCATCACTACTTCTGTTTCAGGATCACCCATTCGCACGTTATATTCGATCACAAATGGCTCTCCTTTGATATTCATCAGCCCGATAAACAAGAAGCCTATAAAATCTATTCCGTCTTTGTTTAGCCCATCTACAGTGGGCTTAATCACTTGATCTTCCACCTTTTTCATAAAAGCATCGTCTGCAAATGAGACAGGAGACACGGCTCCCATACCGCCAGTATTAGGTCCGGTATCACCTTCACCTATACGCTTATAATCTTTGGCCTCTGGTAAGGTCATGTACGACTTGCCATCTGTCAATACAAAAACAGAAAGCTCAATGCCATGAAGGTACTCTTCAATAAGTACTTTTTGACTAGCCGCTCCAAACTGGCCATCAAGCATTTCTTTGAGAGAGGCTTCTGCTTCTTTAATATCAGAAGTGATAATTACTCCTTTGCCTGCAGCCAACCCATCTGCTTTGAGCACATAGGGAGCCTCCACTTTTTTCAGAAAGTCTAATCCCTCTGACAGGTTTTCAGCGGTTACCGTCAATGAACCCGCTGTTGGAATTTGGTTACGAACCATAAATTCCTTAGAAAAATCCTTGCTGCCTTCAAGCTGAGCACCCACTTGATCTGGACCTACCATCAGTATATTTTTCAACTCATCCTTGGCGGCAAAATAATTGCGAATGCCTTTGACCAATGGTTCTTCTGGCCCTACGATCACCAAGTCGATGTCCTTGTCCAAAACCGCTTGACCTAAAGCTTCAAAATCATTGACGCCAATAGTTAGATTTTGTGCTACTGCAGCAGTCCCAGCATTTCCAGGTGCTACATATAGGTCGTTACACTTTGGGCTTTGTTTTATTTTCCAAGCCAAGGCATGCTCACGTCCACCGGCTCCTATCACAAGTACATTCATGTGTCTAAATTACTTTCGTTAATCATTTAAACGATCGATTATTTCAACCCTTTTCTTTCGAAAAATTAAAAGATCAAGTTTATCTTATCGTTTTATGAAATTCATAAGATTTTACTGAATGGCAAAATTAAACCAATTCACGAATCGGCTGAGGAAATGAGAAAATATCTAAGTGTTTAATTGGCGTATTCCGACATGAACTTGATCCGCATCAAACGTACTTCATCTTCAGAGTATCCGTCATATTCAAGCTCATCCATGGCTTGCTTCAGGTCGTCGGTTTCAGCCGTCATAAAATAATCCAGCAGATCGTCCTGCCGGTCTTCGTCTATAAACTGATCGATATAATAATCCAAATTGAGCTTGGTGCCAGAAAAGCATATATTTTCTATCTCCGTAAGCACATTATCGAATGTAATACCTTTGAGTTCTGCTACTTCTTCCAAGTCTACTTTGCGATCGATTTGCTGAATCAGAAATATTTTAATTTTGGATTTATTTACAGTCGATTTGATCACCACATCCGACGCGGTTTCCAAATCATTTTCTTTTACATAATTAGCTATAGCATCTATAAAAGGTTTACCAAATTTCAGCACCTTACCCATGCCCACACCATTGACCTGAGCCAAGTCTTCTTTGGTGGTAGGATAGGTGGTCGCCATTTCTTCTAAAGATGGGTCTTGAAAGATCACATATGGTGGAAGGTTCTTCTGCTTAGCCACTGTTTTGCGCAAAGCCTTGAGAATATCATATAGCTCTTCGTCGTGCGCTTTGCCATTGGCATCTACACCATTATCGTGGTCTAAGTTTTCTACTGTGTAGTCATGGTCTCTCGAAAGCTCTACCGAAAATGGTTTCTTTAAAAAGCTGTGCCCTTTTTCTGTTACTTTCAGTACACCAATATTTTCAATGTCTTTCGATAAAAATTCATTGAGCAGTGTCTGACGAACGACTGATCTCCAAAAAATTTCGGTTTCGTCCTTTCCTATACCGAAAACATCTAATTGGCTGTGATTATAGCTTTTTACATACTGGCTTTCTATCCCTCGGATCACATTCACCAAATGTCTGATGCCAAACCGCTCTTCTGTCTTGATGGCGGCAACAATCGCCTGCTTGATAAACTCCTGCCCTTCGAATATGGCTTTTGGATGTGCGCAATTGTCACACAACCCCTGATCAGTACAGTCAGAATCCATATATTCTTCTCCAAAATAATGAAGGAGCTGTTTTCGGCGACAAACTGAAGACTCTGCATAGGAAGACACCTCCTCTAATAGCAACTTCGCATTCTCCCTTTCGGCAACAGGTTTGTCTTTATTAAATTTCTCCAGCTTGATAATGTCATCCAAGGTGTAAAACAAAATACACTTACCCTCTAGTCCATCTCTACCTGCACGACCTGTTTCTTGGTAATAGCCCTCTAGCGATTTAGGCGCATCATAATGCACTACAAACCTCACATCTGGCTTATCGATTCCCATACCAAAGGCAATAGTAGCCACGATTACATCAATGTCTTCATTAAGAAAACCGTCTTGATGTTTCATTCGCATATTGCTATCAAGCCCTGCATGATAAGGTGCGGCATTGATGTCGTTCACTTTTAGCAATTCTGCTATTTCTTCTACTTTCTTTCTGCTCAAGCAATATATGATACCTGAAGTCCCTTTCTGCTCTTTTACAAATCGGATCAGCTGCTTTTTTACATCTACCTTAGGTCTAATCTCATAGTAGAGATTTTTTCTGTTGAAAGAAGATTTAAACACATCTGCTTCTTCCATTTGTAGGTTTTTCTGAATGTCCAGTTGCACCTTAGGTGTAGCAGTAGCGGTCAGAGCAATAATGGGAATATCCCCAAACTGACCAATGATAGATTTGATCTTTCTGTATTCTGGACGGAAGTCGTGTCCCCATTCAGAGATGCAATGTGCCTCGTCGATAGCCGCAAATGAGATGTTGGCCTGACTTAAAAATTCAATGTTTTCTTCTTTGGTCAATGATTCGGGAGCCACATATAGCAGCTTTACAGCTCCAGAAAGTGTTTCTTGCTTCACCCGCTTCATTTCCGTTTTGTTGAGCGTAGAGTTCATGAACTGAGCGTTCACTCCAAAGGCGTTGAGCTGATCTACTTGATTTTTCATCAAAGCAATCAGCGGTGATATCACGATAGCTGTCCCCTCACTAATAATAGCAGGCAACTGGTAGCATAGTGACTTCCCCGCACCTGTAGGCATCAACACAAAGGTGTTGCGCCCTGATAGCAGGTTGTTGATTATCTGTTCTTGGTTACCTCGGAAATTACTAAAGCCAAATGTCTCTTTCAGTTTTCCCCTCAGTTCGTCCTCCTGGCATGCAATCATCTTCTTCTCAATTTATATACCGGATACATAATTTAGCTAAAAATGAGCTAACCGCAGTTAGTCATGCAAATTTTCGTTTCCGGTCGCTGGTTAATTATTAATTAAATTATATAAATACCGAGTTAAAATCAATTCAAATGGAGTTGACCTTATCATTGTGCACATACTAATTCTTTGAACAATAAGTTACACATAGTACTATTCTCCTTCTATATTTGCCTTCCAATTTTAATCCAAAGGAATGAAATCAGAAGTATTCGTAGTTATAATGGCAGGAGGTGTTGGAAGTAGATTTTGGCCGTATAGTCGAAACTCAAGACCCAAGCAATTCATCGATGTCTTGGGCAATGGCAAATCACTCTTGCAAATGACGTACCAACGTTTCTTACCAACGGCTAACAAAGATAACATATTGGTGGTAACAAATGACATCTATGCTAATTTGGTGAAAGAACAATTGCCAGATATCAGCGAAGATCATATCCTGACCGAACCTGCCAGAAGAAATACGGCTCCATGTATCGCCTATGCGGCTTACAAAATCCGTCAAAAAAATCCCAACGCAGTAATAGTCGTTACGCCTGCCGACCACGCCATTTTTCAGGAAGAAAAATTTACCCGAGTAATCAAAACCGCCACTACAGCTGCCGAAGGGTCGGACAAGTTGCTAACGGTTGGAATTTTGCCTAACAGACCTGAAACGGGTTATGGCTACATCCAATATATCGAAAGCGAAGATGAGGTGAAGAAAGTGAAAACTTTTACAGAAAAACCTGAATTAGATCTAGCCAAGAAATTTTTGGAGAGTGGAGATTTTGTATGGAATGCGGGGATTTTCGTATGGTCTGTACCCGCGATCATCAAATCTTTTGAAAATGCTCTGCCTGATATGGCCGAAGCATTTGAGGAAGGAGCCGACAAGTACTACCAAGCAGATGAAAAAGCCTACGTAGATAGAATCTATCCGCAATGCGAAAACATATCTATTGACTATGGCATTTTAGAAAAATCGAAATCCGTCTATGTGGTACAGGGCAATTTCGACTGGTCTGACCTCGGGTCATGGAATTCGCTACATGAAATCAGAGAAAAAGACACAAACGACAACGTAACCGATGGGGATGTTATATTGGGCGAATGCTCTAATAATATCGTAAAATCTGAAACCAAACGATTGATCGTATTAGACCAACTGGAAGGCTATCTAGTAGGTGACTTTGAAGACGTACTGATTATTTGCAAAAAAGACCAAGATGCTAAGTTTAGAGAGTACGTAGCTGAAGTCAAAAAACAGCATGGGGATAAATACCTCTAGCAGTTAGCTACGCTGCCTTACACTTTCGAATAGAATCACACCTGCAGCTACGGATACGTTTAGCGAATCAATATTTCCGATAATCGGGATTTTCAATTTTTCATCAGCTACGCTGAGTAGCTCTTCTGATATACCATCTTCTTCAGATCCCATGATTATAGCTGTGGGCACAGATAGATCTGCTTCAAAAACTGTCTTCTCTGTTTTTTCCGTACAAGCCACGATCTGAAAACCACTGTCTTTGAGGTATTTTACTGAGTGCGTCAGACTGTCTTCTTTACAGATCGACAGGTAGTTCATCGCACCCGCAGAGGTCTTTACTGCATCCGAATTGATCATAGCACCTCCCTTAGACGGGATAACAATGCCATTAACCCCAGCGCATTCTGCCGAACGACAGATAGCTCCGAAATTTCTCACATCTGTCACCCGATCCAAAATCAAAACCAAAGGCGCCAAACCATTTTCATAACTATTAGCGACAATGTTGTGAAGTGTCACAAAATCGATGGGAGAAGCAAAAGCCACCACTCCTTGGTGGTTTTTTCGAGTCAGCCTATTGAGCTTCTCTACGGGAACTTTTGAGACCGTGACCATACTCCCTCTAAGCATATCTGTAAGCTCTTTGGTTAGGTCATTTTTCAAGTCTTTCTGTAGAAAGATTCGCTCGATAGTTTTTCCTGATTTGATTGTTTCGATCACGGCACGCGTGCCAAAAATCATATTATCAGGTTCTTCTTGCCTTGGGGCTCTTTTTACAAATCTCCGGTTCTCCATTTTCGTACTGCCGTAAACCACGCCTTATTGAGCAACTTGTCTCGAATGAGGGAATAGTGGTATTGAACAAATAAATTGCGTGTTTTGGCAAAAGTAAACTTTAAATCACCATCGAATGTCTTGTACTCCCATATTTCTACTTCCTCTTTTTGGGTGACCACTTCTGGCGGACCGAATACAATGTAGATCATGCCTCGATCTGTCTTCCATCCCGTCTTGTAATCGGTAAAAAGCGCATTGGCAAATTTGACTGACCTAAAATACTTTTTAATGGTCTCTGATGCCAGTTGCTTATCGTCGATATGATTGAGCCAAAACTCATTGAAAGCCAATTTTTGATCCTCCGCAACGTTGAGTTCTTCAAACTCATCGCCTGTACAGATGTACTTCAAAGCTTCTATCAGCTCCTCTACTTTTTTGATCCGAGGATAATATTCTTCATGACTTAAAATGGATACTCCTTTATCGGAAGCCGTATCATTTTGTATAAAATACAAATGATTGGCCTCATTGAGCATCATGCCACCTTTGAAGCCAATCTTTCGTTTGATGCTTAACGTTTCTGCAGACGGACTGCCATCGACAACCATGGGTGGAAGAGCTGCTGGAAATAGCTCCTCATACATGTAGGCATAGAATTGCTCCTTGTTGCTGCTTTCACCAATGTCTTCAAACCACACCGAATCGAGCTTTTTATAACCATTATAAAACATGACTTCGGCATCGCACCCATAAATAATATTGGACAAAGGAAAAGCCAAAGCTCCGTTGATCGGAATCCCAAACAAATAAGGCCTTTCCAAAAAAGAAAATTTTACTACCAAATAATTACTTTCCTCTTTGGCAAAAAAATCCAACTCGATTACATTTTTGATAAAACCAGAATCTACCCTAACAGCTATCGGTTTGATCAGTTCCTCTTGATTAGAATTGATCTTTTGCTGCTGAGACAACTCAAAACCTACCAAGCTATCCGTAGGCAATACTTTCACTAAATGAAAACTCAGAATTAGCTTATAAAGCGAATCTTGTTTGGCAATTTGATAATCTATTTTGACTGGGGCGTGGTTGTAGAGGTAACTAAAATTTTCTTTGGTCAGGTCGTGAGCATGGGCATTTAAGCTCAAAACCATCCACCAAAACAAGAAAATTGTAATATTGGTTTTTTTGGGAATGCACATGAAACTAATATAAATCAATTTGGACAGGAACGTATAATTTTGACTTATTTTTGCGAGCTATGGCAACATACACTACAGAAATAGCATCGGATAAGATCGTATCCGACAATCCCATTCACCAACGATTATTACAGGCTTATTACGAGGCGCAGCCTTATGTAAAAGGCCAAGTGCTAGAACCTGGCTGTGGCGAAGGGCGCGGCATCGCCGTATTGTCTCCACAAACCAAAGAATATCTGGCGCTCGACAAAATTGAAGAGGTAATAGAAAAACTAAAACCTCAATTTCCTTCAGTAGATTTTAGGGCAGCAGTTTTTCCTCCCTTTATAGGCATCGAAGACAATACTTTTGATACGGTCATCTCTTTTCAGGTAATCGAACATATCAAGGAAGACAAGCTATTCCTCGAAGAAATCCACCGCGTACTAAAGCCTGGTGGCCAAGGCGTAATCACTACGCCCAACATCAAAATGTCGCTGTCGCGAAACCCATGGCATGAAAGAGAATACACCAATCAGGAGCTAAAAGACCTAGCTGGAAGTATTTTTTCTAAAGTGGAAATGAAAGGCATAGCAGGCAATGAAAAAGTAATGGCCTATCATGAGCAAAATAGAGCGTCTGTAGCCAAAATCACCAAGTTTGACATTTTCAATTTGCAGTATCGGCTGCCCAATGCCCTCTTACGTATCCCTTATGATCTGCTCAACAGACTCAATAGAAACAATCTACAAAAACAAGACGAAGGACTGGTGACTGAGATTGACCGAACGGATTATTTTCTCCGTGAGGAACATGAAGAAAACTTGGATCTGTTTTGTGTGGTCACTAAGTAAGGCTTACTAAAAAATAAAGACTTCGAAAGTCTATCTTAATTCTTGATCGAGTAACGCTTCGCCTTCCGCATTACTCAAAAACGCTGTCTTTGCAAGCAGGCATCATACAGGATTCGTTTTTAACTCTAATTGTAATGACACTAAAAATTGATCTTGTACAAGATCGGTTTTTATATAGATTTGCAATTCCAATAGGGTCGTTAGCTCAGCTGGTTTAGAGCGCCGCCTTGACAGGGCGGAGGTCGCTGGTTCGAATCCAGTACGACCCACAAAATGAGGTGATCTCAAAAAAAATTAAAAGTAGTCGGGTATTTCCCTGAAGCGTTAAATTTTTGAGATCGCCTTTTTGTTTTTTTAGCCTCTCTCAACTTAGTCTAATCCCCAAAAGAATAGAAAGGCAATGAAAACCCAAACAACACGCGGATACGCTGCCATCGCAAATCAGAATATTCTGCTGGTGTAGTCGGGGTCACATCTGGTAAGCTCACGATCTTGCCAATTAGCTGGTCACCCGTGGAATACACAGACCCCAAGGTAAATTCCATCTTCTTGAAAAAGAGAGAGAAACCAAAGCCAAAATTGAATACATCAGCAGTGAAAATTGAATTGTCAAAATTATCGACCACACGTTCGGCCGTTATCTGTTCTCCCGAAGGGATTAGGTATGAAAAATCTGTTGAAAAGCTGGTATAACCATAAAGCTTGTTTTTTAGTTTCCACTCCACCCCAGCACCAAAATTGATCACTGACTTTCTTTCATCGTATACTCGATTACGTACTTCTATTTGTGGCGTTTGTCCCATAAAGGGCATTGGCGTCATCACGTTGTAGCGATCCATCTTGTTGAACCACTCTCCACTCAAATGAAGCTTGTGTACTCCCAGTTGCAACCCCATACCCAAGCCTATAGATAGTGGAGACTTAGCATCGACCGCTACATCCGATGTGCTATTACTCAGCAATACATCGTCATCCTCTTCTTGCACACCATCTCGATCTCTATCATATCCTGCCAAGGACTCTTCGTACACAGAACTGCCACTACCAAAAATGTACACCTTTGGAAAAGTAATGGTCAAACCTACGTCCAACTTACCTTTGGTGTAGTTTAAACCTGCTTTGGCTAGCCAACTGGTGATGTTATAATTTCGCTTTCTATATCGTTCAAATGCACCTACATTTTTTTGCGACCCAAAGGCTTTTTGCACCAGATTATATTCGTTCTCTTGACTGAGTTGCGAAATGAAATTAGAAATACCCACACTCCATTTTTCATCGAGTGCATACGACCAAGTAAACCCCATCCATTCGTCTCTTAGTTTTTTAGAAATATTTAAGGAAGTCCTCAGTTCTTCTTCTCCAGGCCAAAGAGCCCCATCATTAAACTCATACGTACGAATATCGCTGACACCTAAATTGTAATCCACTTGCGTTCTTGACAAGAAAGCATAAGCAAATTTATGCTTAGGCAATTTTTTGAGACCGAAACTACCTGCAGCCAAACTAGGTGCCGCATTGAATTTGCTATTGTTCAAACTTTTTTTGTCAAAGCCATCCTTCACTTTCAATGTCACATATTCGTAGGCCTTGGCACTAATCAAAAAAGTAGGGTCATCCTGCAAAGCCAGTCGGGCAGGATTGTAATAAACCGCTCCCAAGTCCTCTACGCTACCTATGACCGATCCAGCCAAAAGCATAGATTTATTACCAAACTGCTCTGTCCAGTAGTGAGCATCTTGTGCATGGCTCTGTAGAGCTAATGCATTTACAATCAGTAGAAGAATAATTTTTTTCATTGTTCTAGGTTATCTGCGACCTCTGCCTCCACCAGCTGATCGAACACGATTGTATCCTTGTGTCCGCTGCGTTCCTCGTTGTCGGTTTTGGTAGCTTTGATTTAAGTTTTGGTTTGTGTTTCTATTCGGCTGATGTGTGGGTGCAGACCACTGCTTATTTTGTCTAGTTTCCCATCCTTCATTGCCTTTGCGATAGACATTACCACTCTGGTCAGTATATACATTATTCGGCGACCTAGACGATCCCGTATTGGCTGGTCTCGTGGCAGGCTTATAACGTTCCTGCCCTGAAGGCCTATTCGCAGGCCTACTCATAGGCTTAGTATTCGACGGCCGAGTGGCACTCGGACGCGTAGAAGGTCTCACCCCATTTTTTCTATTTTTATACAAATTATTGGCTGTAGCAGGCCGGGTACTTGGCTGATGAACACCTCCTGATGGTGGGCGATGATTCGATGACGGCGGTCTATACCCCGGAGGGCGATACCCTGGTGGGCGATGGTGATAGGGCGGACGATAATATGGTGGACGATACACTGGAGGACCCCACCAGCCTACGCCATGATACCAGTAGCCTGGCCCTCCAAACCCTACACTCACCCCCATACTCCATCCATAGTATGGAGAATACCTCACAGAAAAACCATAGGTAACTGGCCTTGGGTAATAGTAAAGTCCATACCATCCACTATAGTAATACCCCGTACCATAGACTACCGTGGAACCATAGACATAGCAGCCTACATAACCTGGCGTATAACCTACATATACCACCTCTGGTGTAGAATCATAGATGTAAACATATTTTACATGATAAGCAGGATTAGACGCTGGTATTTTATCTATATCTACTGGTCTAACATCGGACACCACCCAAGGCCCATTTGGCGTGGCAGAGCGAAACCATACAGCATTATCACACAGAAAATACACGTCTTTCGATTTGAATACAGCACTAGAAGTATTCACTGCCGAAGCTAATGAAGTCTCCGCTATAGGTTCAAATTTTGGTTCCCCATCATAGGTTACAGATGCTGTTGCGGTTTTTCTATCGATCGCTGCTGTTTGTGGGATATTGGCATCGAGTACCGCCTCTCGCGCAGCATCTGTGCCTGGCACCGCAGCTAGTACTTCTCCTTTCACAGACTCCTCTGGGATCTTAGCAAATTCTTTAGAGAGCTTTTCTGGCTGAGCGTAAACCCATGGCCCATCTAGCGACTTGGTCATAAACCATCGACCAGACAATAAGATGTAATAATTTTGAGAATTGATATCCATAAAAATATCCGATTCTGTATTGTCCACATACAGCAATTGGGTATTGTCTATCGGCGTAAATTTTAATTTACCATCTGTAACCACCAGTTCTGACGGCTCATAAGCCATAATGATCTCTGGTACCTCGTCGGACTTTTCAGTCAATGGATCCTCATCCGATGGATTGTATTTTTTTTGGAGACTGGTGAGGCTGGTAGGCGGGTTTTTTAATCGCTCCCAGCTATTCATATTGTCCTTAGCCCTAAACCACATGTTGCCACCGTAGAGAAAATATTTACTTTTCTTTTTTACTATAAAAGCTGGCGCATTGATCAGCTGTTCATAACCTTTTTCCAATCCCTTGAATTTGGGCTCTCCATCTACTACAATCAGTATGGCTCCACTCTCTCGGAAAATAATTTTTGGAGCCTTGTTTTCAAAAGAAGCATTTTCTATAACGTCTACTTCTTCTAGCGTGGCTAGGAGTTGGTCATAGTTCATTTCGAAGCTCCATTTAATCATTTCTTCTTCTAGAAAGGTTTTTAATTTTTTTACTCTCGTAGAATCCACTTCTTCGGGCAAGCGTACATGATTTACTTTCACCGACACCAGATTTACACTTCGTTCGCTCTTGTCTATATCTAGATAGGAGGTCATCCAGATGGCTCCAAATATAGGGGCTTGTTCTCCTGCTGGCGTTACCGATATTGCTGCCCTAGCTTCCAGAATATCTCCCTTCAGCAATTCTGGCTGTGGCTGATACATGATCACGGTGCCTTTTTCGGCCGTTATTTCTTTAGGCCAAAAACTCGTCTGATCATCCCCTTGACCTAAAGTAATCCGCGAAATAAATATGATTGAAAGGAAGATATATCTATGGGACGTGCACATATGGAATTTATTAATTGAACTAAAAGTAGTGAAATATTCTATAGCATGCTTCCCTCTACATTAGAAGAAAAAGCCAAAATCAAGCGAAATCAGATTTTCTTCTGGAGAAAAAGCATAAGACAAAGATGCCGCTACTTTGCTCAATGGTGCCACCCACAAGCCTACCCCAGCTGCTCTGTGCCACGCACTAGACGATTGATCTGTCCATACCCTACCTATATCATAAAAACCCAGCAGCCCCAGTTTTCCGGGAAACAGGACAGATGAAAAATCTAACAGTTTGAGTCTAAGGTCTACGTTTTGGTAAAAACTTGTACGTCCATAAAAGCGAGTCTTTCGATAGCCCCGCAGATTGCTTCGACCACCCAGAGTGTTGGCATTATAAAACTCGTCTCTGCTAAACTCACCAAAATTGTGCGCATATCCTGTCCGAGAGGCCAAAGTAACGATAGCTGGAAACTGAAAACTATAATACAAGGACAAGCTGGAATGCAAGTGTTTGTAGTTTGTGGCGCGATCGCTAAGCCCATAGTAACTGCTCCACTCAGACTCCCAATAAAGCCCCCGAGAAGGAAACAGTTTTTCGTCACGAGTGTCGAACTCAAGAGAGGCAAAACCACCTCCATAATGCCTTCTATCATCGAAGAGTACATCGGTATTGAACTCATTGAACCCAGGAGAGGAGATAAACGTCCCACTGTTGTTTTCTACCTCTATACTGCGCTGGTGTAGCCCCAAACTTATTTTTCCACTATTCCCTATTTCGTTATAGAGCGACAACGCATAATAATAGTCCTCTACTCGCAAGCGATAATAGTCTATGCCTCGGTCTTCGTCATAGACAGACTCGTTGCCCAAGCCAAAAAAGTTGTTGACTACGGGTCGTTTCACATCCACTACTGCATTGAGGTTCCACTTACCAAAAACATCGGTGAAATCTCCCTTATACGCTACATTGAATGCCCCTGTAGCTATGGCGACATCGGCCATGAGGCGATGCCTAGAAGCAAAGGGTTCTTTGCGCCAACCATGCCTGGTATACATAAATCCCCCTCCTACAAATACGCCGTCGTCCCTGTTGTACGAGCCTACGACCAGCGGCAGCAGCAGATCATATTTAAACTCATACTTATTATAATTGTTAATATCTGGATCACGACTCAACCGGGGTTTAAAACTCGTATCTACCGTCGAAAACAGCGTTTCTTTTTTGAGGTCATATACTTTTACATTTTGTGCCGATTGGTTAGAGGTCATATCAAATATCTCATCGTCTCCTTCTCCTCCGATCACTCGAACTTTCACTTTGCTTTTTGTATCTCCCGAAATCTTAAATCTATCCTCATCATCGAGCCCGTAGATTCTTACTTCTTTGGTATCAGCAGCGTCGAACGTACGGTGGTATAGCGGTTGCTCTATGTGCCCTTTTTTAGAGATTTTATGAGACGTTACTCTCAGCTGATCTTTGTTCAAATTCTCTATTAAAAACAATTCTTTTTTATCTGTCCCTACTACGTTCACTTGTTTGGAGAGACTTTCATAAAACGCTGTAGCATATTCATCAAGATGATCTCTTCTCGCCTTCAGCGTCGCTACTGTACGTTCGCCTGACAAGGCATATACATTTTCGGGCCACTTTCTAATGGCATTTTCTATGACTTCGTCCGTGAGGCTGTCTTGAATCAGTTGGATCATTTGCTGCCATTCGTCTCTGTCGGGTTCGTTCATAAATATGCGATCGAAGTAGCGCGCGTTAAAATTGAACCCAGGTGCCCAACGCATATTCTCGTTGAACCCTTCAATCTTAGGCATCGCCCATTTCCTACTGGCTATTTTGGGCAAAATGCCATCGTTTATAAAAAAGACCTGATCACGGTCTCTTGGTATGGGGCGATACAGATTGCCTTTGCCTTTCTCGAAAGAAGCCCAGCGCCACTGGTCTTCATGACGATCCCAGTCGCCTATCACCATGTCAAACAATCTATTGCGAAGCACAAAGTTTTGGTCTACACTATTGTCGTTGTCGTCTTGCAGCTCTTCTTGTACCTCTGGCGAACCCACGATATCAGTGGAATTGCCAAAAAACTTAGCATCTGACCAGTCTCCACTTGGTCGCTCTTCGAACAGCGCCAATTCTCCCGCCAGCACCTCCCGGTACGTCCCAAATGCACCATCGTCGGGCACATATACGAGGCGAGGATTGGTGTGATAAATGCCCACGGCTTCTGCCAATGGTGGTACTACAAAAGCACCATACGGATGGCTAGAGCTGATTTGATCCTGTACGACCTTTACCGCAAAGGTTTCCTGAAGAAGGTCAGGCACTGCTTTGTTAGCATATTTCTCTACCGATCGCAGCACATATTGGCGACCATCTTTAGCTTCTAACCGTAGGGAGTTGGTCTGCATACCTCCTCCTCGTTTGACTACTTCTAGCCCTCCTTTTTCTTCTGTGATATTAAATATAGGTACAGTCACTGGCTGGCTCCACTCTGCACGATAATTGTCGCCCATCCATACCCGCTTGCCTTTAGACGCCTCATACTGCTCTGAGGCAGCAGTAGTCATGAGTTGAGTATGAAAATCGTATCTGGGATAATTGGCATTCGGATCGGGTATATACTTAAATTGATACAAACCTCCCTCATAGATTTTTTTCCCCTTGGTACTTTGATCGTCTGCTGCCCAAAACTCCACAGACACATCGGCCTGGTCGAAATTTAGTTTACCAAATCCAACAATAGATTTTCCGAAAGCCAAGTACTCTCCATTTTCTTTGAGATAGGTCGCTTTCGAACCCGAGCCACTCACCACATAGTTGACCCCATCTTTTTGAATATGCTGTAGCGAATGCTCATGACCAGCCACATAGACCACGTTGGGGTATTGTTTTAGAAAGTGTTCGAGCGTATTACGAATAGTCTTGTACTCTGGGTGAGGAATATCTTGGATAGATCCCGCAGTGGCACGATAAGCAGGGTAGATAGACCCGACCACAGGCAGCGGAACATAAAGATTTTCGTTCAACTCTGTGAGTGGAAATAAGTGTGTTTTCAAAGGAAATTTGCCTCCATGTGCTCCATAGCTATAAAGAGGATGATGAGAAGCCAAAATAACATGATCGTTTTTATGTTCTTCGAGTAATGAGGTGATGTCCATTATCACATCCAGCGGCAGCATTTTTTCTAACGGATCATGTTCCAGTGGTTTTTCCCAAGCATGGAGTATCCATTGCATGTCAAACACAATCAAATAAAGCCCTTCGGCAAGTTTTATTTCTTCTGGGCCGGGGTGTCCGTCTTTAGGGTAAAACACCTTTTTACTATCGAAATATTCTTTTACAAAACGTTCTTGTTCGTTTACATACTTCCAACCTTCTTTTCTCCCTTTTTCCCAATCATGGTTACCCGGAATGACAATGGTGCGTCCTTCAAATTTTTTGGTAATGTCTAACTGCAATTTCAATTTCTCTTCCGCCTCTTTTCGCCCTGGATGCTCTTTAGGTGGCAACCCTTTCGGGTAAATATTGTCCCCCAAAAAAATGAGTGTAGCGTTCTTACCTGCGGATTGCAATTGCTCCTTGAGTGACGAAAGGTTTTCTGTGGCTCGTTTGGGCTCTCCCGCATCACCTATCAAAAAAACCTGATGCTGAGTAGAAGGAGACTGAGCCCAGCCAATAATGGAAAACCCAAGGACAATAAATAATAAGGTGGATCGAATCATCAATTCATGTTAAACTTTAAAATATAGCCCTTATCTCCTTGTCCTTCGCTAGAAATAAACAGATCACCATTAGGCGCAAAACAAATACCTTCTGGTTGGCCTAGTAGTCTGGGATCGAGCGGGATACTCCCTTTAATAGTGCCTTGCTTGTCTGTGATCAGCATCAATTTACCAATAGAAGCGATAATATAAAAATGATCATTGATCGGGTGTAATGCGATACCTGAAGGTTTGAAATTGATACGATTGACTTCGTATTCAAAATCTTTGTGCGCTTCAAGGTACTTTTTGATATCATGTCTAGAAATATTGAAGGCAGCCTTTTTCTCTATTTTTTTGTCCTCTAGGTCGAAATAATAGAACGACCGCCCTTTCTGTTTTTTGCCTTCGATGCTAGACTCGTCTTTACAAGCCACCAAAAGTTTGTCTAGTGTAGGGTCATAGACTAAACCCTCCACATCGTTTTGCTTTTTAAGTGCCGTCTTATACTTTTTCACCTTGTGTATATCGCCATGTGATCCGATTTCTATTTTGTAAATGTGTCCATTACTCTCCGCTACGTATAGCTTTTCTCCATCGGAGGCTAAACCTTCGTAATCGCCAGCCCCTTCGAACCGTACAGTGTTTTCTATTTCTCTCGTCTTGTGATTATAAAAAAATACTTTCCCGTCTTCATCTTGAATACAGGCAATGATGCCCGGTTGGTAATAAGCCATACCCGATATTTCTTCTAGCACGTAGGGGAGAAAATACTTGGCATCTGGTTTTTGAAGATTGTACTGTTTGAACTGCTGAGGTACAAAATGAAATAAGGCCTCTGCTGTGGGTCGCGAATTGTGCTGACAACCGAACATAAAGGTCCAAGCAACTAATAAATAAATTTTTGCTTTTGGCATGAGTTCTCGGTTATATTGAGTGGGTTTTGGCTCGAACAATAAAATTATGAAATGCGTATCGTATGTTACACCTTCTATGACAAATTTGTTTCAACTCATTTTTGTTAATTTGTGCTTCAACTCATAAAACAATGGCGATTCAAACTTCTGTATTGACCCAAGTGGCGGATCACGTACGATCATCTCTGAAAAGTGAGCTGCCGTCTCAGTTTTGCTACCACAACTTGACCCATACCGAAGAAGTAGTAAAGGCCTCCTTAGAAATCGCCAAAGGCGAAGGCTTGAATATAGAAGACCAAGAAACAATAGCGATAGCCGCTTGGTTTCATGATGTAGGTCATGCCTACGACTGTGACTGTCATGAAAAAAAGAGTGTAGAGGTAGCCCGTGCTTTTTTAGAATTATTGGGTTTTCCCAAAGACCGAATCTCCCAAATAGAAGGATGTATCATGGCCACCATGATGCCCCAGCGGCCACTCAATACAATGGAAGCTGTTCTCTGCGACGCAGACTTATACCATCTGTCTACCGATCAGTTTGAGGAACGATCCAAACTCCTCAAAAAAGAATGGGAAGAGGTCAAAGAAGAAGCGTTTAAGGAATCCTCTTGGAATAAAATCAATGCGGAGTTTTTAAGCAGGCACACCTATTTTACAGCATATGCGAAAAAGAACTTTACCGCTGGACAAGCCCAAAACCTAGAGGCAATCCAAATGAAAATATCCAAAGCAAAAAAAGAACGTCCGGCAGACCTGAAAAAGAAAATAGCAAGCCTAGAGAAAAAATTAGCAAAAGCGACCGAAAAAGAGAACAAACCCACTAGGGGTATCGAAACGATGTTTCGAACCACTTCGAAAAACCACTTGGATCTAAGTGCCATGGCAGACAACAAGGCCAACATCATGATCTCAATCAATTCGATCATACTTTCCATTATCATCTCAGTGCTGATTCGAAAGTTAGAAGAATATCCACATTTTATCATTCCCACGATACTACTGACTGTTGTTTGTCTAATCACTATCGTATTGAGTATCCTTGCCACTCGTCCCAATATTTCTAAAGGGTTGTTCACTAAAAGTGACATCATGAACAAGCGAACAAACCTTCTCTTTTTTGGGAATTTCCACAAAATGAGCCTCGAAGAATATGAATGGGGCATGAACGAACTTATGAATGACAGCAAGTATCTATATGGCAGCCTAATCAAAGACATCTATTATCTAGGTGCCGTATTAGGCAAAAAATACCGAAGGCTCCGTGTCGCCTATACGGTGTTTATGTTTGGTTTTGTAATCGCTGTTTTGTCATTTATCATAGCCGAAGCCTTCTTCAAGAATCAATACATGTACTAAATATTTCTTATCGAAATCAGATGAAAACCCTTCTATATTTTGCCGTATTTGCCACATGTCTATGGTCGTGTTCACAAAAGAAAAAACAGGACGTCGACCCAGAAAAGCTACTCAATGAGCTCATGGAGAAAACGGATCTAGTCTCTGAAGAAACCGCCAAAGGCATGATCTCATCGGTCTCTTTTGGTTCAAAGAAACAACCGATCAGGTTTTATTTGACCAAACAAACCAGCGAGGATGAGATGAGAGAAAAATTGGCGCCACTTTTCGAGTTCTTAACTACAGAAACTGGTTTGTTTTTCGAAATGCACATCCCCAGCACTTATCAAGACATGATTATGGCATTTGCCAGAGATGAAGCCCACGTGGCGCTAATGAATTCGCTGAGCTATATCAAAGCCAAAGATGCCTATGGAGTCAAGGCACAATTGAAAATCATTCGATTTCGGTCTGCCTCCTATTATGGTCAAATCATAGCCAGTGCCGAATTGGGTATCGAAGATATAGAAGGGCTACAAGGCAAATCTATGGCCTATACAGATCCTGCTTCAGCCTCTGGGTATTTATACCCGCATCACATCCTTTTCGAAAACAATATTGTCCCGTCCAAAGTGATTTTTGGCGGCAGCCATAGCGCTGTAGTACGCATGATATACAACGGCGAAGTAGACGCTGGAGCCACGTACTACTCTGCACCAGACAGCGAAGGCAAAATAAGAGACGCCAGAGCTCGACTCTTAGATGAATATCCAGACTTGGCACAGAAGGTGAAAGTAGTGACCATCACTCGACCGATCCCAAACGATCCAATTGCCATCGGACGACAAATCGATAAAAAATTAGCTTACGAAATAGGCAATGCCTTAATCAAGTTTATGTCTACTCCCGAAGCTAAAACTTCGCTAGGATCACTCTATGGCATAGACGGCTTTGTAAGAGCCAATGATATGGAATACAATACACTCCGCGAAGCCATGTTCATAGAAGATTCACTGGCTAACTTACCTGTTCCCACTTTTTAACCATCTGGTAAGTATCTTCCTGAGCATGATAGAGCTTTTCGCCCTTGCCCCGCTCTACGCGAATATTGTTTTGCTGTTCATCGAGCATCACGGCTTTGGTATTGTCTTGTAACTGTAGGTTTAAAATTTCTTTAACCTCTTGTTTCAAGGCCTCATCATAGATAGGGTATGTCACTTCCACTCGGCTTTTTAGGTTTCGCTTCATCCAGTCAGCCGAGCCCATAAACAGCTCGTCTTTGCCGTTGTTTTTAAACCAAAAAACTCTCGCATGCTCCAAGTATCTCCCTACGATTCTTCGTACGGTGATATTTTCACTCATTCCTTTCACGCCTGGTATCAGACAGCAAATGCTTCTTACGATCATTTCTATTTTCACCCCGGCGCGACTCGCTTCATAGAGCTTGTCGATCATTCCCCGTTCCTCGATATTATTGAGCTTAATGATTATTTTGCCCGCTCGCCCTTTCTTTACATGATTAATCTCACGATCTATCAGCTCATTAAACTCTTCGATGATATTGAACTGAGAAACCAAAAGGTGTTTAAATGGCTTCGGTTGTTTTCTCTTGTAGAGATATTTAAATACTTCGTCCAGTTCTTCTCCCATCTTTTCGTGACAGGTCAGCAGACCATGATCGCAATAGATACTGGCCGTTTTTTCGTTGAGATTTCCTGTACCAAAGAAGCAATATATTTTGTTAGATCCATCGTCGGTTTTTTTCTTCACCAGTGCTACTTTGGCGTGTACTTTTAGCCCTGGTATGCTAAAGATAATACGGATCCCTTCTTTCTGCATTTTTTCGGCCCAGAGCAAATTATTTTCCTCGTCGAATCGAGCTTTGAGCTCAATAAACACAGTGACTTTTTTGCCATTTTTGGCAGCAGAGATCAATGCATTTCCAATCAAAGAATCCGAAGCCATACGATAAAACGTAACCTTAATCTCTGCTACATGTGGGTCGATAGCCGCTTGATTGAAAAACTGCAGGATATAATTATAACTATGGTACGGAAAATGAAGCATCCGATCCGCTTCATCAATGGCAGTGAAAATTGAACGATGATTATCTATTTTGTTGCTCTGTAGGGATACCTGAGGTTCAAATTCTAATGCTCCGCCTATTGGGTTGGGAAAATCCATAAAATCAAACAAGCTGTGATAACGACCACCAGAAACCAAATCGTCTTCCGACAAATGAAATACGTCGGTAAAATTGTCTAACAACTCTGGCGACATGGTACGATCGAATAGGAAGCGAGACGGTGTCCCTAAATTTCTTTTTTGAATTTGTTTCTGAATTTTTTCTACCAAGTCTCCACTAAACTCGTCCTCAATATTGAGATCAGCATCTTTATTCATTTTGATACTCTTGCACTCTAGCACCTCATAATCTGGAAACACAAAATCCAAATGCATTTTTACAATATCATCTAAAAAAATATAATGAAATTGGAAAGTCGGCGATGGAATTTTGAAAAACCTTGGCAAACGGTTCGAAGGAATATTGAGAAAGGCAAATTTGATCCCTTGCGAAAATTTACTCCTCAGCTTGAGTGCAAAATAAAGCTCCCTATTATTAAGGAAAGGCTCACGCATGGTGAGATTGAAATGATACGGCTGCAAAAAAGAGAGGACCTTAGTTTTAAAATAATGAAGACATGTCGCTCTTTGGTCTTCGTTGAGCTGATCAGGATCCATGATAAATACACCATTCTTTTCTAGCTCCTTCAGTACATTATTGCGCATGGTATGACCGTACTCTTCGAGCTGAATCTGAATACGCTCATGCAGCTTGTCCAACAATTCGTCTGGATCGATGTCCAACGCTTTATTGATTTTTTTCTTGCCTATTTCTACCAATCGGCGGATATTGGCTACACGTACCCTGAAAAATTCATCTTGATTGGAAGAATAAATAGCCAAAAATCTCAACCGCTCAAACAGCGGCACTTCTTTGCTCTTTGCCTCTTGCAGTACTCTATAATTGAAAGTGAGCCAACTAAGATCTCTATTAAAATATGAGTTTGTAGACTCCTGAGCTTCTAGCACGTCTTCACTTTCCTGTTCTGTATTCTTATGTTCTTCCAATGCTTTTATTCCAAAATGAGAAAGAAAGATAAGAATATCACCATTCAATACCAGAGGGATACATATGATAAATTTGTTAATTCTTTTTTGCAGCGATCTATGAGCCCATGAAACTAATAGCGGTTCCTCGACGTTCGCACGTTAAAGCTTTTCAAAAGGACCATGGACGCAAAATTAGATCAATGTAACACTAGAATGGAATTTCCATTCGAATGCAAATTGAGTTTGACCAACTTAATTGATTATTGGCAAGTAAGAACCAACGATCCCAATAAGTATTTGGCCAATACTGCTCTTACGATCATGGAGCAGGTTCGTCAAGCGCCTGCATTGCTCGAGCCCATCGAAGACCCTGCTCTTTTGGAGCAGCATCAAGACACCATAGATCTGCTCATGACGGCCATATTTTCTCCCTATACCGAAGAGGAAGAAATGGTTTCTGCTATAGCTCCATTCAAAAAACTAGACATTCACTCTACCCAAGCCTATAAACAGCTCATGGAAGAAGCAGGGTCTTATGAGGCCCTACTAGACCCTGAAGAGATCTCACAAATTATGTTGCACAAGGCCATGTCGGGCTACTTCGCCATTATGAAGACTTATTACGGTATCAATATCGAGCTAGACAAGGATATCATCTATACGCTCACCAGTCAAAAAACGGGACTAAAGCGGTATTTCAAAATCATGATCAATCCTAAGTTTTGTGAAATCGTTCTGAAGGGTGACTTGCCCAAACTCACCGATCAGGACATCAAACACCTCACCAGTCATATAGAAGATGTAGAAGTATGGATAGACATGCTACCTCCAAGTTTATTTGAGTTTCAGGGTTTGATCGTTTTCAAGCTCATCGAGGTGACCAAAGATCAAGTACTCTCTCGCATGAAAGAGAGTCTACTAGAAAAAAATAGCATTACAGAAAAAGTCAGCTTTCTAGACTTAGAGCAAAAGTTTAGGTCATTGTTGCAACTTTCAGATGTAAAGCTCGGCATCTCAGGTTATCACAAAAGCAAAAATCGATTTTTTAATTTTGGGGGAGAGTCCCAGCGCAGTATTTTGATGGGAGAAAGCAACCATATAGAATGTCCTCATACTACTGCAGATTTGCTTGAGCAATTTGCCAATCAGGCCGAGCCTATGGTGATAGAAGATATGGCCGATTGCTGTCGGCCGCTTCAGAGCAAGTCCGATGAGTTGCAAGAAAATGGGGTTCAGAACCTGATCCTCAATCCATTATTTTACAACGACGAATTTGTGGGTTTGCTCGAATTGGCTTCTCCCAATAGAGGAGACCTGAATGCTTTGGCTCTCACTAAAATTCGTGAGGTTTTGCCGCTATTCGCCATCGCAGTCAAACGAAGTTCTGAAGAGCTAGAAAACAACATCCAGACACTAATCAAAGAAAAGTACACGTCCATTCACCCGTCGGTAGAGTGGAAATTCAACAATGCAGCTCACCAGATGCTAGAGCAAATCGCACAACATAAAACACCTGTAGCTCCCCAAATCGTATTTAATGAAGTATACCCACTGTATGCTGCTTCGGATATCCGAAACTCGTCTGTAGTGAGGCACCAGTGTATATATAAGGACTTGAGTCGCCAGCTGCAGCTAGCCAAGCAGGCTCTCAACATCGCTATAAAAATCACCCCGTTACCTGTATTAGATGAAACTATTTTTCGACTAGATCAATTCAGAAGAAAAATCAAAAACAAATTGGTAACAGGCGACGAGTCCATCATTCTTGAGTTTATTCAACAAGAGGTGGAACCTGTTATTCGAAATATCGAAGCTAATCACCCTCAAGAACGAGAATTTGCTAAAGCGTATTGGGAAGCATTGGATCCAAACATCGGTGTCGTGTATGAGCACAGAAGAGATTTTGAAAATAGCCTGACTACGATCAACGACACCATAGGCAGTATCCTAGACGAAGAAGAAAAAAAGGCGCAGAAGATGTTTCCTCATTTTTTTGAAAAATATAAAACAGATGGTGTAGAACACAATATTTACATCGGGGCGTCTATGGTAGAGCACTTAGTCTTCGACGAAGTGTATTTGAGAAATCTACGTTTATGGCAACTGGTAGTCACCGCAGAAATTGCGAGCCGTACAGCAGCCATGATGCCTACACTAGCCATGCCGCTCGAAACTACCCATTTGATATTGGTACATGCCAATCCGCTTGCCATTAAATTTCGACAAGACGAAAAGAAATTTGATGTGGATGGTGCATATAATATCCGCTATGAAATCACCAAAAAAAGGATCGACAAAGCACTAGCCAAACATACCAAGGAGCGCATCACCCAACCAGGAAAAATTGCCATCATCTACTCACAAGAGAAAGATGCTATTGCGTATCGTCAGTATATCGACTATCTCACGCATAAGGAACTACTCGCAGGGAAAGTGGAAGAGTTAGAGCTCGAAGAATTGCAAGGAGTAAGTGGGCTAAAGGCCTTGCGGGTGGCCGTCAATACGGCTGCTTCATCGATCCTCGACGAAGTCAAACAATTGCTCGAAGTGGCATAACCTAAAAATCCCGCCAAAAGCGGGATTTAATATTTTGTAAAAGACGCGTCTAAAAATTAAGCCTCTTCTTCTTTTTTCTTGTTGGTATTTCTGAAGTCGATCAAAGAAACCGCCGCACCAAAACTGGCCAAAACGATTACAATATTTACAAATAAATCTACTCCTGAAGTAACTGCTGGATTAAACATAATCTTAGTTCTTTTTAATTAACACAGCGAAGATAAATAAGAATCCACTCATCTCAAAAGTTCCTGATATCTATAACAGTCCGTGGTGTGATCATTGACCAATCCCGTGGCTTGCATATGGGCATATATGGTCGTGCTACCTACAAATTTGAACCCTCTTTTTTTTAAGTCTTTGCTCAGAGCATCCGATTCGGCAGTAGTAGCAGGTACATCTTGCTTAGTAGCCCAATGACCCACGATCGGCTGATCGCCCACAAATGACCAAATGTATTTTGAAAACGAACTAAACTCTTGCTGTACTTCCAAAAAACGTTGGGCATTGTTGACTGCTGCTCGTATCTTTTGTTCATTGCGAATGATTGCAGGATTAATCATTAAAGTCGCTATTTGAGACTCATCAAATTGGGCTACTTGATTCACCTCAAAATTGGCAAAAGCCAGCTGATACCCTGCTCTTTTTTTGAGTACCGTACTCCAGCTCAGTCCCGCTTGTGCACTTTCGAGAATCAAAAATTCGAAATGAATTTTGTCATCGTGACACGGCACTCCCCATTCCTGATCGTGATAATTTTCGTAGGCATCAAAATGGCCTAGTGCCCATTCACATTTATGCTTGTTCATACGGCTATAGATTATTTCAAATAAAAATACGTGGAAGTGCATCAATTTGGCTATTTTTCAGCGTTGATTTTATCAATAACCGAATTAAAATTTTTCTCTTTGCGTACGCACATCCAAGCACTTATCGTCTCTCTTCTTATTGTTTTCGCCCTAGCAGAAAGCTCCACCACTTTGCTTGCACAACCCTCTGGTACCCAGTGGCTAGATATGAAAAACCTGGATATTCAGCCACACTTGCCAAAGTATCTGCTATCTAGAAAATCAGTCGTATTCGTATCTGTACCTCGAAGTCAAAAAGATCCAAACGTTCGAGAAGATTGGAAAGGCCTCTCGGCCAAAGTGCACAATGCTTTCAGGCAAATGAAAATAGATGCTGTAGCCTACTACTACCTCGACGACGTATTTGCCAGTCCTGATGTAAGCGAATCCTTTGCTAGGGAAATGACTGAGCGAGAAATCAAATACATCATCGTACTCGAACAATCACCCAAAAACGAAGCAGGAGTAGAGTCGTTTAAAATCACTTTAAGTGCGTATAACGATGCTCCAACTTTTATTTCTGAAAAACAAAAAGCCTGGCAAACCGAAGGCCCTGTACTCGATGTGATTCTCTCTGAAATGCGCAAGGACGTGTACCGCGCCGAAATGGAACTGGAAAATTACCTAATCCTAGACATTCCAGAATTTTTTAACGACACCCAGATCATCAAAGGAAGACGCATTCCTACCTATGCACTAGACCTGAAAGTAGACAAGCTCGTCGTCCCCAAATTTCAAAAATATATAATGGAAGACAGTGCGGCACTTGACGCCGCTACACGCCAAAAAATCGCTGCTTACAATCTCGAAGTAGATCGAAAAAATGAAAGACTCATCGAGATCATGAAAGACTATCCGCTAGACTATGTGCTATTCGATAGTTCGAACGACGATGATATATACAATGCTGGCTATCAATTTTCCTTGCTTACTATACATGGCACTGGCAAAACCGTAAAGCAAATACTCAACTTTGATACCGATCCCTACGAGACCGACTATGTTACGATCCAAGCAAGCAGCGCACTCAATACTTTACCAGTAGATGCTGTCGTCTACAAATACTACGTCAAGCATGTCTATACCAAAGATGTGTACCTTGGATCGAGATGGGATGCCGATCTCACTTGGGAACAGGCCTTAAAAAATTTCATCTTTCACATGAAAGATATCTTGAAAGTACAATAAATCCCTACTTTATAAAGCTCTCTTTTGGCACTTCATTTGACTAGTAAATTTGTTTATGAATGGCATTAACCGCTATATTAGCCTAAATATAAAAACTATGAAAAGTACAGGAGTAAAGTTTGGATGGATACTGTTTTTGTTTGTGGCGCTGTGGTCGCAACATAGTCTGGCTCAAGAAGCACCATTTCAACTCAACCCAGGTGATAAAGCGCTAAACTTCAAAAGCGTAGATCAGAATGGAGAAACTTTCGAACTATACGAGGCCCTGAAAAAAGGCCCTGTAGTTTTGATGTTTTATAGGGGGTTTTGGTGTCCACATTGCAACAAACAATTGTCGCAAATGGAGGACTCTCTCAACTTCATTACCGAAAAAGGAGGTATCGTAGTAGCCGTCACTCCAGAGCAACCGGAGAGTGTTCAAAAGACAGTAGACAAAACAGGTGCTTCGTTCAAAATCCTATACGACCAAGACCTGGCCATCATGAATACCTACCATGTAGCATTCAAACTCGAAGAAGCTATCTTGGAAAAATATAATAACTGGGGTATAGATCTAGCCGTGACCAATGGCGACAACGGACCAAATCTTCCCGTGCCTGCCACCTATATCATCGGCCAAAACAAAAAAATATTATACGCTTTCTTCGATCCAGATTATAAGAAGAGGGCAACCGTAGGTAAAATCTTACAGAATTTATAAGTTTGATACATTATGCTGACACCACTACAAATTAAGAAGCTTTCTCATTTTTTCAACATCCTCGATTTTGATAAAAATGGATCTATCGAATCTGACGATTTCGAAGCTATAGGCGAAAACTTGGCCATCATTCGAGACATCGATCTCGATACCCCAGACTACGAAGTAATCATGGGTATGACCAAAGGCATCTGGAACAAATTAGTACCATATGTGGAGAATGAGCAGGGCACACAGCAACAATGGTTGCAGTTTATGACCGTGCTTCTCGACCCTAAAAACCTTGACTCATACAAAAAATACCTACACAATTTCGTAACAACTCTCTTCAAGTTATTTGACATCAACGATGACGGCTATATTTCACAAACGGAGTATATCGACCTTTTCATTGGTATGAGAATAGAAGTGCGATTTGCCCCTAAGGCATTTAGAAATTTGGATACCAATCAGGACGGTCGCTTGTCTGCTGAGGAATTGATCAAATCAGTGGATCAGTTTATGCGCAGTGACAACCCTAACGCTGCAGGCAACTGGTTATTTGGAGGCTGGGAAGAAAGCAAAGTTTAAGACTTTGCTTTTTTAGAACCCGTCGTCCTCATCTTCTTCTAATTCTTCAAACGTATTGTAGTCTTCCTCTTTAGGTTGTATTTCCTCTTCTGGGGTATCCGTTACTTCCTCGATGGTCTGATAGATATCTTCTTCTAGGTGTGTCTCCTCAGGATACTCTAGGTTGTAAGCTTCATTGATGCCATAATATCTATTACGGAAATCATTAACAAACTTCAACACCTCAAACTCATCGCCAAGAACAGTAGTATACTCCCCTAGTCCCGTGCTACTGATGGTCGAATTCTCCGCTACAAAGTTGTTAAAATCAGCATTAGAAGAGAACATCAGCAAACGCCCTTCTTCATAACTAAAAAAGTACCAAGTAGATGGAGCAATTTGCAGAAACAAGTGTACGATATCATCGCCTGTATCTGACTTTTTGATTTCCATAAAACCATCTGAAAGAGCATTGATGTCTGTTTCCAAAATATGAGACAGCCCCAGCTTCGATGTATTATAAAACGCTCGATGTTTGTGCGACCAAGACAAATTCACATTGGAAATAAATAATGTTTTAATCAACTTAGACGAACTTTCCACCATAGCCGTGTATTCATTCATGGATTGATTTTCATAATCTTTAGTTTCTTCATCGCCGATCATATCTGCCAGCTTATACATCACCTCGATGTTGTTGCCATGTGCAGGCTCTGGCCCTATCTGCGCCACTACATCGGTGATGTTGGCCGTCATAGCATTAATCACAGTGGGGTGTAGTTTCATCTGGAACCCAATCATAGCATCCATGAAATAAGTATTAGAATCTGGCTTAGCAAAACCTAAAGCTGTGGTCTCCATCGAAAACTCTGGTTTGTTTTTAATTAAGTCCAAAGGTCCTTCAAACAGCAATTGACCCGTGTTGTCATTGTATATAAAACTACGACCAGCATAGGTGTGGTTTTCTGTCTTAGAAAGATCTTCTATTCTGAATTCTGACAATGAATCGTTATAAGTAAGAAGCCCACCTGCTTTAAAAATATATTCATCGGCGTCACGGATTTTATCCTGAACATAGGCCATGTACAAATCATAGGTTACACTGTTGTACAACAGCCCCGCTACTACGGGCTGACCTGTAGTCGTAGTGGCAGTATCTATATCTATGACTACCTCATCTTGTCCTTCGGGTACCGAATAATTAATCCAATAATCGAACGAGCCAAGACTTTTAATATTAGGCTTCACCTGACCATCCATTTTTAGGTTTTTTCGATCGGCATACATCGTGACGTCTCCCGCAAAGAAGAACCCTGGAGAAGGTTGCAGCTTTTGAGATTCTAACACCGTACCTCCTGATACCGTCATACTGTCGTATTTATTTTTCCCTACTTGGAAGCCTTGCAATTCGAAGCTATCAAATTTGATTGCAAATGTATCTTGTGCCGAATTTACCAACTCATACGTGGCATACCCTTCAAATTTCTTACTTGAGATCACGGTAATGTTTCCGTCAAACAAATTATGATAGCCGTTGAGGGTGTCAATTTTCAATTTGGCGTTTTCGAATGGTCTCAAGACGGCATTTTCATAAATGGTTGTTTCATTGTTGTCTGGAATAACCTCTGCATCGGCTACTTTGATATAAGGGATTCCCTGAACATTGAGTTCATATGAATTGATGTCGTAGATAGCGTTGGTCGCATTGAAAGCCAAAGAATCCAACTCTTCTCGGGTAGTATAAAAATATGACGAAGAAATATCGACTGCATCAGGTTTTGTCATCGCCACTCGATCTGAATCGAGATACCAAGTGGCCTCCGTAATTGAGGTTTTCATCTGAGCATACGGAAAACTAATGGCTGCAACTCCCTCTTCCTCTGGTCTCACTGAAGCAATATTATCCAGTAGGTTAAAGTCGAGCGACACGTCATCTCCTTTCATGGCAGGTTTGTCAGGGTTGTCTGTCAAGATTTCAAAATCCGCATGCCTACCAGAGTATTCATACTGACTAAAATGAAATTCACTTGACACAGATTTGGATCCTCTCGAAAGCATCGTACCTGATCCATATACTCCTGCAGCAGTAATATTGGCCTTACCGTCGAGCGATGCCGTAGAATTATAAAACTGAAAAGGCTCTTCTCTGTTGGCGATATACATACTGTCTTTGAGTGGCTTCCAGAGCATTTTGTAGTTGGCCAATACCGCTTCTGGGTAAGAAGCAGCATCCATTTGTCCTTCTTTGATCACCCCTTCTTGCCCTACTGCAGAGACCGAATCTGGGTAGAAAATAAAATCATCAGAGATCACTGTAGTCGTTCTGTAATCGATTCGCCCATCAGCTCTCAACCCATCACTATTCAACGATATGCTATCGTAGAGCACTCCTTCTCCTTCATAGAGCGGATAGCCTCCTGGTGGTATCACGTGCTCAAACCCTAGCGAACGGTCAGGCATAATGATCAAGTCCTGCTCTATAGGCGGAATGATTCCCCCTGAATGAAACGTACCTTTGAATGCTATACCTGCGGCATCTTCTCGGTTGATACTGTCCATTTCAAAAGGCGGAACGACAAAATATACCGACTTGTCGTAAGCACCATTCAATACATCTGGCCCGTCGAAATAAACAATGGCCTCCGAATCTGAGACAAAATATGGATATTGAGCATATCTACGCACCCCTGCCTTGTTTTTAGGATGATTGATGTACAGCGTACCAGAGGTCTGTGTCAGGTGGTTGCTCAATGAGGTCTTGTGTACTTCGCCCCCTTCGTGAAAGTCTACCTGAATTCTAATAGAATCGATTTCTGGCATTTGGATCAAATATTCATCGTAATTGAAGAAAAATTTTCGTCCACGATATTGAAAATCACCTGCATTAACCCCTCCGCTAAACCTTATGTTTTTGTCTTCGAGTAGTGTGATTCTACTCGAGTCTGGGGTAATTCGCACATCTTGATCTGGTGTGACCACGATACGAGTCACGCCCCGAACCTCCATCTCCCCTGTTTCAAAATTAAGTGAGGCGTTTGGGCCATTTGGGTTCAACGAAGAAATGAGAATGTTGTCAAAATCTTTTTGTTTGGTATAGGCCATCACATAGTGAAAAGCTTTACGAAGCACCGTGATTTGGAGATTTTCTTCGTCGAATAGTATATAGTTGTTTTGCTTCAAAAACTCCATTGCAGGCAAAGCCAGTCCTGGTTTGATTTTAAAGTGTTCCTGCATCTCCATCAGGTTGTATTCAGGGCTTTGCACCAACCGGGCAAACTCTACTACTGCTCTGACTGGATGAAACTCAAACAAGCCCGTCATTTTTTTATACCTCAGCGGATTAAAATATTCTTCTGATTCGAAAAGTGCAGGCACTCTGTTTTTGGCATTCAATATAGAAATATCAATACTGTCGGCCTTTAAATTCCACTTGAGCATATCGGCCTTAAACTCCAATTTAAAAAAGGAAGAAAAGTAGTAAGTATTCTTATAAGCCCCCTTGTCTTTCAAAAGCGTAAGCTGAGCACTGCCCTGATCATAAGAAAAGCGTACAGCATGATGGTAGATTGAATCATTGCCGTGATGCAATACAAACCCAGCTTGATTAGATAAAATCAAAGAATCTACAAATGAATACTCTACTGCCTTGGCTACAAATGATCGCCCATTGCCATCTGTCACTTCTACTGTAGATGGCACTTTGGATACAGATGTCCCATATTTTCTAGCGCCTTTGATAGCATACCCTCCAAGGTATTTGAGTCGCTCTCCTGGTAAACTCAGTGCATGCGTTGAATGATGCGATATAAACTGTGGATACATTTTTTCTTCATGAGGAAGACGCTTGCCACTTTTGAAATAAAAAGCACCAGGTATTTCACCTTCAAACAAGCCCGTATATTTCAATTTTGCCCTTGACGTTTTCAAAACAGGCTTACGTACGTTGAAAGAATATCCTTCTAATAAGACCACCGCTCCATCGGTTCCTCGTAAGTCATCTGGCCAATCGAGTTCTCCAGAAGTACCTACAAAAACCTGCTCTTTAATCAAAAATGTGCCTGAAGCATTGGTAATCGAAAGCGTATCGTATGGGGTGGCTATTTTGAAATCAATACCTGTAAGCTGCAGTACTGGCCCCGCTAATACAGGGTCTATATCATTGGCTTTCATTTCAGCCACGAGGTCTATTTTTTCCAATGAAAAAGTCTGGCGTTGTAGCACTGTAGGCTTATCTTCTACTACTGTTTCCTCTTCCTCTGCATAAAAATCATCGGAACTACTATTGTTGCCCCAACTATCGTCACTACCCCAGCCATCATCCGAACCCCAGCCATCGTCGCTACCCCAACCATCGTCCGATCCCCAATCATCTGAGCTGGTAGATTCTTCTACTACTTCTGTAGGGATTTCATCTTCTGTAATGTACCCGTCATCCTCCACTACTTCTTCGCCCTCTTCTGTATCTACTACGGGCAAAGTCTCGGCAAGGAGCTCTACCTTATAGGAACCTCCTTTGGTCGAGAGCTTATTGTAATGCGTATGGTACAGCGCACCTCTGGCAAAAAAGAAAGTTAGTGTTTTATAAAAATCCTCTACCTCATACTTGGTGTAATGATCTACAGCATAATGACAAACGTCTAGGGTATTTGATATTTCATCAGATTTGGCACCTTCTTGCGTAATGGCGTAAGTGATGAGGCTAAAAAAGTATTCGTAATAAGGGCGTGTGCTAAACCGCCGATCTTCCATCTTGCGACACAGCTCAATAACGGAAGCTTTCTGTTCATCGTTAAAATTAGCCCTCCAAGCATTTCTAAAATCGTAAGCGACTTTCTTGGCCGATTCGGTATCTATAGCATTCAAATTCTTCACCGCATCCTCCACGAATTGATCGGGTTCGTGAGAAAACCTGAAGTATTGGGCTTGAGTTAAACTTGCCGAAAGAGTGAAAAAAAGAAGAAGGTATATACGTCTATGCCAGACCATGCAATGCTATTCTGAATCAACTGCTAAAGATAGTAAACCGATTGTGATATGCTATGCGCTTTATCAGTATTTACTGAACATCAACGCCGTCCAGTTATCTTTTATTACTGACTTTTCTAGCAAAAGACCATATGAGTCGGTACTCTTTTTTATATCAGGGATATCTTCTTCATAAAAGCCACTCAAATACAACTTGGCTCCTTTTTCTAAAAGGATTGCATAATGTGGCATTTCATCCAGCAGCACGTTCTTGTTGATGTTGGCTATCACCACGTCGTAGCTCGTTTTATTGAGTGTGAGCACTTCGATCGCACCTTTATGATAGACCACCTCATTTAGCCCATTGAGGGCAAAATTCTCCAAGCCGTTTTCTACACACCACTGGTCTATATCTGTGGCTTCCACATACGCTGCGCCCAGTTTGGCCGCCATGATCGCCAATATACCCGTACCAGATCCTACGTCTAGCACTGTCTTGCCTTCAAAATCTCCATCGAGCTGTAGCTCCAGCATGCCTTGAGTAGTGGCATGATGCCCCGTGCCAAAAGACATTTTGGGCGTAATCACTATCTCATGATCATAAGCATCATCTGGCTCGTGAAAAGTGGCTCGTACCCTGCACCGTGTATCCACAGCAATAGGGTCGTAGTTTTTCTCCCACTCTTCATTCCAGTTTTGCTTTTCTATGGTTTCTATCTTGTATTCGATCTGTGCTATGGGCAGGTAGCGATCCACCATCTCTCTCAGATCACTTTCTGAAAAACGCTCAGTCAAAATATAAGCATCCACGCCTTGATCTGTCTCTTCGAAAGTGTCAAACCCCATCTCGCCAAGTTCGGCAGTGAGAATATCAGCAAATTCACGGTTGGTTTGAAATGTAATTTTTGTAAATGTCATCTATCTGTTGCAGCCGGCAAAGGACGCGTAATCGGTGTAATACACTGCGAAATCTGCCATATATCTGTCTTTTTCAAAGTATATGTAAACATCAGCAAAATCTCGATCATCCACAAAAGACCAATGACCTACCTCATCGGCATACAGCGAATTCTCTTCTTCAAAAATAAGAATATCAGCAAAGGCCTCAGAATCATCCTCATACACTCTAAAATGAGCATAATTAGGATTAGACTCTATATAAATTTTTCCGTAGACTTCACAAGGATCTAATTGACCCTGTACCGCTACTGGCCAATTCCATATCAGTAAGGTTATGATAAATGAGATCATCCGTATTTCTTATTTTTAATCTGTTTTAATTTTCTTCAGGTTATTCCAAATTCTTCAGATCGATAAAACATTACTATTATGATATAGTAAAGGTGCACATTAAGCAATCAAAGAAATTTGGATCATACTTATTTTACATAGAAAAAAGTATGGTCCAAAAAAACGGGAAAATGTTGTTTAACGCACCTAAACTCAGAACGCGTTGACAATCGCTAGGAAGTCATCTGCATTCAAAGAAGCGCCTCCGATCAGTCCGCCGTCTACGTCTGGCCCTTCAAATATCTCCTTCGCGTTGGAAGGCTTGCAGCTACCGCCGTATAGGATCGGGCAAGCGTCCGCTGCTGCCTGACCAAACTGGCTCGCCAAGTGGCTTCTCAATTCTGCGTGCATTTCTTGTGCTTGTGCCGAAGTGGCTGTTTTGCCCGTACCAATCGCCCAAATTGGTTCGTATGCAATAGATATTTTAGCAAAATCTTCAGCAGATAAATGAAATAGACTCTCGGTCAATTGTTTTTTCACATAGTCGTACTGCGTATCAGCTTCTCTAATTTCCAACGGTTCTCCACAGCAAAAGATAGGAGTCAAGTCATTGGCTAATGCCAAATCCAATTTAGCAGCCAGCTGCTCGTTGGTTTCGTTGAAATATTCTCGTCTCTCGCTATGCCCCAGAATCACATAGTTGACTCCTGTAGATTTAATCATTTCGGCAGAGACCTCTCCTGTATAAGCACCAGACGCCTTGTCGCTACAGTTTTGAGCTGCCACTTCGATTCCCTTTTGGCCTACGACAGATACTGCCAAGGTAGTCAAATGAATGAAAGGCGTACCCAACACGATTTGTGCCTCTTCGTTGCCTGTGGCTTTTTCCAGTACTTCTAGCGCCAATTTTTTGCCCGCTTCCAGGTCATTGTTCATTTTCCAATTTCCCGCTACTATTTTCTTTCTCATTGTGTGTTTATTAATAAATGTGAATTTTCGCTGAACAAAGTTGCAATAATTATGGCATTAATTGATAATATTTCATCATTTTAGCGTATTGGTTGAATTGGCCAGATTTTATTCAATCTCTATAGCGCACGATCCAAAAGCATTTTTCTTGAAATTCTTAATCCCTGATCAATGGACAAAAGACACACCTATGACTTTGGCGTAATTGGCAATTGTGCTTATACCGCCCACATCAAAACGGACACCAACATCTCATGGATGTGCTGGCCCAGATTCGACAGTAGCTTTATTTTCGGCAAACTGATCGACGACGAAAAAGGAGGTGAGTTTTCGGCTCTGCCAGCCGAAGGAGATTTTGAATCCAAACAATACTATCTCGAAAATACTAATGTACTCTGCACCGAAATAGAATGTGCCACGGGCAAATATCGAGTAACGGATTTTGCGCCAAGATACCTCCAGCACGAGCGCAGCTACAAACCACTGATGCTCATCAGAAAAATAGAACCTATTTCGGATCACCCTAACATCAAAGTAGTGTGTGACCCTGTAGGCGACTATGGTAAAACTCGCCCAGAGCGCAGCATGGGTAGCAATCACATTCGCTACATCGGACTAGACTCTCAGGTACGCCTGACCACCAACATCTCGTTGAGCTACTTGATGAATGATCAGGATTTCGTGCTCAACGAAACAAAATATTTGATCCTCACTTTTGGGCCTCCACTAGAGTCGGATCTGAAAGAAACTGCTGAGCTATTCCTCAACCGTACGGTCAACTATTGGCACAAATGGGTGAAAACGGCCAGCATTGCCAATTTTTACCAAAAAGCGGCGATCCGCTCGGCATTGATTTTGAAAATTCACCAGTATGAAGATACTGGTGCCATCGTAGCGGCTACCACTACGAGTTTGCCTGAGTCGCCAGGCTCTACACGAAATTGGGATTATCGCTTCTGCTGGATGCGAGATACCTTTTATACGCTCAATGCCTTCAACAACATTGGTCACTTTGAGGAATTAGAAAAATATTTTCACTACATCATGAACATCACCAGTGGCGAAAACGATCGCTACCAACCGTTGTTTGGGATAGGTGGAGAAAAAGATTTGATCGAGATAGAAACCGACTTGAAAGGCTACCAAGGCAATCAGCCTGTACGTGTGGGCAATCAGGCCTATGAGCATATTCAGAATGATGTGTACGGTCAGGTACTCCTTTCACTTTTGCCACTGTACTATGATCAGCGGATTTTATTTACCGAAAGGTATGATTCTGGCGATTTGATTTTCAAAACACTGGGACTGATCGAAAAGACCATGGAGCAGACCGATGCGGGGCTTTGGGAGTTTAGAAACCTAAGCCAGGCGCATTGCTATACTTACCTATTTCACTGGGCGGGTAGCTTGGCAGCAGAAAAAATCGCCGTAGTACTGAAAGATGAAAAAATGGGCAAAATGGCTCAAAGGCTAGGCAAAATGGCCAAAGCTAAAATCGAGCAATGCTACAGCGCCAGCAAAATGGGCTACAGTCAGGCCATCGGCACAGAACGTATGGATGCCAGCTGTCTGCAGCTGATCAACATGAATTATCTAGACAATAATTCTGAAAGAGCCAAATTGCACTTGCAAGCGATGGAAAAAGACCTAAAAGCATCCAATGGCTTATTTTATAGGTACAAGCATCAGGATGATTTTGGCGAGCCAGAGACTACGTTCTTGATTTGTGCTTTCTGGTATGTAGAAGCGCTGGCCTGTGTAGGCCGAGTAGACGAAGCGGTAGAGTACTTCGACAATCTGGTCGGCTACTCCAACCACGTAGGACTGCTCAGCGAGGATGTAAACGAAAAGGACGGCAGCATGTGGGGCAACTTCCCGCAGGCCTATAGCCACGTAGGACTTCTCAACGCTGCACATAGAATCGCCAAGAAATTGGATATGCCGGATTTTAGGTAAAGAATCCCCCTAGCCTCCTTTTAAAAAAGGGGAACAAAACTCCCACCTTGTAAAAGGGGGCTAGGGGGGGATTGAAATTGCACTTCACTCCATAATTTGCTAATTTCAATCTATGCCTAACAATAAATACCTTAAGCCCTATGCACGGAAGCTTAGAAACAACAGCACGCCAGAAGAAATAAAACTCTGGTCGGAGGTGCTTCGAGCGAGAGGCTTCTATGGCCTACAATTCAACAGACAATTCCCGATTGATAAATACATAGCTGACTTTGTATGTCGGAAACTTCATTTGGTTGTGGAACTGGATGGGCGATCACACGATGATAAGAAAGAGGCAGATCGAATACGAGATGAGACACTAGCGAAATTGGGTTATTGTACACTTCGAATAGCCGAATCGGATGTGATGCACGATTTGAATAATGTGATTCGGTCGTTAGAAGCTGAGTTGCCAGAGGATTGAACATTAAATGGAAGACTCCATCAAAGGCAAATAAACCCTAAAAGTAGTACCCTGTCCCTCTTCACTTTCGACCTCAATCTTGCCTTTGTTGAGCTCGACGAACTCGTGGACAAGCGTGAGCCCTAGGCCGACACCTTTCTCACCACCTGTACCCCAGCGACTGCGCTCACCTTTGAAGTCGAAGAGGTGTTGCATCTTTTCTTTGGGTATGCCGATTCCAGAGTCCTTGACAGTCAGTACCGCCATATTGAGATCGTATGAAAGCGCTAAGTCTACGTGGCCGCCTTCTGGGGTAAACTTGATCGCATTGCTCAATAGGTTTCTGATGATCGTAGACACACTGTTTTTATCGGCCGTGATCGTTACTTTTTCTTTGACCTTTTCGGTCAGGGTGATTTGCTTGGCAGTAGCCAGATTCTCCATGATGCTCAGGTTCGAATTGCAAAGCTCATGGAGTTTGATTTCTTCAGGCTTGTATGGCATGCGGCCTTGCTGACTCATGGCCCATTCTAGCAAGTTGTCGAGTAGGGTAGACACCTCTTTAGAGGACGTGTCGAGTAGGCCGCTGAGTTTGAGCAATCCAGCCTTATCGTCTGTTTCTACCATCATATGGATCAGCTGAGAAACCCCCTGAAAATTGCTGATCGGCCCTCGGATATCATGAGAGATGATGGAGAAAAATTTGTCCTTCGTGCGGTTCACATCTTCCAACTGATCGCGCTGTGCAGCGATGATGCGTCGTCTTTGTTTTACGATTCGAATCGCACGCACCTTTACTCGATAGACTTTGAGCAGCGCATAGGTCAGGCATAAGACCAATACCAATATGACGATCACACTCCACAATACAATCTGATTGTTCCTCGCTTGTTCATTGAGTAGGTCTACTTCTGTTTGTTTCAGGTCTACTTCGGCTTGTTTTTGGCCCACCTCATATTCGGTGCGTAGATCGGCCATTTTTCGGATCACTTCATCATTGTTGATACTATCTCGATAGGTGATGTATTGGCTTTGGTAGTTGTAGGCTTTGCGATAGTCTCCCTGAGTTTGATAGAGCTCTGAAAGTTTGAGGCTGGCGTCTCGGATTCTTTCTTGGAGACCGTCCTCTATGGCATAGCCTAAGGCTTCGTTCAAATATTTCTTTGCCGACGAGTAGTTTCTTTTCTTGAGATAAATATCTCCCATCTCGATTTGAAACTCGGTGATGGCATAGGAATCCTCAAGGTCATTTAATATAACTATTGCCTCTGACAACTGTGTCTCTGCTAGTTTGGTTTTTCCTTGTTTGGCATAAACTAATCCGGCATTACCTAGATTATATGCTTTGCCAATTAACACATCTTGGATTTCAAAAATTTGCCCAGATTCACCGTAGAGTAACAATGCACTATCATAGTTATCAATCAGATAATATCCATAACCTGTATTGAGTAGTGCAGTAGCAAGAGTAACAGAATCAGATGTTGTTCTCAATACTTCAATAGCCTCTTTTCTATAAAGAAGGCCTTTGTGATGGTCATTATTGTTTGCATATACCTCACCAATTGACAACAATGCACCTCCAACTCCTGCCCTATAGTCAATTTTTTTTGCAGCTTCTGAGCTTTGGAAGTAGGCTGCAATAGCCTCATCAAGATTCCCTTGTCGCCTCAGTGCACTTCCTTTTTGCATATACCCTCTATGCAGCCAGAGATAGTTTGTGTCTTCTGATGCTAATACAATCAGTTTTTGAGCATATTGAAGCCTCTCTTCAGGTTTGGTTGATTGCTTGGCAATTTTTCTTAAAATTTGAAATTCATCAATTCTAGTAAGCCCTCCTTTTTTATAAAGGCTCAGTAAACTATCTGCTTCCTTTTGATTTTGAGCATGACTCAATAGTACAGTAAAAAAAAAACCTATGATTAGATAGGTTTTTTTACAAATTGTTATATTTTTCATTTTAAGTGTCTACATCTAGTGCAGGATCCAAAGTATAAGGATTCCCATTGGAAACGAAATCAATATAATAATTTTCAGACTCGCCTGAGATTCCAGCAACAGTGCCAACCCAAGCGTTAGAGCTAGATGGAAGGGGATTAAATACACCATCAGTACCTCCTTCGTATCGAAAAGCGCTGTAGGCTACAGGAGTTGTATTATCCTTAGCTTTAATGTTAAAGGTAACAGTATCTCCATGTTTTGCATTTATAGTAAAGTCAGTACTTCCATCTGGATCACCAGCAGAATCGTGTAAAGCGCAAGCTTGTGCAGGGGTTGACCCTGACGCCAAGGCAGCCGTATCAACTGTCATGGTTACATTAATGTTTGCCATAAGTATTATGGTTATGTTTTAAAGTTAAAAATAAAATTAATTGAGTACAGGCGGAATCCTAATATTAATCAATGTCGAGGAAAAACAAAGCGGTTTGTGTGAGATGAAATGATGAATTTATCGAAGTCTTACTTGAATACAATTTGAACTTGTGATTGTGCTCTTTTTACTGAAACAAACTCAGGTATTGATCGAAGACATAATTTTTCCCTCGTTTGCTGCCTGTGAATTCTTTGATAATACCTAGCTGTACAAGGTCGTCGATGAGCTTGTAAGCAGAGGGCAATGACAATTCTGTCAATTTTTTGAGTTGCTTGGCATTGATCATAGGATGACGATATAGCTCCAACATCACTTTTTGAGCATTATTGGCTCTGGCTCCTAATGTTTGTAGATTTTGGTCTATTTCTCGTTGCAGTTTGAGAATCCCGTCGAAGGTTTGAATACTACTTTTAGCCGTTTCGATCACGCCTGTCAAAAAGAATTTGAACCACTGATTGAGATCATTCTTTTCTCGCACCCTCATCAAGTTGTCATAATATAACGTTCGGTTTTTTTCAAAAAAATCAGATAAATAGAGAATCGGCTGCTTTAATATTTGCTTCTCTACGAGATAGAGCGTGATCATGGTTCGACCCACTCGCCCATTGCCATCCAAAAATGGATGTATCGTTTCAAACTGATAATGAATCAGCGCGATTTTTAATAAATCAGGAAAAAAGAAATCCCCGTTGTGAGCAAATTTTTCCAAATCGCTCATGTATTCATCAATGGTATGATGGGTGGGGGGAATGAAAGTGGCGTCGCTTATAGTAGCTCCACCAATCCAGTTTTGACTGGATCTAAATTCACCAGGAAGTTTGTGTTTACCACGTACCCCTTGCAACAAGATTTGATGCGTATGTTTGATCAACCTAGTTGAAAAAGGTAAATTTTGCAGTTTATCAATCGCTGATTTAAGTGCTGAAATGTAATTTTGAACTTCTTCCCAGTCATTCCTCTTTTCTTCACGAATTTCAGATTTCTCTAAGAGCGCTTCTTCGATATTGGTTTGTGTGCCTTCGATTTTGCTGGATTTGGTGGCCTCCTTTAGCACATGCATGCTAATGAAAAGCTCAATATTAGGAACGTACTCCGAGTACATGTCTAATCTTCCTAGTTGTCTATCTGCCTGACCGAGCAAACTCATCAACTCCATATCAGTGATTTGCCAAGGCTTATTGATCAGCTCTGGCTGAAAACTTTTGTAGCTTCCTTGACTTTGATAGTTTCCTGATTTGAAAGTTCGCATCTTAACTTTTTACTGATTTCTTTATTAGCGGATCTTCTTAATAAAGAAATATAGCAAATGCTTTATTAAGAACGCTCATTAATAAAGTTTTTTGCAAAAAACTTTATTAATGAGCGTTCTTATAAGAAAATATTCTTAACGCTTTAATTCCTATGAATGACCTTCCTTTGGGTACGGGATCAGCAGAAGATTACTTCAAATACTCGAATGTACCATTCTCTGTAGTAATGGTGGCTTTGGTCTGCTCTGACGACTCCACTCGCCCAATGATTTGAGCAGGTACGCCAAAGGATTCTGAAATTTGAATCAAATCTTGAGCGATCGCTTCAGGAACATAGAGTTCCATACGGTGACCCATATTGAATACCTTATACATTTCTTTCCAATCCGTGCCGCTTTCAGCATGGATCAATTTGAAAAGTGGAGGAATCTCAAACAGGTTGTCTTTGATCACATGCACGTCATTTACAAAGTGTAGCATTTTGGTCTGCGCACCGCCACTGCAGTGTATCATGCCATGAATCTGGCTGCGGTAGTTTTCAAGCATTTGCTTGATGATCGGTGCATAGGTACGTGTAGGAGAGAGTACCAATTTGCCTGCATCCAAAGGCGAACCTTCCACCTTGTCCAACAAGTCTTTCGATCCAGAATAGATCAAATCGGCTGGCACCGAAGGATCGAAACACTCTGGGTATTTCTCCATATATTTTTTGGCAAATACATCGTGACGAGCAGAAGTCAGCCCATTGCTGCCCATGCCTCCGTTGTATTCGCTTTCATAGGTGGCTTGTCCATAAGATGCCAATCCTACGATCACATCGCCACCTTGGATATTTTCATTGGTAACTACATCGGCCCTTTTCATTCGGCCGATCACGGTGCTGTCTACTACTACCGTTCTGACTAAATCTCCTAAGTCGGCAGTTTCTCCGCCCGTCGAGCGAATGTCCACGCCATTGTCGCGAAGCATCTGCAAGACTTCTTCCGTGCCTTCGATTAGTGCCGTTAGAACTTCTCCGGGAATCAAGTTTTTATTTCTACCAATCGTAGAAGAGAGGAGGATATTATCTACTGCTCCCACACAAAGTAGATCGTCTGTATTCATGATGACCGCATCCTGAGCAATGCCTCTCCAAACGGACAAGTCACCCGTTTCTTTCCAATACATGTAAGCCAGCGAAGACTTGGTGCCCGCGCCATCTGCGTGCATGATGTTGCAGTAGGCCTCATCACCTGCCAGCATATCAGGCACGATCTTACAAAAGGCATTTGGAAATACGCCCTTGTCGATGTTTTTGATGGCATTGTGTACGTCTTCTTTAGAGGCGGATACGCCTCGCTGCATGTATCTTTCGTTCATCACGAATTGGTATTTAGGATTCGATCGCAAAGCTAATAAACTCTGTCTTCGAATCTATATTTCTCAATGGATTGGATTGGCTTATCAAGATTTTAATACTAACGTAAGATTTTATTTAGATTTAAACATTAAGCCTAAATTCTATGTAATTCAGCTAAAAATTAGCCCATAATTAGCAAAAGGATATAAATTTAGGAAGCATTGAAATGAACGATTACAAAGACAAATTAACATGTTGACAAAAATAGAAAACCTCAGTGAGTACTTTTTGGCTTATGAAAAAAGCATAGCCAATCCCGAAACCTTCTGGGAACGTGTAGCCAATCAATTTTTTTGGCGAAAGAAATGGGATCGTGTGGTCGATTACGATTTTGAAAAAGCAGAGGTGAAGTGGTTTGAAAATGCCAAACTCAACATCACCGAAAATATGCTGGAGCGCCATTTATACACCATTGGCGACAAGCCAGCCATCATCTGGGAACCCAACGATCCCAAAGAGGCGGGCATCACACTCACCTACCAGCAACTCTTCGAAAAAGTATGTGAGTTTTCTAATGTCCTGCTCAACAATGGCGTGAAAAAAGGCGATCGTGTGATCATCTACATGCCCATGATCCCCGAAGCAGCCATCGCCATGATGGCCTGTGCTAGAGTAGGTGCCGTGCATTCCGTAGTATTTGCGGGCTTTTCGTCCTCTGCTCTTGCAGACCGAATCATCAACTGTGAGGCCAAAGTAGTTTTGACTTCAGACGGAAACTTCCGAGGTGCTAAAAGTATTCCTGTAAAGGCCGTAGTAGACGAAGCACTAGAAAAATGCACCACCATCGAAAAAGTGATCGTGGTAGAACGAACCAAAACTGAAGTAACGATGCAAGCGGGTCGCGATCTTTGGTGGCACGAAGAAACAGCCAAGGCAGAAAAGACACACAAAGCAGAAGTAATGGACAGCGAAGACATGCTCTTTATCCTCTACACTTCTGGGTCGACTGGTCAGCCCAAAGGCGTGGTACACACAACGGGCGGCTACATGGTTTACACTCAGTTTTCATTTCAAAATGTGTTTCAATACAATAGTGACGATGTGTATTGGTGTACTGCCGATGTAGGCTGGATCACTGGGCATTCGTATATCGTATACGGGCCATTGCTCGCTGGTGCTACCACGGTCATGTTCGAAGGAGTGCCTACCTACCCAGACGCTGGGCGCTTTTGGGAAATCATAGACAAATATCAAGTCAATCAATTTTACACAGCACCTACGGCGATTAGAGCTTTGCAAGCGTATGGACTAGACCCTGTGCTACCTTATAAACTAGACTCTCTAAAAGTGCTAGGCTCTGTAGGTGAGCCGATCAACGAAGAGGCTTGGCACTGGTACCACGATCATATCGGAAAAGGCAAGTGCCCAATCGTAGATACCTGGTGGCAGACCGAAACTGGCGGCATCATGATCTCTCCCTTGGCGGGGCTTACGCCAACCAAACCGGCCTATGCTACACTACCCCTGCCAGGCATCAGGCCTGTGATCGTAGATGCAGAGGGCAACGAACTCAAAGGCAACGGCGTAGAAGGCAACCTATGTATCAACTTCCCATGGCCATCGATGATACGCACCACGTATGGGGATCACCAGCGCTGCATCGACACCTATTTTTCTACCTACAAAGGCATGTACTTTACAGGCGACGGAGTGAGGCGAGACGAAGACGGATACTACCGAATCATGGGCAGAGTAGATGACGTGATCAATGTATCTGGCCACAGAATGGGTACTGCCGAAGTAGAAAATGCCATCAACGAGCATCCTCTCGTTGTAGAATCTGCCGTGGTAGGCTATCCGCACGACATCAAAGGACAAGGCATCTATGCCTATGTAATCTGCGATGCCGAAGGACGAACCGAAGGCAGTCTGAAAGAAGAGATCAAAGCAACGGTAAACAAAATCATCGGGCCTATAGCCAAACCTGACAAAATCCAGTTGGTGACTGGTTTGCCCAAAACCCGTTCGGGTAAAATCATGCGAAGGATTTTGAGAAAGGTAGCAGAGAATGACACGTCAAGCCTTGGAGATACTTCTACTTTGCTGAACCCAGAGGTGGTGGAAGAGATTATTAAAGGGGCGCAGTGATATGACGGTAAAAAAGAAACCCTTCCAAAGTTCAAAACTTTGGAAGGGTTGAACCTATTCTTTTATACCTTCACCAATTTCCACTTGCCTTTTCTAAACCAATAGATGCAAGCCAGCGCGTGCAGCGCAAAGGCTACGGCTACAGAGATCATGGCTCCCAGAAATCCATAATTCAGATAAATAGCCAGTGTATAGGCTAGCGGAATCTGTATGAGCCAGAAAAAGATAATGTTCATCACCACCGGTGTTTTGGTATCTCCAGCGCCATTGAAGCCTTGGCTGATCACCATCCCATAGGCAAAGGTGATGTAACCCACACAAATCACGCGCAGTGCCAAAGCACCATGCTCTTTGACTACTGGCTCGTTGGAGAAAATACCCACAAACTCTTGAGCAAACCAGAAAAATACAATAGAAACCACAAACAAAAACGCAGTGTTGAGGTGCGCCGTTTTCCATACGGAGCTTTCGGCTCTCTCTGGTTTGCCCGCGCCCAAATTCTGACCCACTAGCGTAGCTGCGGCATTGGCCATGCCCCAAGAGGGCAGTATGGTGAAAACAATGATTCTAAACGCGATGGTATATCCCGCCAATGCGGCACTGCCAAATTCAGAAATAATCCGAACAAGAAATATCCAGCTGGCCGACTCGATCAAAAATTGTCCCATGCCTCCTGCGGCGATGTCGAATATCCTTCTGATGGTTTGCCATTGTACTTTCACGTTTTCGATCGTCAGTTTGATGATACGCTGGCCACCAAACAAACCAACGAGCTGGTAAAAAACACCCGTAGATCTGCCAATCGTGGTCGCTATAGCAGCGCCCTCCACACCAAAACCCGGAATGGGACCCAAGCCAAAAATGAATATTGGGTCAAGCACTATATTCAACCCATTGGCAATCCACAGCGACCGCATCGCCATAGACGCATCACCTGCACCACGATAGATGCCATTGATCAGAAAGAGCAGCATGATACTGGCATTGCCGCCGAGCATCACTCGGGTATAGCCAGCCCCCTGAGCAATCAGCTGCTCAGTGCCTCCCATCATGCGCAGGATATCCTCCGCGTAGATGATACCAAATATGCTCACGACGATCGAGATCGAAACCGCAATAAGTATAGATTGAAAAGCCGCATCGCCTGCTTTTTTGGGATTCTTCTCCCCGATGCGTCGGGCCACTACAGCCGTGGCAGCCATACTCAAACCTATGGCTACAGAATATACAATCATGACTACGGATTCGGTAAGCCCTACCGTAGCTACTGCGTCTACACTGACTTTACCCACGAAAAACACATCGACCACGGCGAACAATGATTCCATAATCATTTCTAAAACCATCGGCACGGACAATAAAAATATGGCCTTGTTGATGCTGCCGGTAGTGAATTCTGTTTCTTCACCCTTTAGGGCAATAAGAAAATATTTATACCCTTTTTGAAGGGTTTGGATCAAACTTGTCATTTTTATAAAATATAAAGAGGTAAAAAAAGTAAAATAGCTGAGGTCTAAGTGGCCTTAGACAGTGGTGGCCGGAGTGGCCGTGGATGCTATGATCTTTTTGAGGAACTTCATAATGGCGCTAAGATAGCTCTATTTTCAATTAAACTATATATTTGAATTTATTTTTGTGGCTCATCAACTTCTAAGCGACAAAATGGGTATTGATATTATGAATAAATTTTTACGTGTGCTGGGCGTAGTACTGGTCCTAGCAAGTTGTGACGACCCCAACCCTTCCTGCTGCGACGAACCACAACTAATCGTACTTGGGGAGTCCTTTTCTATCAAAGAAGGAGAGACGGTAGAGGTGGAAAGCTCTACCGTAACACTTACTTTTTCTGAACTCCTCAATGACTCTCTTTGCCCCTATGACACAACTTGTCTCACGAATGGCACACTAGCTATCACAATCAACATCAGTGGAACAAACAAAACTTTGTCGATCGGTGATCAATCGCTGCCCACAGCAACTTATAAGAACTACACCATCGAACTCCAACGGCTAATCTACCCAACCAAATCCGATGAAAAAGCCAACAACAGCTCGACCTATGCTGTACAAATGGTGATTACTAGAGCATAAGTTCGTTCAATAGTCTTTTTATGACTTGTCCATTTAGGCCTTTAATCCGCTTCGTTCTAGCAGTGCATCCACCGTGGGTTCTTGACCACGAAACCTTTTATACAGTTCCATGGGGTGCTCACTCCCTCCTTTAGATAAAATGTTTTCTTTGAAAGATTTTGCAGTAACAGAATCAAATAACCCTTTCTCTTTGAAGACAGAAAATGCATCGGCATCTAACACTTCAGCCCACTTATAACTGTAATACCCCGCGGCATATCCTCCCTGAAAAATGTGGCTAAACTGTGTGCTCATACACGTCCCTGGTATCGGGTTGAATAAATCTGTTTGCTGCATAGCAGTCTGTTCAAAAGCAGCCACGTCAGCTACGTCAATGTTTTCTTTAGATAGTGAGTGCCACGCCATATCCATCAGTCCAAAACTGATCTGGCGAAGCGTCTGATAGGCTTCGTGATAATTGGACGAGGCTTTTATCTTTTCGATTAAATCCGCAGGAATAGACGCTCCCGTTTGATAGTGGCTAGCAAAAAGATCCAAACATTCTTTTTCCATCAGCCAGTTTTCTAATATCTGGGAAGGCAGCTCCACAAAATCCCAATATACGCTCGTGCCACTCAATGAGCTGTATTTTCCATCTGCCAGCATACCATGTAAGGCATGGCCAAACTCGTGAAATAAAGTCTCCACCTCGTTGTAAGTAAGCAGCGAGGGCTTAGTAGCCGACGGCGGGGTGAAATTGCAAACGATGGACACTACTGGTCTGTGATCGGCCTCTGTTTTCCATTGCCCGCGATAGGAGGTCATCCAAGCGCCTCCTCTTTTGCCCGATCTAGGGAAAAAGTCCGCATAAAATACCGAAATGTGCTTGCCCGATTCGTCCTCTACTTCGTAGGCCTGCACGTCTTTATGATAGACCGGAATGTCGTCATTCTTTTTGAATGTCAACCCATACAGTTTCTGAGCCACCTGAAAAATGCCATCTACCGCCTTTTCCAATTGGAAATAAGGACGCAGCATTTCATCGTCGAGCTGGTATTTTTCATTCTTTAGTTTTTGAGAATAAAATGCCCAGTCCCATCGCTCCAGCGTGATGTCGTCGCCCAGTTTCTTCACATAAGCTTTTAGTTCTTCTACCTCTTCTTTGGCTTTGGGCAATGCCTTTTCCAGCAGGTCATTCAAAAAGTCTTTGACCTTTTGCGGTTTTTCGGCCATACGCTCTTCTAGCACATAGTCGGCATAATTGTCGTAGCCGAGCAGTTGTGCCATTTCGAATCGTAACCGAACGATCTCCTTCACTATTTCCTGATTGTCGAATTCATCACCTTTGAAAGCCTTCGACATGTAGGCTTTGTACATTTTTTCTCTGAGCTCACGGTTTTCCACATATTCCATAAATGGAAGAAAACTAGGTGCCTGTAACGTAAAGAGCCACATACCTTTGTGGCCTTTTTCCTCTGCAGCTAGCGCCGCAGCATCGATAGCTCCCTCTGGCAATCCCACCAGATCTTCCTCACTTTCAATAAGGAGTTCATAGCCATTGGTTTCGGCTAGTACGTTTTCACCAAACTTCAAGGAGGCCATTGCAAGGGCATTGGAAAGGGCACTATATTTTTTCTTGTCTGCTTCGCTAAGATTGGCTCCACTGCGGACAAATCCCAAATAGGTTTTTCGAAGCAGCATGTGATCTTCCTTGTCGAGGCTCAGGCCAGACTGCGTATCATATACGACTTTGACTCGTGCAAACAATTGCTCGTTTTGCATGATTTCGTTCCCAAACTCGGTGAGCAATGGCGAAATGCTATTGGCCAAAGCTTGCATCTCGTCTGAAGTCTCTGCAGAGTTGAGATTAAAAAATATCTCTGCCGCCTGATCCAACCCTCGGCCACTTCGCTCTAGGGCAACTATGGTATTCTCAAAACTTGGCGCTTCCTCATTTTCAGCAATGAGCTGTATTTCTGCCCGTGATTTCTCGATTAATTGTTCGATACCAGGTTGGTAATGATCAAGTTGAATTTGAGCAAACGGAGGCACACCAAACGGAGTACTAAAAGACTGTAAAAGAGGATTGTTACTAGACATATTCATTCAATTTTGAGTCGGCAAAAATAGAAGAATCTCATACAAATGACTGTGCCATGTTCATATTAATGAATAGTTAATTTTGAAGATAAGGTTGTATTTATCGTATTATTGCATCAACTTTTCTTAATAATCAAAACTTAATAACTAATGAAAAAATTATTTACTCTATTAGCAGCCGTACTGGTAGGATCATCAGTATATGCGCAGGAAGGAAGCATGTATGTAGGCGGAGCTATTGGCTTTCAAGAAGACTACGTAAAAATAGCCCCAGAAGTAGGCACATGGTTGAAAAATGACTTACAACTTGGTGCTGTATTGAACTACACCAGTGACAAAACTAGTGGAGTAGGTGCAGAAATGTCAATCATTGCTCCACACGTATATCTAAGAAAATGGTGGCCTATCAGTGAAAAATTCTCTTTGTATATTGGTGCAAACGCTCGGTTCAACAAAGTAGGGGGAGATTTTGACGAGTCTGCTTTCGAAGCATTTGTAGACGCAGGTTTCGCACTTTCACTAGCTGAAAGATGGGGCATCGTAGGCCGTGCAGGCCAAGGTCTAGGCTTGTTTGCTAACGACTCCTACACAGACACCAATTTCGCACTAGACTTCAACATGTCTCCTGCTTCTATGTTCAACGTAGGTATCTACTATACATTCAAGCAATAAAAGAATTACACTCATTATTATATAATAGCCTTTCTGAATCATTCAGGAAGGCTATTTCTTTTTCAAGAAATCAAGGTTTCTTTTCAGTCCGGAAAACTTGGTGCGCTTCACGGCCGAGCCTTTGAATATTTCTCGAAAGAGCTCTTCAGTCATCTCATCCCAATCCACCCTTTTCATCTCGCCTAGTTTGCCATTTGGAGCAAAATCCTTCTCTTGGTGTGGCTTCGAAAATCGATTCCACGGACATACGTCCTGACAAATGTCGCAGCCAAAAGCCCAGCCCTCCATCTGCCCTTCAAAGGCTTTGGGAATTTCATTTTTGAGCTCGATGGTGAGGTACGAGATGCACTTGCTGCCGTCCACCACATAGGGCGCAGGAATGGCATCCGTAGGACAGGCATCCATACAAGCCGAGCAGGTGCCGCAATAGTCTTTGATCGGCCCATCATAGTCGAGCTCCACATCCAAAATGATTTCGGCAAGGAAGAAAAAAGAGCCCATCGACCGATTGATGAGTAGCGAGTTTTTACCCACCCAGCCAAGTCCCGCCTTAGCTGCCCAAGCACGCTCATGCACGGGCGCAGAGTCTACAAATACTCTAGCGTCTACCTCTCCTACTTGCTCGGTGATAGCTTGGAGTACGGTTTTCAGCTTGGGCTTAATGATGTAGTGATAGTCTTTGCCAAAAGCGTATTTGGCTATTTTCACCTCTTTGCCCTCGTTCAGGTCTTTTTCGGGGTAATAATTGTAGAGCAATGAAATCACCGTTTTGGCTCCCTCTACGAGCTTGGTCGGGTCGAGGCGCTTGTCGAAGTGATTGGCCATGTAGGCCATCTCTCCGTGCATGCCTTGATTGAGCCAATTTTCTAATTTGGGCGCTTCGTCTTCCAAAAACTCCGCCTTAGCCACACCGCAAAATTGGAATCCTTCTTCAGCGGATTTTTGTTTGATCAGTTGGGTGAGTTTGGTGCGGTTCACGATATCAGTCGAATAAAGTACCCATGCGAGATGGCGGTACTATTTTCAAATGCTTGTAGGCTAGTTCGGTAGCTTCCCTGCCTCGGCTGGTACGCTTGAGAAAACCTTCTTTGATCAAAAATGGCTCATAGACCTCTTCGATGGTATCTGCCTCCTCGCCACAGGCCGTAGCGATGGTGGAGATGCCCACAGGGCCTCCTTTGAATTTTTCAATAATGGTGGAGAGAATACGGTTGTCCATCTCATCCAATCCATGTGCATCTACATCCAATGCCTCTAGGGCAAATGTCGTGATGGCTTTCGTGATCGTGCCATTGCCTTTGATCTGAGCAAAGTCACGTGTCCGACGGAGCAGGTTGTTGGCGATACGAGGCGTGCCCCGGCTTCGCCTAGCCAGTTCTAGTGCAGCGTTTTCTTCTATAGGCATCCCCAATATACTCGAAGACCTTTTTACAATACTAGTCAACAAGCCAGAGTCATAATACTCTAACCGGGCATTGATGCCAAATCTGGCGCGAAGCGGAGAAGTGAGCAAACCCGAACGGGTAGTGGCACCGATAAGTGTAAAGGGGTTGAGCCCGATCTGTACCGACCGTGCACTTGGCCCCGAGTCGAGCATGATATCAATTTTGTAATCTTCCATGGCGGAGTAGAGGTACTCTTCTACTACGGCATTGAGACGATGGATCTCGTCTATGAATAAGACATCGTTAGGCTCTAGGTTGGTGAGCAGACCCGCTAGGTCGCCAGGCTTGTCTAGCACGGGGCCAGAGGTGACTTTGATACTCGAATTCAGTTCGTTGGAGATGATATGCGAGAGGGTGGTTTTGCCCAAGCCAGGAGGGCCATGGAGCAATACATGGTCTAGCGGCTCTTCCCGCTGTTTGGCCGCTTGCACAAATATTTTGATGTTTTCTACCACCTTGGCCTGCCCCGTAAAATCATCGAACGACAGCGGACGTAGTGCTTTTTCGAACTCTACTTCTTCAGGATTCAGGTCTTCCCCATCTGCATTCAAATAATCTTCCCTCATAAAATCAAGAATAATTTCGTCAAAAATAGAATATTCAGAGCAGTCTGTGAGGCTTCGCTTTCCTAAAGTTTGATTCTGTAGAGAGATATTACTTTCACCACCCTCTTCATAGCGACCAATCCATATCGCTCAATTGGGTTAAATATTCTTTCTTTGCTCACGCAAAAAATAGAAGTGATGCAAAAAAGACGAATTTTATTGATGGTATTGGCCGTAGGGGTTTTGGTTCTTTATCGTCAGATCAACCCCATCAAAACCCTAATATTGCAGCATGTAACTGGTACCACAATGGGTACCATTCCCTATTCCATCAAATACATCGCAGCACAAGAGGATGATTACAAAAAGGAAATCGATTCGATTCTAGTTGCTTTGAATCAGTCTCTTTCTACCTATATCCCGGATTCCGAAATCTCTCGGTTCAACCAAAATGACACCATCATCTTCGAATCTGGATTTATGCATCCCGTCCTACAGATGAGCAAAGAAATATTCGAAAACAGTGGAGGTGCTTACGACCCCACCATCGGGCCTCTGATAGATGCTTGGGGCTTTGGGCCAAAGAAAAAATCGAGTTTAGACAGTACTATTGTGGATTCATTACTTCAGGTTGTAGGATTCGAACAGGTCACATTCGATGAGTCCTCGGCTCATAAGCCCGCCCACACTTCATTGTCTTTTAGCGCTTCTGCCAAAGGCTATGCTTTAGATGTCATTGCTGACTTTTTGAAATCACAAAACATAGACCATTACATGATCGAGATTGGTGGGGAAGTCCGTTGTCAAGGTCAAAACCAAAATCAAACTGTGTGGAAAATAGGCATCGAAACTCCAGAGATGAGTCAAACTGTAGGCCACCCATTTGCCACCGTGTTTGTAAAAAACCGATCTCTAGCCACTTCTGGCAATTATCGGAATTATTATAAAGAAAATGATCGAATCATCAGCCACACCATCAGTCCTTTCACAGGCTATCCGATTTCGCACCACCTGCTAAGTGCGTCCATTTTCGCAAACAATTGCACAATCGCCGATGGCTATGCGACGGCTTGTATGGTGCTAGGCCTGGAGGAGTCTATTCGTATGATAGAAAAACTAAACGGAGTGGATGCTTTCTTTATATACTCAGAAACTGACGGAACACTAAAGTCCTACGCCACAGCAGGCATTCGGTCTCAAATAGAAATCTTACCTTAAAAACTTCCTTTCAACTCGACTTTAATACTTAGCAATCATATAATTAATCCCAACCTGCATGGTTTGATTCCATTGATCAATCAGGCGATCATTGATTTTTTTATCGTGTATAGAAATGGCCTTAATGAGGGACTCAATCCATTTTTCGTACATCCAAGCAGGTATATCCATATGTGTGCGATCGTGCGATTCCGCCAATCGATTTACCTTTAGTTCCGCTGCATGACTGCCTACTGCAAATTTGATCAAATGAGACAACCCATGCCTTAACAAAGCCTTTTGAGCCTCCATATCCGTGTTTTTAAATCGTTCTTGAATCGCTGGAGACGAAGCGAAAAAAATTTGATAAAAATCATCGAAAAATTTAGGGGAAACCGTACATCTCCCATAGCTGAGTTTAAGTTGGTTTAATTGTTCTTCTGTAAGCATAGCTGTCTGGTTAAAACAGCAAAACTATTTGACTCTATTGAATGAGCATCTGATCAAAATCATCTTTTCAAATGACCTTTGAACTTATCGGGTAAGTAAAAATTCCTCTTTCTCTCTACAGAATAGGTCTTCTTGTTTGTGCTAATTAATATTGCACTCCAAAATATGAGCGAGCAAACAAACAAAAAGGAATGGTTTGACGAATGGTTCAATACCATATACTACCACATCTTGTACAAACACAGGGATTACGAAGAAGCAGCTTCTTTTTTGGATCACCTCATCGATTATTTCAAATTAGCACCCAATGCCAAGATATTAGACTTGGCTTGTGGCAAAGGGCGTCATTCGATATATCTAAACAAAAAAGGATTTGACGTAACTGGCGTCGACCTGTCGGAAGAAAATATCAAAGCAGCCAGTGCTAGTCAGAACGATTCCTTACGATTTGCTGTTCATGACATGCGCGATGTATTTAGCCTCGAACAATTTGATTATGTATTCAACCTATTTACCAGTTTTGGCTACTTCGATTCGAAAGAAGAAAACCTGAACGTGATAGATGCTACGATCAAATCATTAAAACCAGGAGGTATGTTTCTGCTTGACTTTTTGAACCCTTATGTAGTGGTCAACAACCTGGTACATGAAGAAGATAAAACAATTGAAAATATTCACTTTCAAATCCGCAGAACATACACCGAGGATGAATACATTGTGAAAAACATCAGTGTAGATGATCACGGTCAGCATTTTGAATTTCAAGAAAAAGTAAAGGCCATCAGACGAACTGATTTTTTAGCGTATTTCGAGAAAATTGATTTGAAAGTAATAGATATCTTTGGAGACTATGAGCTATCCGACTACAAGGCGGAAGAGTCTCAAAGGCTCATTTTTGTTTTAGAAAAATAATATGATAGTCAATTCTATTGTCCTGTTTTTATCAGCCTTAGTAGGCGGATTATACGCCTTGCGGGTCACCAAAACCAAGGCGTCTGAGGTCAAAAGCATACTGGTATTTGCAGGTTCTTTCCTGTTTTCTATTACCATCGTCCACATTCTGCCCGAGCTATTCGAAACCCACAAAAACCAATTCCATATCGGGATGTTTATTTTGGGTGGTTTTTTCTTTCAGCAGATCTTAGAGTATTTCACCAATGGCGTAGAGCATGGTCATATGCATGTGCACAAACACGACAAAGAGCATTCGGTCTGGTCGGGCGTATCACTGATGGCTGCACTATGCATGCATAGCTTTTTAGAAGGCACCATACTAGCACACCCAGAAGTGGTACATAGTGGGCATAGCCAAGGCTCCTTGCTCACAGGCGTAGTCTTACACAAAATCCCTGCAGCACTTGCGCTAATGACTGTGCTGGCTTGTCAGTATGACAAAAGGAAAACACAACTAATTCTTCTTTTTATTTTTGCCTTAGCTTCACCGCTGGGTGTATTGGCTGGACACTGGATAGTACCTATAGGTTTATTTAGCGAAGACGGTCTGGTCATGCTATTTGCCTTCGTAGCAGGCAATTTTCTACACATCTCTACTACGATATTCATCGAGTCGAGTCCTGAGCATCGCTGGAATTCCAAAAAATTATTAATCAGTATATTCGGAGCAGGGCTGGCCATACTTGCGGAGGTATTTTCTTAACTCTCCTAAAAAAGAGTGTAGATCAAGTGTGTTTTCTTAAAAAGAAAAAGATTATAGCGTAGATAGTTGCATTCGCTAATGAAAATTTAACCCCGCTATCTTCTTGCATTACAAAAATCCTGTCTATGTTTGCATCCAATTCAAGAAATTATGACAATAAGGACACAACATCATCACCATTATATGATCGCACAGACGAGGTGATATTGATGTAGTCAATATAAAATATCAAATCCCGTCTGAGTAACATTGGTCGGGATTTTTTTTGTCCTTACAGCGTTTACTCAGACACTAACAAAACGAAAAATGAGTAAACTAAAAATCGCAGTTCAGAAATCAGGTAGGTTAAACGAAGAATCAATAGGTCTTCTTAAGAACTGTGGCATCCACATCGACAACGGCAAAGACCAACTCAAAGCCAGTGCGACAAATTATCCACTCGAAGTACTTTATTTGAGAAATGGCGACATCCCGCAATACGTGGAAGATGGCGTAGCAGACTTGGCTATAGTAGGAGAAAACCTACTGGTAGAAAGTCAAAATGACATCGAAGTAGTAAGAAAATTAGGTTTTTCTAAATGCAAGTTATCACTCGCTGTGCCAAAGGATGTGGACTATGAAGGGGTTCAGTTTTTCGAAGGCAAAAAAATAGCCACTTCCTACCCAAACACGCTCACCCAATACCTCAAAAACAACAACGTAAACGCCGAAATCCACTTGATCAAAGGATCGGTCGAGATCGCCCCAAACATCGGCCTAGCAGAAGGCATCTGTGATTTAGTCAGCTCTGGCAGTACGCTCTTCAAAAACGGATTGAAAGAAACCGACACCATACTTACTTCCGAGGCTTGCTTAGTCAAAAGCAAAAAACTAACCTCCGAACAAAATGCGCTACTAGACACTCTACTGTTCAGACTCGATGCCGTACAAAAAGGCAAAAAATCTAAGTACGTACTGATGAACGTGCCCAACGACAAACTCGACATAGTAATCAATCTTTTGCCCGGCATGCGCAGCCCAACTGTACTACCTTTGGCAGAAGAAGGATGGAGCTCCGTACACTCAGTAATCGAAGAAGGTGAATTTTGGGAGGTAATCGATCAACTCAAAATAGCTGGGGCAGAAGGACTCTTAATTGTTCCAATAGAAAAAATGGTATTATGATTTTAGCCAAAAATCCAAGTCGACAAGACTGGGGTAAACTCACACAGCGCCCCGCTCTCAAGCAGCAAAATCTCAATCAGTTAGTCAATGAAGTTTTTCAAGCGATCAGAGAAGAGGGAGATCGCGCCGTACTCTCTTATACCAAGATATTCGACAAAGCTGAAGTAGAAAACCTAAAAGCCACGCCCGAAGAGCTCGCTGGGGCTGGCGACAAAATCTCAGAAGACCTGAAAGCAGCTATCCGTTTAGCTGGTGCTAATATTGAAAAATTTCACCGCGCACAAACACCTACCGTAGTAGAAGTGGAAACCATGCCCGGCGTGAAGTGCTGGCAAGAAACAAGACCCATCGAACGTGTGGGCATCTATATACCCGGTGGCACGGCGCCTTTGTTTTCTACCGTTTTGATGCTGGCCATCCCAGCACAGATCTCTGGATGCAAAGACATCATACTCTGTACACCTCCTGACAAAAACGGACAAATCAATCCAGCTATTCTATTTGCTGCGCACTATGCTGGCGTTACACAAGTCTTTAAAGTAGGCGGGATTCAGGCCATTGGATCAATGACTTTCGGCACAGAAAGCATCCCTAAAGTGCACAAAATTTTCGGGCCTGGCAACCAGTATGTGACCGCGGCCAAACAGCGAGCAACCCAACTCGGTGTAGCCATCGACATGCCAGCTGGCCCATCAGAATTACTCGTGCTAGGAGATGATACTGCCAAAGCCGAATTCATAGTTTCTGACTTACTTTCTCAAGCCGAGCACGGCACGGACAGTCAAGTCATTTGTATTGTGAAAACACCTTCCTTGATCCCGAAAATTCAAGAAGAATTATTGAATCAACTGCCTTCGCTTCCGCGAAAAGAGATTGCTAGAAAAGCCATCGAGCACTCTAAACTCATCCTCATGGAAGACGATCAAGACTGCTTAGACTTCATCAATGAATATGCTCCTGAGCACTTCATCCTTTGTGTAGAAAATGAAAGTTTTTATCTCAATGGATTGATGAATGCTGGTTCGGTTTTCATCGGCAACTATACACCCGAGAGCGCGGGAGATTATGCCTCTGGCACCAATCACACCCTACCCACCAACGGGTTTGCCAAATCGTTTAGCGGCGTAAACATCGACGCTTTTTGCAAAAAAATTACTTTTCAGAAAATTTCTGAAGAAGGCATCAAACGCATCGGGCCAGCCATCGAGTTTATGGCAGAAGCCGAGCAATTGAAAGCCCACAAATTAGCCGTTACCAAAAGACTATTATCACTCTAAGACATGGATCTATCCTTACTGATTCGGAAAAACATACTCAACCTCACGCCCTATAGCTCGGCTCGAGATGAGTTCGATCATGTGGCAGAGGTCTATCTAGATGCCAACGAAAACCCATTCGAAAATGGATACAATCGCTATCCAGATCCTTATCAAAAAGCAGTCAAAAATCGCTTGAGTGAAATCAAAGGACTGCCTGTAGAAAACATGCTTTTGGGCAATGGCAGTGATGAGGTGCTGGACTTGATCTATCGTGCTTTTTGCGAACCCATGCAGGACAATGTGGTCTCGCACAACCCAAGCTACGGCATGTATCCCGTGCTCTCAGAGATCAATAATGTGCCACTCCGAAAAGTAAACCTTGACGAAGGCTTTCAGCTCAATGCCCAAGCCATGATCGATGCGTCAGATAAAAACACCAAACTGTTTTTCATCTGCTCACCAAACAATCCCTCAGGCAATATTTTGGCTAAAGCCGAAATCAAAAAAATATTGAATTTAAAGCGAGGGCTGGTCATCATAGACGAAGCTTATATCGATTTTGCCAACACAGATTCTTGGTTGACCGAATTGGCCAACTACCCCAATCTGATCGTGTGCCAGACCTTGTCCAAGGCCTGGGGCTTAGCAGGGTTGCGAGTAGGAATGTGTTTCGCTTCCGCGGAAATCATCAAAGTACTCAACGCCATCAAACCTCCCTACAATGTGAATGAGCTGTCTCAGCAAGCGGCGCTCAAAGCATTGAATGAAGAGAAGCATTTCAAATCAAATTTGAAAATCATCCTTAACGAAAAAATAAAAGTAGAGCAGGCACTAGATCAGATGCCAAGCATTCTCAAACGATTCGCATCCGATGCCAACTTTATCCTCGTGCGAGTAGCAGATGCCAAAGCGCTGTACGACTATTTAATGGCTCGCCAGATCATCGTACGCAACCGCTCAAAAGAATACCTTTGCGACAATTGCCTGCGACTGACCATCGGTACACCTGAGGAAAATGAACGGTTGATTGAAGGAATTAAAGCATATAGCAAAAATTGACTCTCACTTGTAGAAATGACAAAGAGATAAAAAGACATAAAACTGTTGTTCTTGTTGGAGATATGACCAGCAAGTCAACTTGAAAAACATAAAATGAAAAAAGTATTATTTATAGACCGTGATGGTACATTGGTCATCGAACCACCAGTAGACTACCAACTGGATTCTCTCGAAAAACTGGAGTTTTACCCAGGTGCTTTTCAGTGGATGGCCAAGATTGCTAAACTTGGCTATGAACTGGTGATGGTGACCAACCAAGACGGTTTGGGGACTGATTCTTTTCCAGAAGAAACGTTTTGGCCTGCACAAAAAAAATGCATAAAGGCTTTCGAAAATGAGGGTGTGGTATTCGATGCCATAAAGATCGATCGCAGCTTCCCTGCCGACAATGCACCTACTCGTAAGCCCAGAACGGGCCTACTCACTGAGTACATGACCGGCGACTATGACCTGGCCAACTCTTTCGTGATTGGCGATCGCATCACTGACGTAGAACTAGCCAAAAACCTAGGTGCCAAAGCCATTTTCATCGCCAATGAAGAAGGACTAGGAGCAAAAGAGATTTCCACGAAAGTAGAAGAACTCCAACCCTGCATCGCCTTGACTACCACGGACTGGCAAGACATCTACGAGCTCGTGGCTCGTGGCTCTAGAACGGCAGCCGTAAAACGCACCACCAAAGAAACCGACATCGATATATCGGTAGAGCTAGATGGTACGGGGCAAGCGCAAATCGACACTGGTATCAAGTTTTTTGACCACATGCTGGATCAGATTGCCAAGCACGGCTTACTCGATCTCAAAGTAATGGTGAAAGGCGACTTGGAAGTAGATGAGCACCACACAATCGAAGATACAGGCATCGCCTTGGGCGAGGCCATAGCCGAAGCACTGGGCAACAAGAAAGGCATCGAACGATACGGATTTTGCTTGCCGATGGACGACTGCTTGTGTCAAGTCGCACTAGATTTTGGTGGGCGCAACTGGATCGTATGGGAAGCGGAGTTCAAAAGAGAAATGGTGGGCAAAATGCCAACCGAAATGTTCTTTCACTTCTTCAAGTCTTTCTCCGACGCTGCCAAGTGCAATTTGAATATCAAAGCTGAAGGTGACAACGAACACCACAAAATTGAAGGCATTTTCAAAACATTCGCCAAAGCGATAAAAATGGCCGTGAAGCAAGACAAAGACAAAATGATTTTACCCTCAACCAAAGGCATGCTATGAGTAAGGTAGTAATCATAGACTACGGTGCAGGCAATGTAAAGTCGGTCAAATTCGCCTGTGAGCGATTGGGACTCGATGCCGAACTAAGCAACGACGCCGAGGTGATCCAGTCTGCCGACAAGCTGATATTTCCCGGACAGGGAGAGGCCAGCAGCTCTATGCGCTCGCTAGAAAAATACGGCTTGGTGGAAGTGATCAAAAATGCCAAACAGCCCTTTTTGGGCATCTGCCTCGGCATGCAGATGATGTGCGAATACTCCGAAGAAAACGACACCAAAGGCTTGGGCTTATTTCCACTGCCAGTGAAACTATTTCCCGACAAGGGACTGAAAGTGCCTCACATGGGGTGGAACGAAATCGAAAATCTAAAAACGCCACTTATGAAGGGGCTAAAGGAAAAAGAGTACATGTATTTTGTACATTCGTACTATGTACCTGCTTCGGAGTGGACGATTGCTAGTGCCAACTACCCAGAGCCGTTTAGTGCCGCGTTGCACAAAGATAATTTTTATGGTTGTCAGTTTCACCCAGAAAAAAGCGGAGAATTTGGACAGCAAATTTTGAAAAATTTTATAGAACTATAGTCGACCAAACGACATGAGAATAATACCAGCAATAGATATCATAGATGGCAAGTGTGTACGACTGACCAAGGGCGACTACGATCAGAAGAAAATATACAATGAAAACCCACTAGAAGTAGCCAAAATGTTTGAAGCCGCAGGCATTCGCTATTTGCATTTGGTGGATTTAGATGGCTCCAAGGCCAAAGAAATCCGCAATGCCAAGGTACTCGATGCGATTGCATCCAAGACCAGTCTCAAGATCGATTTTGGTGGCGGCATTCGTACCGACCAAGACATCAACATCGCCTTCAATGCTGGCGCAAAGCAAGTCAACCTAGGTAGTGTCGCATTAGAAAACAAGAAGCTCTATGGCGAATGGCTCAAAAAATATGGCAGTGAAAAAATCATCCTCAGTGCTGATTCTACCAACAGAAAAATAGCCATCAACGGCTGGCAAGAAGAGTCCAAAGTGGACTTGTTTGACCTGATTACAGAATACCAATCGATGGGAAATAAATACATCGTCTGTACCGACATCGCCAAAGATGGTATGCTGCAAGGCATAGCAGTAGATCTCTATAAGGATCTGATGAAGACTTTCCCCAACCAAAAAATAATAGCCAGCGGTGGCGTAAAAGACATCGCCGATGTAGAAGCAGCCAAAGCACTGGGTATGAACGGCATCATCATCGGCAAAGCGATATACGAGGATAGAATTTCATTGAAACAACTGGAACAATATGTTGACTAAAAGGATCGTACCCTGCCTCGACATCAAGAATGGCAGAACCGTAAAAGGGGTCAACTTCGTAAACCTCCGTGATGCTGGCGACCCCGTCGAATTGGCTGCTGCATATTCTGAGCAGGGTGCCGATGAGTTGGTTTTTCTCGACATTACCGCTACAGGAGATGGGCGCAAAACCACCGCCGAGCTAGTAGAAAAAGTCGCCGAGAAAGTCAACATCCCATTCACCGTAGGTGGCGGTATCAAGTCTGTGCAAGACGTGTACGAACTGCTACACCGTGGGGCCGACAAGATCTCGATCAACTCCTGGGCAGTGAAAGAACCTACTGTACTCGATGAACTAGCAGCACAGTTTGGCAGTCAGTGCGTGGTGCTGGCCGTAGATGCCAAGCAGATCGACGGTCTTTGGAAAGTACACCTTGTTGGAGGAAAAGTGCCTACCGAAATAGACCTATTTGACTGGGTGCAAGAAGCAGAATCTAGAGGAGCAGGAGAAATCCTATTTACCTCTATGGATCATGATGGATCAAAAAATGGCTTTGCCAACGAGGCTTTGGCCAAAATATCGGACTTGGTGAATATCCCCGTGATCGCTTCGGGCGGAGCGGGTAGCATCCAAGATTTTGCCGATACCTTCACTCTTGGCAAAGCTGATGCGGCCTTGGCTGCCAGTGTTTTCCATTTTAAAGAAATTGAAATCCCTGTATTGAAACAAGAATTGAAAAATCAGGGAATCGCGATAAGACTATAGATTATGAACATAGATTTCGAAAAAACTGACGGTCTCGTGCCTGCTATTATTCAAGACGAAAAGACCAAAAACGTATTGATGCTGGGCTATATGAACGAAGAAGCACTTGCCAAAACACAAGCATCTGGCAAAGTGACTTTTTACAGCCGTACCAAAAACAGGCTCTGGACCAAGGGCGAAGAAAGTGGCAACTTCCTTGAGCTAAAAGACATCAAACTAGACTGCGACAACGACACACTACTTATCCAAGTGACACCAGTAGGCCCTACTTGCCACAAAGGTACGGACACTTGCTGGGGCGAAGCCAATACTTCCAATTTCAGCTTTTTGTCTGAATTGGAAGCGGTGATCAAAGACCGCCACGACAACCCCGACGAAAAATCTTACACCTCCTCGCTATTCAAAAAAGGGATCAATAAGGTAGCTCAGAAGGTAGGAGAAGAAGCCGTTGAGGTGGTGATCGAAGCCAAAGACAACGACGAGAAACTGTTTCTCGACGAATCTGCAGACCTGCTATATCACTACATGATCTTGCTTCGTGCCAAAGGCTATGACCTAGAAGATGTGGTGAAAGTGCTAGAAGCTAGGCATTAATTTGACTACTCCCTTCCTTAGAGATTACCAATAATCAGGTATTGAAAGCCGCTTTCTTTAAAAATACTTTTGATAGAAAAAAGTATGAAAAAGTATTATTTAAAGAAAATAGGACGAATTGTTTTAATAGCGCTAGTCCTGATTTCATGCGACGAAGAAGGCGCAGAGCCTGAGCCACTAGGAGCACCAGATGATCTCGAAGCTTCGGATGAGTTTGCCCTAAGGGTAGAATTGGAGTGGGATAAAGTAGATAATGCAGAAGAATACATTATCTATAGAGCTACCTATGAAGACTTTTGGGAATACCTAGACGATGAAAACATCGAGGATCTGGACGAGTTCAACGACGATCTCGAAGACGAAAAGTTGGACATGGATGATCTCGAAGACGCTGGTTTCGAAAAAATAGATGATACGGATGACCACGAGTATATAGACACCGATGTAGAATCGAGTAGCATCTATTATTATTTTGTGACGGCAGAAAACGATGATGAAGGGCCTGCTTCTGAAATAGTAGAAGGGGTTACTTCTACTATTACTACTGAAGAAGCTTTCGACTTTTTAGCTGAAGAAACGGAAGGCGAAAGTTATAATGCCAGTAGTGCCTCCGAAGTAAGTAGCACCATAGAAGTGATATTAGATGATCATGCTAAATCAGGAGCTGATTTAGTGTTTTTGATTGACAACACGGGTAGTATGTCGGATGATATCGCCAACATCAGAGACAACATCTTTGACCTATTAGAAGCTTTGCCTAGTGGGGTGAAAGTAGGTGTGGCAGAGTACGGAGATCTAAATGTGGATCCATCAGAATGGTTCGACTACATAGATCTGACTTCAGACTATGACGACATTGAAACCTACCTCAACAACCTATCTACCACTGGGGGAGGAGACATTCCCGAATCGGTTTATGATGGTATTTGGCAAGCAGTAGATGTCATGAGCTGGTCTTCTTCTACAAAGATGATGATCGTGATTGGAGATGCTCCCCCATTGGAAGGATATCTAACTGAAAAGACCTTGAAGGACGTCATTGAAAAATGTACCGAAGAAGGCGTAACCACTAATTTGTATCCCATATTAGTTGGCTTTTAAAATGAAATATACTCATTATTAGGTATTGGCATGATCGAATAATAAGCAGACCTTTGTATTGGTCATGTTGCTACTCTTTGCTGCATCCCGAGTGTTACTGATTGATTAATCATAGGGAATAAGAGTACATCAGGCAAATTTTTCTCTAATACATTTACGGCATTTCCTGCTCTGGAAATGCCGTAATTTTTTGTAGTTATCGAAATGGAATAATGATTTGCTTTATAAAGCTCAAGAACATTAAGACATTTCTATCCTATTGAAAGGATTTCTGTCTCCTTCTTCATCCAAATAAACGTATCTCCTGCCTGCTTACCCAGCATGGCCTGAGCGATAGGCGAAATGGCTGATATAGCCATGATCGTCTCTTTGCCTACTTTCACGGCACCGAGACTGGCGGAGACAAAAAACTTAGCCGTAGCTGTTTCCACGTAAGCCCCCAGCTCCACCTTGGCACATCGTTTTTTGGGGTCTATTGTAGAAAACGTTTTTTTCATATTGATAAGTTCGGCGAGCTGGCGGGCATGCAGATCGCGCTCTCGCTGGCTCATGGCACGACCCGTCTCGTATTTGTCACCAGCCGAAGACTTGGTCTCATTATTAGCTGAAGCTTGGGCCTCTTCCATGCCCTGCTTGGCAATAGCGATTTTGTCCTGCACGATTTGCACGCAGATATCATATAGTTTCTTCTTAGTCATTATTTTATGATCAGCTGTGCTATTCTGCCCGCTCTACCAGCAGCCCACACGGTACCGTCTTTGGCAACGGCTAAGGTATGAAATCCTGAGTCTCCAAAGGGTTCCCAAGTCATCCCTTTATCACTAGATCGATAACAACCCGAGGGGCCTACAGAAATGAGTTCCTTTTTTGAAAGGTAGCGTACCGCCGATTGATACACGGGAAAGTTACTTGCCAATTGCCATGTTTGACTACCGTCTTTGGTCACGATGACTCCTTCGGTGACTTCATCTTCTTTAGTGTAATCGCCTCCCACGGCTACTCCATTTTTCTCATCTAAGAAATCAACTGAAAAAATCCCAGTGGAACTTTCGCCCTGCACGATAGGCGTATATACCACTTCCCAGTGCTGCCCTTTATCGTGTGTATAAAATACCCGGGCAGTAGCAGCTCCTGTGCCTACCCAGGCAGAATTACCCTTTACGCTAAGGTGGCTGCCACTAGCCGCAAAACCTCCAATTTCTCCTTCGTTGATTTCTGGCAAATGATCAGGGTGAATCTGTCTCCAGCTATCTCCTCCATCTTCTGTTTTCATCAAAAATAATTTGCCCTCTACTGGGTCTCCTCCCAATATCCCTTCGTTTTCATTCCAAAAAGCCATACCATCGAAAAAGCCTGAATCGTATTCATTGATCAATACCGTCTGCCAATGGTGACCTCCGTCTTTAGTTTTAAATACATTGGACTTCCCACCTGGCCCAGCACTCATAAGCACAACATCCGTCTTGCTCAATACTTCCACGTCTCTGAAGTCCAATGAGTCACTTTTGGGTACATATACTTCATGCCAATCCACCCCACCATTTTCGGTTTTAACCACAGTGCCATTGGTTCCTGATACCCAAATCACATTTTTATCAAGTACTGAAATTCCTCGCAACGACGGCTCTCCGTCGATAGCAAATTCATCCCAAGTGTAGTTCTTTTTTGATGGTTGACAAGCCGCTAGAGTCACGGCTAAAAGGATCACATAATTTTTCATTGTTCTAAAGATTGTTTTCTAATGGTTTCTACGTCAGCGACCGTTTTGGCCACTGGTGTGCCGAGCAAATCGGCACCATTTTGAGTAATAACAAAATCTTCTTCTATGCGAATCCCGCCAAAGGATTTATAAGACTCTAATTTACTATAATTAAGAAAATCTTCATGCTTTTTTTCTGCTTTCCATCGATCAATCAGCTCTGGAATAATATAAATACCAGGCTCTACGGTAATCACAAATCCTGCTTCTAGCTCCTTGCCCAAGCGCAACGACTTCAACCCAAATTCAGTGCTCTTCTTGAGCGTATCAGAATAGCCGATGTACTGCTCTCCCAGGTTTTCCATATCATGCACGTCCATACCCAATAAGTGACCCAGCCCACATTGGAAAAACATCGTATGTGCTCCTGCTGTCACTGCTTCTTCGGCATTCCCTTTCATCAGGCCTACTTCGATCAACCCTTCGGTCAACTTGGTGCAAGCTTTCAAATGTATGTCTTTGTATTGGACTCCTGGTTTCAATGCAGCAATGGCTGTTTCGTGTGCGTTGAGTACGATCTGGTAAAGCTCCCGCTGAGTCTCTGTAAACTGCGCCGAAACGGGGAAAGTTCTGGTCATATCACCAGCATATCCTGAGTGTATTTCTGCGCCAGCATCACAAAGAATCATATCTCCTGCTTGCACTATGTTGCCATGATAATGATTGTGAAGGGTCTGCCCATCTTTAGTTAGAATGATAGGAAATGACAACTGCCCATCGGCAGCTAATGCCACCTGATTCACTTTAGCGGCTATTTCAGCCTCTTTCATCCCTGGTTTGGTGTATTGCATCGCAGACAGGTGCATCGCAGCCGTAAGGTCTACTGCCTTATGAAGTTCGACAATTTCTTCACTGGTTTTAATGTTTCGCTGAGCAATGATGGCCTTGATCAAAGTGACCGACTCTCCTGATCTAATTTCTGATAATGGTTTGCCTGTCCATGCCGACAATTTAGTCACGTGTTCTTCTCTGTAGGGAGGGATAAAATGAACGGAACGCCCATCACTGATCGCTTTTTTGATCTGTTTTTCCACTTGGCTAGTAGGCGCTGTTTGTGTGATTCCACTTTTTTCCGCCAAGGAAGCAATGGTAGGTTGTGGGCCTGTCCATATGATATCATCGATAGTGAGCTCATCGCCATAGATACAATCAACCCCACTGTCGCAATCCAGTATTGCCGTCAGGCTCGGGAGTGAAACCGCACAGAAATACAAGAAAGTGCTGTCTTGTCTAAAATGATACCAGTTGTCCTTGAAATTCATGCTGCTCTCCTCGTTGCCGAGCAGAACGATGAGGCCGTTACCTACTTCTTTTTTAAGTCTATTTCTTCGTTGAAGATAAGTGTCTTTGCTAAACATTTTTGGGGTATTTGTTTTCACCCAAATATAGATAATGATCTGAAGTAATTACCCAACTGATAATGAGCAGTGCTGGTTATTTCATTTGATTTATTGCATTCACCTACGATTTTATCAATTGATGGTATATCCAATTCGGATGCGTAAGATGTTTTCTTGGAGAGAAAAGGTTTTATCTGTGGTTCGTGTGGTTTGGAGGATATAGTGGAAACCGAGTTTTACTTTTTTGGAAATTTTGTTGCCCAGTACGACCTCCCACCGCTGGGTGTTGCCCCAATAATATTCAAAACTACTCCCGAGAAGCTTAAAGTCTTCCCAAGTCAATTCCGAAAAGAATGGTGTCCCTATCCCAAACAAATGAAACGTTGGGCTTTTCAGTCCCAAACGATATCTCATGCGTGTACTATTGGCCTTATTATTATTGATTTGATAAAAACGCTCTTCGAATCGCAAACGATGATCTATCTTGAAAGAACCTATCTTGGGCCAAAATAAATTGGCCTCTTGGGCTAATCTAAGTTCATTCAAATTGATCGATCCTGATATGTCTTTATAAAAATTGGAAACCGCAAACGACAAATTATATAACGGAGAAGGTTTCCAAATGATGGTCGGTCGGATATAACCGAGATGAAAACTAAAATCCTTTATTGTAGTTCGGTAGCCCACATCTCCACCTATTTTGATTTGGTCGCCTATTTTGTACCAGATCGTCAGATCGGTCCAAGATTCTGATACTTTAAACACATCTTGTGCCTGAGCAAACAGCCCCCAAAAAATGAGAATAGAAGTAAAAATAATTTTCATGCCACCAGTTCCTAATTAGAAATTTACATTAATCCTTAACGAACAGACAAATGTCTATTCAAAATTACGGTTCGGCAATTTTTATACATCTTTATCTTATACTTAGCCGTATTTATTTATCCATCAAAACAAACACTACTATGTGGAAACCATTTTTACTCGTCATCTTATTTTCTTCTTTTAGCTTCAAAGCTGAGCTACCCACACTAAATGCAAAGGTTATTGAATATGTGGACAGTGTCATGGGAACAAAAGTAGACCGTGGCGAATGCTGGGATCTGGCTGCCAAAGCCTTGGCTTATTCGGGAGCCTATTTCGACCGCAGTTCTTTGAAAACCATTTCCATCTATGGTAGGAAACTAAATCCTAAAAAAGAAGAAGTCCTGCCTGGAGATATGATTCAGTTCGAAAATGTAGAACTACAATGGAAAGTGGACAACACCACCTTTAGCGCAGCCATGGGGCAGCATACCGCCATTGTCTATCAAGTAAATGGGACTGGCGATTATGAAATCGCTCACCAAAACACAAGCGACTGGGGCAAAAAAGTAGGCGTAAGCAATTTCAATCTCAACCACGTGACCAAAGGCAAAGTGATGATCTATCGACCCATCAAAGAAAAAGGATAAGCGTCTTACATCTGAGAGAAGTAGAAAACCTGACCATTGATGAAATACTGATCGTCTTTCTTAGTAAGTGGCAGTACTACTTCGGGCAGCCCCTTGTATAGCAGCACCAATTTGGCCGGCTCACCTTGGTCTTCGTTATAAATCAGATATGTGCCTTTTTTGGTGCCTTTGTACTTGCCAGCCGACCCTTTGAACATGCCCGTTCTAGATATTTTACTCTTGAATGTGCCATCTAGATATAGCCATACCTGACTCTCCTTTTTTGATGATTGATCGCGCTGATACGCCAGTATATATTTGCCCGTCAATTCCTTTTGCCAATCGAATCTATCCAGCTCGGCGCTCGGTGTAGGTTTTACAAAATCTATCCCTGTCAGAACTGGAGCTAAATTGGCAAAATAGCTTTCCATCAATGGAGCAGGGCCGTATACCATGGCCGTCACACATACGCCGAATGTGCCACACTTAGCCAAAACCACCCCTTTCACATCTGGACGATTGGTCAAAGCTATCTTCGAGAAGGTCAAACCATCATCTTCAGTACTGATTTTTCCTTCAAGTTCTACAGTCAAACCTTGAGCTAAAAGGAAACCTTTTTTCCAGTTCGCCTGAATCGTTTTCAAATCACTCTGGTTGGCAAAATACATACACTCCACCGCTTGAGCAGAATCATTGGCCATCATGAAAATTTCACTCTCTTTAGGATAAAAGCCCGTCCAGCTTGTTGGCACAGTTACTTTCAGGCCATACAATGGTGCCAGAAATTGTTCCCCAGAAGTATAGTTTTTTGTGTCTTGTAATTTTTCCTGACTGCGAGCCACACCAGCAACTAACAAACAAAAAATGAATAAAAAGTGGTATTTAAATGTCATATCTTAGGCAAATTTCTTTTCTAAAGAATTTAGTCTTAAAATTTTAATTAGATACAATCCATCATTCAGTTTAACTTACTAAATTCAATTACAACAAAAAATAAACGCTGAACCATGAGACCTCTTGTCCTTTTTGCCCTTCTCCTTTTCACATCTACTACTCACCTATATGGTCAAGCCATTGAGTTTTCTGCCTATGGGGGATACATGCTCAGCGGCAAGTCTAACTATGTAGGTGGTGAAATCAACGTAGCCAATGGAGGCGCCTTTGGAGGTACGCTAGGTTATGACATGGGCAACGGCATACAAATACAATTTGTCTATGCACGCAACCAGTCTGGAGGAATCCTCTACAACTATTTCCCCCGCCCAGGCGAATCAGAGCGATATGATTTTGATTTGGTCATCGAACACTTTCAATTAGGCGCTGAGAAAATACTAGGGGGTAATGATCTGGTAAAACCTTATGTAGTAGGTGGGATGGGTGTAGTCGCTTATACCCCAAAAAATGAATCTCCAAACGACCTAAATCTGAATACTGCCACCAAGTTTTCTGGAGGCTTAGGACTCGGGGTCAAAATTTTTCCAACAGAAAAAATTGGGTTAAAGTTTCAAGCTAAAATGTACATGCCACTCATGTTTAGTGGTGTAGGAATTTTCTGTGGGTCTGGTGGCTGTGGGGGAGGTAGCTCCTTCTATGTGCCTGTCGTCCATGGCGAGTTTTCAGGTGGAGTAGTCTTCAGGCTCGAACAATAAGCAAAATAGGGACAACTAATTACGAGTCCCTTTCTTTTTGCTATATCTTCTCATATATAGAAACATATGATTTGTATCTTCGTATAAAGGAATTGAAAACTCAAAAAACAATTACTTATATATATGAAAGGACACATCGGTGAATTTGAAGAGCTCGTACTACTCACCATAGCCACACTGGGAGACCAAGCCTATGGAGTGGCAGTATTAGAGGACATCCAGCAGCGTACCCAACGAAAAACCAGTATAGGAGCCCTACACTCCACCATCACTCGGTTAGACGAAAAAGGATTTGTGACCTCCTACCTAGGAGAGCCCACCAACGAACGCGGAGGCAGAAGAAAGCGATTTTTCCAACTCACGGCTTCTGCCAAACAAGCACTATTCGATATGAAAACGCTACGTGATGAGCTTTGGGAATTGTCTGATCTCAAACTCTACGCACAATGAAAAACCAAGGTCAAAAAACTCAAACTCCTCCCAAACTCGCTACACACTTGTTTTTCTGGTTTTGCGGAAACGCAAACGTAGAAGACCTCTATGGAGATTTAGAAGAAATCTACTTTATTAACCTTGGCAAACTAGGTCGGCGAAAATCCAACTGGTGGTTTTGGAAACAGACACTTTCATTGATCTTTTCTTATGCTGTCAAAAAAAGAAAAGCATCTGCTACATCTCATTTTTTGTCTGGCACACCCTCATGGGCTATGTATCAAAACTATACCAAAGTAGCTTTTAGAAGCCTAATGAAACACAAAGTTTTTTCTTTGATCAACATCATAGGGCTAGCATTAGGAATGTCGGTATGCCTATTGTCGCTCGCTATGTTCAGTGCCATTCAAGACTTCGACCAGCACCATGTCAATAAGGACAGAATCTACCGAGTAAACACGATAAAAACTGATGCAGAGGCCACTTGGAAAATAGCTACGTCAGCACCACTGGTAGCAGACGAACTGGTTGGGTATCCAAATTTAATCAGCGAAGTGATCAGTATCAACACTAGCTTTTCTGGCGAACTTCAGCACGACAACCATACGATAACAATTAGTGGCCTATATACCACCCCAAATTTTCTCACCGCCTTTTCATACGAACTCCTCTCTGGCACCAAACAGCATGTGCTTGATGCTCCCTACCAGATCGTAATTACCGAAAAACTCGCCAACAAAATTTTTGGCCAAACGAATGTAGTAGGAGAAGTTCTCAAAGTAAAAAACATGGCTCCTTTTACGGTTACGGGTGTAGTAAAAAACTATCCCCTGGCTTCTCACATACATTTCGAAGCATTGGTATCCTACCAGACACTGACCGCTATCAACCGCAACTTAGAAAATCGCAGGGCAGACCGACTGTTTTATAGAAATTCGTATCATTATTTATTATTAAACTCAGCAACCCAACCTCATGCATTAACTGAAATATTGGCTGGGTTAGCTCAAAAGCTTAACACGACTGAAGAGACATTTGGGTTATACTTACAACCGCTCACCACCATTGTATCAGGAGAAGATATTTACTACCAAATTGGCCCCTCATTTGACCGCCTTACGATGGCTTTTTTCATGCTAGCCACTTTTATCATTTTGCTGCCTGCCTGCTTCAACTATGCCAACTTATCCATGGCACGGGCATTGAAAAGATCTAAAGAAATAGGCCTGCGCAAAGTAGTAGGCGGGCTCAAGCGGGATATCTTTTTGCAATTCATTTTAGAGACCGTTATTCTGACTTTGATCTCTTTAGTTGGTGCCACATTTGTATTTACGCTTATCAAAGATGCCTATATGAGTATGATCATAGGTTCAGAAATGCTAGACCTTACGATCGATCTGCCGATTGCCTCCTTGTTCATTTTATTTGCTCTCTTCACAGGTGTATTGGCGGGCATAATTCCTGCCATCTATTTTGCCAAAATGCGAGCCATCGATTCTCTTAAGGGCGGATTCAAAGTAGGGACACTAGGTCGGATAAATTTAAGAAAATCACTTGCAATATTTCAATTTGTCCTATCGTTTATCTTCATTTTTGGAGTGATCGGTATGGCTTTGCAATATCAGCACACGATCAATTTTGAGGTTGGATTTGACAAAGAAAACAAAATGATTGTACCACTACGAGGGGTTGATAAAACACTTTTCGCTACAGCGTATTCAAATCATTCAGAAGTACAATCTGTAGGGTTTTCTTCTGGCCTACCTGGTCTGTCTGCGTTTGAAAGTACATATTCTAAAAATGAAGAAACTCAGGACTCGATTTTCACCTACCAATTATATGCAGATAATGCATTCTTGACACAGTTGGATTTTACCATGCTAAAAGGAACTTTATTCAACGAGCATTTGACCGCCTTGAGAGAAGAACAAATTATTGTAAACGAGCAATTTGTACAAGCCATGAACTGGCCTGAAGATCAAATACTAGGCCGTCAGGTCATTTTTGAATCAGGACAAAAAGGTAGGGTAGTGGGTATCGCTGCAGATTTCAATCATTTGCCTCTCAAAGAAAACATCAAGCCATTTATATTTCGCTACAACCCAGATGCTTTTCGCGTAGCTACACTTACCGTTATTCATTCTAATTTGTTTGATACCGTCAACGACTTTGAAACACTCTGGGGCAAACTTGATCCTGTATCAGCATTCGAGTTTAGTTTTTTTGATGACAAACTAGACGAAGTTTATGTCTCGTTTCTTTACCAAATCAAGATCTTTTCATTACTCAGTTTTTTGGCACTTAGTATCTCTTGTCTGGGTATGCTTGGCATGGTGATTTTCACTTCCGAAAATAGAATCAAAGAAATAGGAATCAGAAAAATAATGGGCGCAGATGTGCGTCAACTCACCCTTCTGCTTTCTGCCAATTTTATTAAAATGATGGGCATCGCCTGTGCCATTGGCATTCCTATTTCATACTTTTTTTTCAATATGTTCTTTGGTATGATGCTCGATGAACCACGTCCTATAAGCATGATCGAAGTCGTGGGCAGTACATTGGTCTTGCTACTACTCGGAGGCTTATCTATTGTTACACAAACCCTAAGAGTGGCCAAACTCAATCCCGTAGACAATCTACGCTACGAATAATTTTAATAAATAATATTAACTTTAGTGAAAGACCTCTACTTTTAGAGGTCTTCTTTTTTATCTTTTCTTTCTTTGCAACTCCATGAATAAAAATAACCCTGCATGAAGTCAGTATCGATCTTCTGTCTACTGATATACACTCTGATCAGCCTAGAGGCGACTGGCCAAGCAAAGACTTTTAAAACGCAGCCAACCACTAAAATGGACAGCATAAAAGTGAAGGCGGATAGGTTTATTTTCATCAATGACCAAGCTTACTACGCAAGGGTCGATACCATATTTGTCTTTCCAGACACCACAGATTTCTATATTAGAAAAAACAATATGGAACGCTCTGAGGAATTTTATAATCAGATGGAACAAAAGATGAGTAAATCCAAACTCTCAAACATGATGTATGATTACATGTTTGTACAAGAGGACTCTAAGCCACTCACAGAAGAGTTTCATGAGCAGCGCTTTATTCCTTATGAGCGAGAAACTGTTTCTTCAATTGACTTCAAACCCATGCCCATTTTTGGAGCATCAGTAAAAGATACCACCAAATACGATCCGTCCAATGCCATGGCCGCAGTAAACAAGATACATATACATACGCTGGACTGGATCATCAAAAAAAACCTTACCTTCAAAGAAGGGGATCATGTAAATCCTACTGATTTTGTAGATAGTGAGCGACTGATTCGTCGACTCCGCTATGTAAAAGATGCCAGAATAATGCTCAACGAGCACAGTAACCAAAAAGAAGCAGATGTGGTGGTGGTAACTCAAGACGTATTACCATACAGTTTTCTATTTAGTCCAAATAATGACAATAATGCCCTTTTCGGTATAACGACCATCAACATCGCTGGGCTAGGTCATGAGTTTGAGTATGACTACATACGAGATGGAGGTTCTGATTTTTTCTATAAAATAGCCAACGTACGTGGTTCATTTATCGACGCTGAGTTCAACTATGCCAATCATTTTATACGAACAGGCTATGGTGCTTTCTTCGAGCGAGACTTCGTTACTCAAGAAATGAAATATGCAGGAGGGGCATCCCTTTCACGTTATGTATATGGTCAATACAATTATGAACCTACAACAGATGTGACCTCCACCTATACTTATGACGAAAGATTTTCTAAACTCTGGGTGGCTAGAGCTTTTAAAACCAACATCAAAACCCAGATTCTTGGTATAGACGCAGTCACAAACATGGTAGCTTCAGCAGGTGTAGAGTATGCTGATTTTTTTGATCGACCTACGGTCACAGCCGATACTAACTTTCGGTATCATAACAAGGCCACTTACCTCATCGAGCTGGGCCTGAGTGCACGAAACTATTATAAAGATCGATTTATTATTGAATATGGTCGGACGGAGGATATTCCTACAGGAAGTACCATAGGTATAGTCGCTGGCTTTCAAGACGATGAGTTTACAGACCGCTTCTACCTAGGGTTCAATTACGCAAGAGGTGGCTATATCAAAAACTTTGGATACTTCAATGGTATTGCTTCCTTGGGAAGTTTTGTAGGCGCTAATGGATATGAAAATGGCATCGTGAAGTTTGGCGCTGATTACTTCACCCCATTAATTACTGTAAACCAAGTCAAGATTCGCCAATTTGTCGACTTCACCTATAGCCAATCTATCAACCCTGATGAAGAATACATTCTAAGATCCGAAGCAGACATAGGTATTCGAGGGGTCAGGGGATATTACCTAAGAGCTACTCGTAAATTCAACTTGAAATTTGAAACGGTCATATTTACCCCTGTCAATTTCTTGGAATTTAGAATGGCCGCTTTTGCTTTCTTCGATTATACCACTACCCAAAACATTAGAAATGACTTTTTTGATGTAGATCATTTCATGGGTGTTGGTGGTGGGATTCGACTGCGAAATGACAACTTGGCCATATCTACTTTCCAGTTGCGTCTAGCTTACTACCCCAGCACACCTATCAATGCATCGAATAGCCCTGTCAGCTTTTCCAACTCTACCCACCTCGACATCCGGGATTTTGACTTTAGAGCTCCACAGATCATTCCTTTCTAAAGCTATTTAGTTTAGAAAGGATTCATTTATAATAGGCATAAAAAAGTCCCACATCCCGAAATATATCGAGAGTGGGACTTTTTGTTTCAAATTAATTTCTTTGGTACTTATAGCACAATCCCAATAAAGGATTTGAAGGCAATACCCATCAACCCAGTAAGGATCATCGTGATACCCAATCCTTTCAGACCATTGGGTACATTAGAATATTTCAATTTCTCTCTGATAGCCGCTAGAGCGATAATGGCCAAAAACCAACCAAATCCAGAGCCAGCACCATATGCCGTAGCTTCTACAATGGTATAATCTCTCTGTACCATGAAAAGTGACGCCCCTAGGATGGCACAGTTTACAGCGATCAATGGCAAGAAAATACCTAGTGAGCCATATAGCGAAGGAGATACTTTTTCGATGATCATTTCTACCAGCTGTACCATCGCTGCGATAATCGCAATAAACATGATAAACTGCAAGAAGCTCAAATCGATGGTTTCAAAACTTCCGTTTAACCAAACCAAAGCACCTTCTTTCAACACATACTCTTGTAAGAGCCAGTTGATAGGCACAGTGATAGACAATACGAAAATAACTGCCGCACCAAGGCCTAAACCTGTAGATACTTTTTTAGATACCGCCAAGAACGAACACATACCTAAGAAGTATGCGAACACCATGTTGTCGATAAAGGCGCTTTTTATAAATATATTAAATGCTTCCATTTCTAATTTCTTTTAGCTGCTAAGACTTAGTGTTCTACGTATCCGTTTTTAGTTCTCTGTATCCAGATCAAAATACCTAATACCATAAAGGCTCCGATCGAATCTACCATCAATCCATTGGTTTGGATGTTGACAAACCCACCTGTCCATTCTGATATAGTAGCATATACGGGTACGTCAAATACAGTCCCTGACCCAAAAAGCTCTCTGAAGAAAGCCACTGTCAAGATAATCCATGCATACCCAAATCCACTACCTAATCCGTCAAGCACAGAGTCGTAGGCTTTGTTGGCCATGGCAAATGCTTCCAAACGCCCCATTACGATACAGTTCGTAATGATTAGTCCTACAAATGCCCCCAGCACCTTATACATGTCAAACAAATAGGCTTTGAGGACTTCACTCACTAGTGTTACCAGTGTAGCCACAATTGCCAATTGCACAATAATTCTTACACGACCCGGTATAATGTCTCTCATCAAAGAGATAATCAGGTTAGAAAACACAACCACAAATACCACGGCGATAGACATCACCAAGGTAGGTTCCATTTTCACCGTCACAGCTAGCGCAGAGCATATACCCAACACCTGAATGGTCACGGGATTGTCATCGTTTAGCGGATCAGTGATGAACTTCTTCCTTCTCTTCGACAATAAAGGCTCTGATGGCGCTTTTACTACCGCTTGTTCCAAAGTTTCTGTACTCATTTTATTCTATTTTAAAAGGGCGTGAGCCCAATCAACATCTCTTTATTATTCTACCGTTTCTTCGGCCATTTCTTCGGTGGGTTCTACCACCTCTGCCACTGGCTGATTCGATGCTTTCGTCTTTTCTATATAAGTGCTATAGTATCCGAAATAGTCTTTCAACATCGCATTTACTCCTTTGCCTGTGAGGGTAGCACCAGACATCCCGTCGATGTGATGATCATCTAATGGCTCGCCTTTTTCGCCTTTTACCATATTCACAGACAGCAAATCTCCGTTGTCTCCAAAAATCTTCTTTCCTATATATCTAGACTTTACTGCCTCTTCGGTAATTCTAGCACCAAGACCTGGTGTTTCAGACTTGTGGTCAAAAGCAACACCTTTTAATGTATTCAAATCCGAATCCACTGCTACAAAGCCAGAAATCCAATCCCATAGACCAGCTCCAAACATAGGGAAGATATAAGCCTCTACACCCGATCCATCTGCCTTCATATACATGAATACAGGATAAGGTCTAGCCTCCACATCTTTCTTAAACTTATTATGATTCTTTTGGAAATCGATCTTCTCAGCTACCAATTTGTTGCCTTTAGCGTCCGTTTCCATCGGATTACCATTGATGTCTACTACTGTAGATGTGACACGCTCTTTGTAATAAGCCAAAATTTCATCCGATGTCTTACCTTCTACACTAGAAGGATCCACAGCCCCCAAAATCTTCTTTTTGGTATCTAGCTCTATTTGCTTGTCCTGCAATGGCTTCAGCACTACTGAAGTTCCAGACAATAATCCACCAAGTACTATAGTAAGTACAGCAGAAAATACGATAATATATAAATTAGACCGTTGCACGTTTCAACCTCCTTTTCTTGTTAGCAGCTACCACATAATAATCGATCAGTGGAGCAAATACGTTCATTAATAAAATAGCCAGCATAATTCCTTCTGGATAAGCTGGGTTAAATACTCTTATGATAATGGTCAGTATTCCAATTAGGAATCCATAAATCCATTTTCCAGTTTCAGTCTGTGCTGCAGTCACAGGATCAGATGCCATAAACACTGCTCCAAATGCCAATCCACCAATCACTAAGTGATAATGAGCTGGTAGTAGCATGTATTCGTTTACGCCTAGTGAATTACAAATGGTACCCATCACAAAGGCTCCTGCAAATACACTGAAGATGATTTTCCAACTGCCTACTCCTGTGAGGATCAATATGGCTGCCCCAATTAAACACATCAAAGTAGAAGTCTCCCCTATACTACCAGGGATAATTCCCATAAATAAGTTGTTGAAACTATATAGCCCAGCAGACCAAGTGTCGGCCATCATACTCAGCATAGGCTGTGTGCCCTCTACTGCAGCAGCTCCGATCGCCAATGGTGTAGCTCCTGTATATCCTTCTACGGCGGTTTGTCCACCTAAGTAAGACCAAACATCACCTGAGATTTGAGAAGGATAAGCAAAGTACAAAAAGGCCCTAGCTGTCAAAGCCACGTTTAGGATATTCATCCCAGTACCTCCAAATACTTCTTTTCCTATAATTACTGCAAATGCCGTAGCCAAACCTACTTGCCACAAGGGGATGGTAGGAGGCATTACCAAAGGAATCAACATCCCCGTAACCAAGAAACCTTCATTTACCTCGTGCTTTCTGATGGTAGCGAAAGTAAATTCGATACCTAGACCCACACCGTAAGAAACGATCAGGATAGGAAGCACTAAGGTGGCTCCTAATAAAATCTCGCTAGCCAAGTCTGCTACTTCACCTATTGCTAAGTAGTGCTGATGTCCAGCATTCCAGATTCCAAACAATAAACAAGGTAGCATGGCGATGATCACTGTCATCATCATACGTTTCATGTCGATCGCATCCTTGATCTGAGCACCTTTGGCACCAGTGGTACTATTAGGTGCTAGAAAGAGCGTCTCGTGCGCTTCGTATATATAGAAAAACTTCTCCCACTTACCACCTTTTTCAAAGTTGGGGCGAACCTTCGCAAATATGTCCTCTATAAATTTCATCGATTCTTAACTATTTTTTACTAGATCTAGTCCTTCTCTTAATATGGCTTGCACGTCGTTCTTAGACACGTCGATAAATTCACAAAGCGCCAAATCTTCTTCGATCACTTCGTAAATACCTAACCCTTCCATGTCGTCGAAATCCTCTGCCAACACCGCTTTCAACAAGTGTGTTGGGAGAATATCCATCGGAGTCACTTTCTCAAATGCTCCCGTCTGAACGAATGCTCTGTGCTGACCTCTATTATTTGTGTCGAGCACAAACTCCTTTTTCTTTCCGCCAAGGAAAGAAAGCAAACCAAAAGCTCTGTGGAAACTCAATCGGTTGGTCGTAGGCAAAATCCAACCGAACAATTCGTAATAATCTCCCTCAGGAATTACTGATAATTGGTTGTGATAAAATCCTAAATAACCTGTAGAGTTAATTTGACTGCCTGTAAGCACGTTGCCAGAGATGTATCTCACATGTCCGTCTTTAATCGTGCCGTCGATCAATTTGTTGATCGCAACGCCAGTGTATGTCTTATAATATTGTGGTGCATGTACTTCAGATCCCGCCAAAGCGATCACTTTAGACGCATCGTATTTTCCTTCTAGGAAAAGCTTGCCAATTTGAACCACGCCGTATGGGTGAACAGTCCAAGACACTTCGCCCTTGTTGATTGGAGCCAAGTGGTGAATCTGAACCCCTACGTTTCCTGCAGGGTGTGGCCCTGAGAAGGTGTTGGTTTGTGCTTCACTTCCTTTGAAAAAATCCGAAGAATCAGCAGCATTCACATTTACATGAACTTTGCCTTCGGTCAGTTTCGCCAAGATACTAATACCTGCTTCGAAGTATTTTTTCTCTCCTTCCAAGATATAATTCATATCTGGAGCAAGTGGGTGTGTATCAAATGCCGAAACGAAGATGTTTTTAGGACTGTCGTCTGGATTAGCCACCACACCGAATGGGCGTTGGATGATGTTCGGCCAAACGCCGCCTTTAGTCATCTGCTCGAGGGCTGCTGCTTTGGAAACTCCTTTCACATCGTCGTGCTTATCGAACGACTCGAAAGAAATCTCTTTGTCAGCCAAGATTCTGATTTCTAAAATTTTTCTTTTCGCGCCTCTCACCACTTCCGCAATCTCTCCGCTCACTGGCGATGAATACATTACGTTTTCAACGAGCTTGTCGATCATGATAGGCGTACCTGCCTTCACTTGGTCGCCTTCCTTCACAAGGAGTTTTGGACGATCCATACCGATGAAGTCGGTGGGTTTAATGGCGTAAGTCTCCGCTGGTGGGAGCTCTCCGATTTTTTTTTCAGCTTTTCCTGCGAGATTGATATCAAATCCCTTCCTAAGCTTTATATTCTGAGACATATTTTATTGCAAAAGGCCTTTTTTATAAAACGAGGCAAAAATAATAAAAAATTGATGATAATGGGCTAGGAGCGCAATTATCGTAAAAGTATTTGTTGCAAGGAAGTACAGATGAAGAAATCGTTATAAATGCCTACTCAAAACACGTATTTCTACCTCTTTTTATTAATTCATTATTGGACTAAAACTTGCCTAGTTCTACTCTGCCGCTATTAATTCATTACAAGATAGGTGCCGACGCTTTTTTAGTACTAGACCCTCCACTCTTGCTCCCTTATTCCTAACCCTCCCCAATCACCTCAAATTTCAAATTCAACTCTTGACCCTGATCATCGAGGAGATGTAGCTGATGTAAACCGGGCATGGTGTAGATTCCTACCTGATGAACACGCCGCGTGCTACCGAGATATTCACCATCGAGGTGCCAATAAATGGTGGCTTTGCTGTCGCTATGAGCGGCCTCGAATACGGATTGACCAAACGTACCATCCAGCTCTTTAGGAATATAAACTTTCGCATTGGGTTGTGGATAGATCATCTCAAGTGTAGGCATACGGAGCATCTGATCACATGCCAATAGATATTTAGGAGGACTTTTATAGTTGGTGTTGTACTGGCGATAATACCAAGCCTGCACAGGTGGCAACACAAACCAGCTCTTGTGCACGATCTGATTCACATCGTAGCAAGAACTATTCACTTGATATTTTTCGGTTTGGTCGAGGTGGAGCAACTGATGATAGGTACAAGCTGAAGTGTTTTCTACTGTGATCGGCAAAGACTCTTCTTTTGTGTGTTCACAATAAGAGTTGGCTTTTTGTCCACTTTCTTGACAAATTTCGAACAGCTGCGTTTCGCTAGTAGGCACTTCTGCAAAACGATCACTCTCCAACTGCTCGAAGACTTGGAACATGAGCGGAGCGGCAGCTTTTCCGCCCACCAGCCCTGGCCGCCCTTCTCCATCGGCATTGCCCACCCATACACCCACGGCATAACGCCCATTGAGCCCAATGGCCCAAGCATCACGAAAGCCAAAGCTCGTACCCGTTTTCCATGAGATGGGTGTAGAAGATCTAAACTGCTCCCAACCTGCAAAATCATCTGGGCGATGCAGCCCTTTCATCGCTTCGAACATGGCCCAGATAGCACCAATCCCAAATTCCTTCGCCGCTTCTCCTTTTAGCGTTATCTCTTTGGGTTGCCCCAATAGATATTGGTGTGAAATGTAATTAACCCCGTCATACTGCGCTGTAATGGGCTGCCCAAGCGAATGGCGATACACTCGATACAAGTTGGCATACATATTCACCAGTTCCCAAAGGCTCGACTCTGCTCCTCCCAAAATCAAAGAAAGTCCATAATGATTGGCCGAATGAGTCAGGCTGTTCATTCCAATTCGTTTCAATTTTTGATGAAACTTTTGAATGCCATATTCCTTTAGTAAGAGTACAAAAGGAAGGTTGAGCGATCGCGTCAAGGCTTCATCGGCATGTACGGCTCCTCGAAACTGCAAGTCGAAGTTTTTGGGTGAAAACCCTTCAAAGAAAACTGGGTAATCACCAAGCAACTGTCTCGGTGTGATCTGCCCGTCGTCTATTGCTGCAGCGTATAGAAACGGCTTGAGCAAACTCCCCGTGCTTCGTTTAGCTTGGATAATATCTACCGACGGACTATGAATTTTATCCGTATCCACATTGCCCACATAGGCTTTGGTTTCCCCACTGAGCAGATCTACCACTAGTACTGCTCCATTGAAAATATAGTTGGCATTCAGGTTTTGCAGATGTTTTTCGGTTAAATCCGTTATATTTTCTTGCAGTTTTGGGTTCAATGTTACTCGGTTTCTCTTGTCTTGATTTCCCGCTTTGATCAACTCCGTGAGTAGGTGGGGAGCGATTTGTGGTAAATCATGGGGTTGACTAGGAAGGTCTTCGGCCTTGGACAGTTCGAGGGTTATCTCATCGATCAGTCCTTTTTCATATAGTTTAGTCAACAAAAAGTCACGCTTCTTTCGATAAACCTTTTCATTTTTTCCTGGAAACACGATAGAAGGTTGATTAGGCAAAACAGCCAGTGCAGCGACTTCTCCCCACGACAGTTGCTCAGGCGAACGGCCATAGTATCGCCACGATGCGGCAGTCAATCCCACCACATTTCCCCCAAAGGGAGCATGACTCGCATAGAGGTTCAATATTTCCTGTTTGGAATAAAAAAGCTCTAACTTGATGGCTGATAAAGTTTCTAAAAGTTTGTTCCAAATGGTTCTGGATGGGTTGCCACGAGACATGCGGATCACTTGCATAGACAAGGTGCTACCTCCTCGTTTGATGTTCCCTGCTCTGACATTAGTTAGCAAGGCTTTGATAATCGACAGGGGATTTACTCCCCAGTGATAGTAAAAATATTCGTCTTCAAATAACAACAAAGCGGTTTCAAATTTGGCTGGAAGGCTATCTACCACCGGAAATCTCCACTGGCCATCTCTGGCTATTCGCGCACCCAGCAGCTCGCCATCGGCACTCTCCATGGTGGTCGTATAAGGCTTGTCGAACAGCGGATCTGGCAGGGGAATCATCCACAACAAAACCGCCCCGAACAACAGCAGTTGCACAAGACGGTTTCGAAGAAGAGGTTCTAATTGGCGACTGACGTTCATCTATTCCACCACATTGACCCACTGTCCCGATGTACGTGCGTAAATGGAGTTGTCGTACATAGCTTCTATAGCTACTGCTGGTAGGTAAAACTTCCCTTTGTAAGACGCATTGAGTTTAATTTCAAAAGTTTTCTTCTCATTAGGTTTCAAGTCAAAATACTGCATGGCTCGATCGTCTCTGATGTCTAAGTAATCAGGCTGATCACCAGTATTAGCACCTGGTATATCGTTCAATCTGGTGTTGATAATTTCCCACCCCGATGGGAAGATCTGTGTCAAAGCCAAATCTCTGTACTCGCCTCTGACTCCTGGATGATGTACCGTCACTTGCGCCGTGAAATTGGTGCTCTGCTTCAGGTTTGACACTGACAAAGCATTTCCCTTTTGATCTTTATAACTCACGGTCATTTTTATGTTTTGAGCGCCTGTCTGTTCTTGACCTACTAATGGCACTCCTGTACGAATAAGACGAGCATAAAGAGGTGCATTACCCTTATTCTTGATCACCACGGGTTGCGATTTTTCGTTTTCGTCTATTTGAATCTGGGTCACATATTTCCCTTTTTGGAAACTTGCTACAGCACTACCTACATTCACGTCGAATTCCATGGATTCGTTGAGCTCGGCGCCTTTGGTGTAAGCCGCAATAGCTACTAAACTATAGGCCGTGGTCTGAGTGCTCATCCATTGTTTTTGATCTCCCATACGCTGGGCGATTTCGTCTAAAATAGGGTAGGCCTCTTCCTTGCGGTTCAATACTGCCAGTGTTTCTAAAATCATAGCACGGTCGCGCAGACGAGAACCGTAGGTATACGATGGCCCCTTGTAGTCTTCCACCGTTTTCGTCAGTCCATCGATCATAGTCTCTGCTGGTCCTTGATATCCCGCCAGGGCATAAGCCAAAGCCAGTCTCCACTTGGCCACGTTGCTGATGTTGTTCATCTCCTTCATGCGATTCATGGCACCCATCGCTTTTTCGTCGGCTAGTGCCAATGTGTATAATCGATAAGCCTGAATCAAATCATTGTCTCGTCTGCCACCTTTCGACCATTGATTGGCCTGCCTCTTCTGGTACTTCATCCATTGGCTCAATAAACCCTCTGGCACGGCATACCCTTTCTTTTTGGCTTCTAGCAAAAAGTGCCCGGCATAGTTGGTACCCCAATCATTTTCCTCCACGCCTCCTGGCCAATAAGCCATACCGCCATTGGCCGTTTGGAAGCTATTGAGCCTTTGAATAGCCGCTTTGATGTTGGTGCTGATTTTTTGCTTACGCTCCTCAGTGAGATACATAAATTCGTCTAAATACAATTGTGCAAAAACCGATGAAGTGGTCTGCTCGATACACCCATGTGGATATCGAATGAGGTATTGTAGTCTTTGTTCGAGATTGAGCGAGGGCAAAGACGACAGCTCGATTAGGCCGCCATTGGTTCCCTTCATTCCTAGTGGTGCATATGCGGCACTCCAACTTTCGCTTGCGCCAATCAGCTTACTTGCGACATCTACTACTTCGGGGTTAGACGCTCTTACGTCCAGCTCTATGTCGTGCTGAGCGGTGATGTTTCCTCCTTTGGCTGTCACATTAACCTTAGCAAAACCCAACGCCTCAGCAGCCTTTAACCTAAAGTAAACCACTTGCTCACCTGCTTTGCTGAATTTCACTGTTTGGGCTTTTTCTCCTACTACTTTTAGTTTTCCTTCTTCCTTTATAGAAACCGTCACTTGTTTGATTTTATCATCGTTTACAAATAAGGTGACTGGCAAATCCATTTCTTCTCCAGGCCCAGCTACTCTTGGTAGTGTGGCGAGTACCATCACGGATTGTTTCACGGCAGTGGTCTGATCTACCGCCCCATAGGCTCCTTCGTGTGCAGCTACTACCATGGTGCGGACGCTGCCCACATACTGCGGCATCGTGATCTCATGAGCGGCAGTTTCTCCTGCTTTCAAAAAGAAAGGCCCAAGGTATTTAACCACTGGTTTAAACCTGTTAGCCTTTTTGGCATCAGGTGCTTTCAACTCTCCATCGCCACCAATCGCCAGAAGCCTTTCTAATTTGCCTCCATAAGCGCCGATTACGTCATCATAAATATCCCAGGTTTTCACGCCAAGTGCTTCTCTGGCATAAAAACTCTCCCAAGGAGAGGGGGTTTTATATCTGGTTAAATCCAAAATACCATCGTCGACCATTGCGACTGAATACGCCATGGCACGGCCATTTTGCTCGCTTACTTTGACTTGGAAGGTCTGCTCAGGGTTGAGCTCTTTCGGCATGGCCAGCTGCGGCTTCAATATAGTATTTGGGTCAATCACCTCGACTGATTGGATGCCATACATGCGAATAGGAAGATCATTAGCTGTCTGAGCATGCGGCTGAATCATGCTGATGTGCACATATACATTGGGAGACATGTCTGCCGTGGCTTCAAACTGGACAGCTGTGTTTTTTTCTTCCGTTTCCACCCAAAACGTCTGGATCACTTTTTTGCCCGTTTCCAAACTCACCAATACACGCCCTCCTTTAGCACTAGGGAAGGTGAGTTTTATCAAATCACCTACCTGATATTTTTCTTTTTCTACTTCAAAGTTGAGCATGCTCACCCCGCCAGCGTCTCCTCTGGCACCTTTGCCAGCCCATCCGGGCCAATCCACATATACCACCTGCCCAGCACTGTGCCCTGATATAGGATCAGTCACTTTTACATAATATCTGCCCCAATCTGGGTAGTCTATTTTCAGATCCCAATTGCCTTCACCATTGGAGGTATTGATGGTGGTACTTTGTAGTGGTGTGTTGTACGATCTGCCGACATAGTTACCAATGTTGTCGTAGCTGTTGTCCCACCACCATCTCCAGTCTAGTTTGTATAGCTCTACTTCTACATTGCGGCGGCTTACGGGCTGGCCTTTTGCATCCACGGATACCACACGGATGTTGTGTTCTTCGTCTGTGAGCAACATGCCTCTTTTGTCTCCCTCAGGTGCTTTGAGTCCAACAAATGAGGTATATGGATAGTAAGGAATACTGACTTGGTCGATGCTGAAATTGCCCCCTTCTTCATATACCTTCCCACTAAAAGTGGCCTTTAGTGCGCCAGGAGGATTGTTTTCTACGTTGAGGCTTAGGTTTACTTTGGCAAAGCCATTGGCATCTAACCTGCCAGAAAAGACTTCTTGTCGCTCTGCGTAGAAATACTTGGATTCGTCGTCGAACTTGAAATTTGGATAATCAATAAAGGTGGTTTTAACTGGCGAAACGATCATTTCGTATTCGGCCTTGAGCCCACCTGCGGTAGCGCCATGTAGCCATTTTACACTTAAGTCTCCAGAGATGTTTTCGTCCAGCGCAGTAAGTCTCTCCTTTTTGAAATCCAATTCGATTTTAAGGCGATTAGGCTTGATGGTTTCTATTTTGAGTGACTTACTAAAAGTAGCTCCGCCTGCTTTTAGTACGGCCTGCCACCTACCTGTTGGCGCATCGTTATTGGTTTTGAGCTGAAAACTGTACATCCCTGAGGTGGCTTCTGTTTTCACCACTTTCTTTACCAGCTGACCTTGTGGATTGTTGAGTTCGAGCACTATAGGATAGCCTTTAGGCAATACACTTTCTTTATCTTCCAAAATAAACGTGAGGAAGATATCGTCTCCTGGTCGCCAAACCCCTCGTTCTCCATAGATAAAACCTTTCACTCCTTTTTGGATTTTTTGGCCCGTTACGTTGAAATTGCTCAACGACAAGGAAGATCCGTCATCGATTTTGAGATAGCCCATTTGCTCGCCAGATTTTGCGACAAGCAAAAACGGTTTGCCTTTCACTTTGACCTTGGCCTGTCCGTCTTTATTGGTGATGGCTGAGCCAATAGCCTGCTGCTGATAGTCGTACACCGCTAGACTCACGTCGGACAGCGGTTGGGTGTCGAGCATATTGGTGATGAAAACGTGTAGGTCTCCATGATCGCTCTTTTTGGCTACCAAGCCCAAATCTGACGCCAAAACTAACTTACTCGGCGTGCTGCGATACATATAGTAAGAGTCGCTGCAAGGATTTTCGCGCTCACGCCAATCGTAATTGTTGGACGAATAATAATTTTCATAGCCGTCCCAGTTGCTGCTTTCTTCTTGGTTGTCCCAATTATCGAGTGCTTCCAATTCACCTTCTTCAGCATTAGGGCAAAAGTAGGCTGACTGACTTTTGCGAAAGCTCAATTTGATCTGGTACATGGCACCGGGCTGCACTTTGGTAAACTCGGCAATATCGAGTGTATATCTATTCCACTCATTGAGATCGGTCACACCAGTCTCCAATAGGTTGATGGTTTTTCGGGCAATGGGGCGCCCCACTCGGTTGAGCTGATAATCGTCTCCCATGCTGTTGACCTGCAAGTATTGGAGTACATTGTCTTCGAAAATTTGCACCACAGTGACATCCACGGCTTTCAAACCCACAGCTTCGAATGGGATAATCAGCCCTTCTGAGTTAGGAATAATTGTTCCGCTGTTTACAGCCATTCTGACGTCTGGTTTGGCTTGCGTCAGTTCGAGCTCTTTGGTAAAATCTTCCTTCAAGGTATAACCCGCTGAGTTTTTAATCTTAGAGAAAACCTTAAGTTTAACAGTACCTTCCATTTCAGTGGTCGGGTATAGTTTCAGTTCGTTTTGATCTATCACAATGCGTGGTTCGCTATTACCCAAAGTGATGAACCCTTTGAGGTTTTGCTTAGGCATGAGTGGATCGGAAAACAAAACAGATATATAATCTTGCTTGCCACGACCAATATTGACAGACAGTACTTTGTAGTCGTTGATCGATGGGATTTCATATTTCAAATCATTAGTTTCATCTACTTGTATGGCTTGTCCGTCCCACGTGACTTGCACTTCACTTTTGGCTTCTCCTCTTTGTACATTTTCAATCACAAAGGCATGACGAGTAGGGGACTCATGTGCCCAGCTGATGGTCAGGTTGGACGAACCTTGCCTAGCTGAAAGGATTTGCTCGACTTGTGTGCTTTCTACGTTGTCGGCGGTTTGCACCTGACCCGTCAGTTTTACTTTCGTTAAATCCTGCGCATCATAGAGTGCCATGCCAAGCATTTTGACTTCGAAATTTTGTGGGATGGTTCGAAACCCAAATTTGAATTCACCTTTGTCTTTAGACTCAGGAAGAATTTTGGCTAATCGAAAGGTCACCGTGTAATTGGCTCCACTAGTTAGTTTTTGCTCGGGTTGAAATATAATCGTGCGGTCGTCTTCCCAGTAGGTTTTACCTTTGAGCTTGGGCTCAAATTGGAATATATCACTTCCCAACTCGGTGCCTGATTTGATTTCATCGACAGACTTAGCCAATTTGATTTTAACGTTAGACTGAGCCGAAATGACACCTGAGGTATAAGCCGAGATATAATCGACAAATAGGCTTTTGGCTTGGTCGAAATTGGGCTGGTCAGGTTCATTCTTCTGTGAACAACTAAAAATGAAACTGGCAACAAGTAAAATAAAGAGAAGTTTTTTCATGGTTATTTAGCAGGTTTTGAATTGGCCTTAAAAATAGAGGATTGGCTGTGAAACTTCTTGTTGAATCTTTCCAAAATTCTGACATTTTGGAAATACTGATAGATGAGAAGTAGAACATAAAACGACAATAGCTTCTTATCTACAGAAAGCTCTCACCTACTTCAAAAGATATTTCCACGTCAACGCAGCATTTCCATTCTCTATCTAGCCAGATTTACCTAATTTTGCCGTCCAATTATTTTGGCGCAAGCCACTCATACTAAGTACAAAAAGGATGGAATTGAATGCACTCACGGCGATCGCGCCTGTAGACGGAAGATATAGACGACATACCGCTCAGCTAGCGGAATATTTTTCAGAGTTTGGATTGATCAAATACCGGGTTCATGTGGAGGTGGAGTATTTCATCGCTTTGTGTCAGCACCCGTTACCGCAACTAAAGCATGTAGACAGTTCTGTTTTTGGTAAGTTGAGACAACTCGTGGTGGAATTTTCTGAGACTGATGCGCAAGCAATCAAGGACATCGAGAAAACTACCAATCACGATGTGAAAGCCGTAGAATACTTCATCAAAAAGAAATTTGATGATTTAGATTTAGCACCATACAAGGAATTCATTCATTTTGGATTGACTTCTCAAGACATCAACAATACGGCAATTCCTTTGCAACTCAAACATGCTGTGGAAAACGAATATTTGCCATTAATCAATAAAATCACTGGCACATTGATGGATCTCGCCGAAACATGGAAGGACATTCCTATGCTAGCAAAGACACATGGTCAGCCAGCCTCTCCTACCTTGCTAGGCAAAGAAATATTGGTCTTCCATGAGCGGCTCACACAGCAGATCAACATGCTGGATGGCGTAAAATATGGCGCTAAATTTGGCGGAGCAACTGGGAATATGAACGCTCACCATATCGCCTACCCAGAAGTGAATTGGATTAAGTTTGCTAACAACTTTGTGGACAACACTTTGGGGCTGAGAAGAAGTTACCCAACCACTCAGATTGAGCACTATGATGATATGGCTGCTTTGTTTGATAATCTGAAAAGAATCAACACGATCTTGATCGACTTTAGCCGTGACATCTGGCAGTATATCTCTATGGGCTATTTCAAGCAGAAAATCGTGAAGGGCGAGGTAGGTTCTTCTGCCATGCCACACAAAGTGAACCCAATCGACTTCGAAAATGCGGAAGGTAACTTAGGTATAGCCAACGCGAATTATGACTTCTTGTCTGGCAAATTGCCAATCTCAAGATTGCAAAGAGACTTGACGGATTCTACGGTATTGAGAAATGTAGGCGTGCCGATTAGTCACTCTTTCATTGCGTTGAAGTCATTAGAAAAAGGAATTGGCAAATTGGAATTGAACCAGCATGCGATTGAGTATGACTTGGATCAAAACTGGGCGGTGGTTTCCGAGGCGATTCAAACGATCTTGAGAAGAGAGGCCTATCCAGAACCGTATGAGGCATTAAAGGCGTTGACACGTGGCAACCAGGAAATCACGCATCAGGTGATTAAAGACTTTGTGGACACTTTGGATGTTTCTGATGAATTGAAGAAGCAGCTGAAGTCGATTACTCCGTTTAATTATACCGGGATTAATCCTTTGGGATAAATCCCTTCTTCGATCATTTAATCATATAAAATTAAGTCGTCATGCTCCGGTTTATCTGGGGCATCTGCTGGTTGAATGCTGACAGATTCCCTTGACAAGCTAAGGGAATGACGGTGATTTATTGAGCAGAGATCTGATTTAGAGTACAGCTTAAATCCCCCTAGCCCCCCTTTTTCTAAGTGGAATAACTCCCTCTTGGAGAAGAGGTTCATTCCTTAACGCAAAATGGTCATCGTAAAACCCTTGGCTCTCCTAGCAGGCGGGTATTCTGTCCATAATTCTCTTTAAAATAGACACTTTGCTTCCATAGCTAAGAACCAATGATAATTGGGGTTAATAGTATAAATGATTTTTTATACACTTGCCTTCTCAAATGATTAGAAATAAAGACCTCTAGCAGAGGTCATGAATCAATGTATAACTAAACTGACAGCGTCAATCGCTAGATCCTTGTGTGGGCAACAGTTATTCTTTTGCACCAATTCGATTTCATTGATTTGATTTTGATTCAAATCAATAGTCGTTAGTTGTTGATTCAAAGATTGCTGCTGATCATCTAATTCATGCGATTTCCCATTCACTAAAAGTACGAGTGGCTCTGCATTCAGGCTTTGATAATTTATATTGACCTTCATGTTTTGCATATCAGATTTGGGAACGTACCACTTCATTTTGACTACTCTATTCGTCCTGGTGATATAGCTCGTACCGCTTGTGCTAAAGTATTTTTCGGCATTATCTCCATTGAGGGCATACGTCCCGTCCTTACCTAGGGACACAAGGCTGGAAGGCTGATATATCGTCTCACGCTGATCATATTCCAAAACGATGACCGACACCGGGTCTATACCCAAATGTGCATTATTCACGGCAATTGAAACACCCGAATTTGATTTTTGTATGGGTAGTGGATTATCTGAATTTACCAGTGAGTATGCTTTTGAAAATTTTCCTTCAAGGTTTTTTACCACTATTGAATCCTCAGCGCTCGAAGACAGTACATTCAAAAATAACTTTCCTGGCTTTGAGGTAACGTATCCCCACTCCTGACTCTCTACAGGAAAGGCATCCGTAGCGTAAATAGCTTCACCATTAACCTCCAACCAATTTCCAATACCCAACAATACGTCTCGCTCAAATGGAACAATCGAACCATCGCCCCTCGGCCCAATATTCAGCAGGTAGTTGCCACCCGAACTTACAACAGCAACAAGATCCTGGACTTTTTCTTCGATTTTACTTGCGACACTAGGTCTTTCCTGCCATGATCGGTAGCTCCACGTTTCGTGAAACATCGAAGCGGGAGATTGCCACGGCACGCCCATTTTCAATTGTGCTTTTTTGTTGTCACCCATCACGATAAAATCCCCCTGGTCGTTCCAAAGACGACTACTGACCATACAATTCGGCTGCAATGATTTGACAAGGTCAGCGATTTCCTTGCTTTGCTCTGGCGTCGGGGCTCCCATATCAAACCACAATTCGGAGATCTCTCCGTAATTGGTGAGCAGCTCCCGAACCTGATTTAGATTGTATTGATGATGCGCCGGAGGTATAGAATCACAATTCCTTGTCGACTCGAAAGGCATGGCGCCAGGAAAATCCCAGTCGATGATTGAAAAATACACTCCAAAATCTATCCCTTGCTTGCGGCAAGCATCTGACAAACCTTTGATGATGTCATTTTTGTATGGTGTGGCATCCACCACGTCAAAGTCTGTGTACTTGGAATCGAAAAGACAAAAACCATCATGGTGTTTTGCAGTGATGACCACAGACTTCATTCCTGCAGCCTTCGCCAGTAACGCAACTGAATCAGGGTTCCAATGGATTGGATTGAATTGCTTCGTGAGTTGACGGTACTTATTTGTTGGGATCTTGGCGTGACCTTTTATTTGCTCGCTATATCCGCTGATTTGCTCACCATTCCATATGCCAGCAGGAATGGAATAGATCCCCCAGTGAATAAACATTGAAAATTTTTGATCCTCCCAGCTCAATCCCTCTTTTTGGGGTAGTGAGCTTGAGCTTTCTGTATTACCCTGCTGACAAGAACTTATGCCAACTAAAAAACCAAAAGCAACTAACAGTTGTAAAATAATCTTCATTGTATCTGTTCACTTAATGATTAAAAATTCATGATCTGTAAACATAAACCAAGGTGAACCTATTCTCTCCTATTGATATCGTATTGGACTATGGATTAATTATATCGGAGTGAATTCAGCTATCAATTCTGCCTAACCCTCATTATTTACCACAAGTGTTCTAAAATTCTATAAGTAGCCTGTTTTGAAATTATTTAAGCAAAGACACTCAAGGCTATTATAGTCCTAATACTGGGTATAAAATATTGTTTGATTTTATTCCGATCTTCATCGTTGCCTATCCCTTGAAATAGAAAAAAGATTTTTAGTGATTGCTTCAAATCCCCCTAGCCCCCTTTTTCTAAGGGGGAATCTGATTACCTAAAATTCATTTAGTTCTTTGCCGCATTTATTGCGGCATCTGTTTTTGATACTACTGTAGCCTGGTCTAACAGATCGCGGGACAAGCCCGCGAAGGGGCGTAATCACCCCCTACGATCTCCGCTACTCATGGCGCAGGCTTTGAAGCGCTTATTGACGGTGGCTCTCCACCAAGGGCCTTTGGTAAAAAACAGGATAGTTTTGGTGGTAGTATTGGTTTTGAACCTGTACCACCAAGGCCTAAATCCTTTTTCGGGTCTGTGTTCAATGCCATATTCAAACCCCATCTGATGGGTGACCTGCGTTGCACAAGGGTTACCAAATAAGACTTTGCCTCCATCTTTCACATAGATGTATCTGATCTTTTTCTCCTTAGGAAAATTACTTCGCTTATTTTCTTTCACTTTCTTATCCACCATCCTGGTAGGCATATCCTCATCCAGCGGTTCTTGAGCCCAAGCTGCAACAGGGGCGCAAAGCATCAAGCCAGTAAGCATCAAAAAGAAGGCGGATTTCATTGTCGAGCTATTAAAAAGACAAGATATAAACTGAAAGGGAAAGAAGGTAGTGTGCTAGAGGGAAATTATTCCTTCGATTTTAGCAGCTTCCTTATAATGTTCGATGATCTCGTCGCTCGAAGAAGCCATAATTTTGATTGTAGTACTTACATATTTTCCTCCACTTGATGGTTTCAGTATCACCTCGTGTTCAGAAAACTGCTTTTCTATTTGGCCTACTTGATCTGGCCTTACTATAAACTTAAACATATAGAGTGCTGGGAAACTATACGTAGTATCAAGTTTTTCTTTGAATGAGTCTGTAGCGTGATCCATATAAACAAAAAAAGTCCCGATCTACACCGGGACTTTAAATTTAAGATTTTATCAACTAAAAGAACTTATATCTTTCGTCTTTGATTTCTGCAAGGTCTTTGATCGTCTGGTCTACACCATAAGCAATTCTGCCCTGACGCTGCTGCAATACTTGCGTACGATATGATTCGTAATCTGATACCTCAGGAGCTTCTAGCTTGTTTACCATTTCGATGATCAATACGCCATTGTCTACTGCGAAAGGTTTTGTAGTCTCCCCATTTTGCATAGAAAATGCGGTACCGACAGCCTCTGGTGCGAGCCCTACACTTTTCAATGTGTTGGTGCTCAATTTCAACGCTGGCATGTTGTACACCTTAGCGCCTTGCCCATAAGCAGCTGCTATTTCGTCCAAAGCACCAGACTGCGCATTGAGTTTGTCCATGATCAACTTGGCCTTCTTCTCATCTCTCACTTTTTTAGTGATTTCGTATCGTACAGATTCCAAATCAGCCACACCTTCTTCTTGTTCTTCTGTTACGACAGCAATTACATACTGGTCGTCGATTTCGAATACTTCCGATACCTCATTAAAGTTGGCTGTATTGTATGCCCAGAATACTATATTTCTACCTTCTGTTACTCCTGTGATTCTTCTGTCGTTCTTACGAACTCTAGCAGCAGTTTTTATAGGCACATTTACTTCTTTCGCTTTCTCCTCTAGTTCTTCTAAGGTTGTAGCGCTCATAGCAAAGTTTTCAGCCTCTCTATAAAATTCGTTTCTAGTCTCATCGCTCACAAAAATATCTAAAGAGATTTTAGCGATTTTATACACTTTGTTCGTTTTGGTCTCAGTCACATCAATGATGTGGTAACCAAATTGAGTCTCAACCACATCGCTCAACAGTCCCTTCTTAGAGGCTGCAAATACAGCCTCTTGAAATGGTGCTACCATGGCTCCATCTGAGAACCAGCCTAGGTCACCACCTTTGGATGCTGTGCCGTCAGTGCCGTGTAATCTTGCCATTTCCGCAAAATCAGCACCTCCTTTGATTTGTCTGAGTATATCTCTAGCTTCCTTTTTAGCTTTAGCTTTTTCAGCATCTGTATCACTTGCCCATTTGAATAGTATGTGGCTTGCTCTAGCAGAATAAGTATCGCTTGGCGATATGGTAGATACCTTATAAATAGTGTAACTACCATTTTCTACTACAGGTCCTACAAATGCACCAGAACCCATTACTACATCGTCGCCTTGATAGACAGCTGGCAACTGACCAGGGGTATAAGCGGCAAAAGCATCTGAACCATCTGAATTAACTACTGCGAAAGTAGAATCATTGTCCGTATTGATAAGTTCTTGCTTCAGCTTCTCGATCTGCTCTACAACCATCGCGGTATCTTCGGCAGACGGTACTACATCGAACGATACATACTTGATCGTCTTAGATTCTTCTCTTTGATATTCTTTTTCGTGATCATCCAAATAAGCATTTAACTCACTGTCCGATACTTTGATCGCCGTATCTGCCATAGAGAGATAAGGCACATAGATATAATTGATCTCTGCGGTATTAGACTCATTTACATATTTAGACTTTGCTTCTGCTTCAGTCGCGTAATTGGTTTTGATCAACAGATTGTCGAATTTCAATCTCAACCTAGCTGGACCCAAGTTCTTTTCGAAGTTGTACCAATTGGCTCTCTGTGCAGGAGTCTGCTCGCCAAGGCTTTGCAAGAAAGCCACTACATTGTCTTTACTAAATTCTCCTGTTTGTGGATCAGAAAAAGCTTGTCTGATTTCAGGACTGATGTTGTCACCCTGTACCATATCTACGATTTCTTCGTCAGATACAGCTAGACCAATGGCGCTATACTCATTTTTGAATGCGTACTCCGCAACAAGCGCATCCCAAGTAAGGTTACGAATGTTTGTCAAATCGTTGCCAGTAGGCGTTCGTCTGTTGGACTGTGTCCAGTTGAATTCTATTTCGTCTTGCTTAGCTAGAAAATCCTGGTAGGATATCTTGGAGCCTGCGATTTCTCCGACGTTAGTTTTACCACCTCCTAGCAAGGTAGAATTTGGGCCTAATAGGTCAGCACCTACGAATGCCACAATTGAAAAACCGATCAGGAAAACAATAATCTTACCCCCCTTTTCTCTTAGCGTATTTATTGCTGCCATTGTATAAAATTGTTTAAAACGAAGCGCAAAATAAGCAAGACTGATGTTAATATCAAAATTTTCCTCTGCTTAGCGAATTGATTGTCACGCGGTTAAGTTGGGCGGATTTATTTTAAGGCGAACCTTTTCGATTCTGGCTTCTTCCATGTGTAAAATCTCAATTGAAAACCCCTCAAAATCAATGATTTGACCCTTTTCAGGCAGGTTTTCATTTATGGACAAAATGAGCCCTCCGATCGTGTCAAAATCTCCCTTGGGCAAAGACCATCCATAAGTTTCGTTGAGGTAAGTGATTTCTTGTCGGGCACTTAGCAGATACTCTTGGTCGTTCAGCTTTTCTTCGAGCAAATCTGACTCGTCATGTTCATCATGTATCTCTCCAAATATCTCTTCGATAATGTCTTCAATACTCACAATACCAGAGGTACCGCCATATTCGTCTACCACCAATGCCAAAGTCTTGTGATCGGTAATCATCTGCAGTAGCAGCTCATTGGCAGGCATGGTTTCGGGCACGATAATAATCTTGGTCAAGATACTTTTAATATCCGTCGGTTTTTTGAAAAGCTCAAGCGAATGACAATACCCAATTACATCATCAATAGACTCGTCGTATATGATAATCTTGGAGTGACCACTTTCTATAAATTGATTGTTGAGGTCATCGATACTAGCGTTTACATCTACGGCTATTATTTCCGTACGTGGGATCATACACTCTCTTACTTTGACGGTTTTAAAACCTAAAGCATTGTTGAAGTATTTGGTATCTACGTCTTGCTCCGCTTGATCTATTCTATCTGCTGCAATTTTTTTGATGTAATTGTTGAGGTCGGTCAACCCAAACACAGGGATTTCATCTGAATAATTTAGCCTTAGCAATTTCACAATGAAGAATTTGCTAGCAAGCACAATCAAAAATACCGCTGGGCTAAGGATATAATATATTACTAAAAATGGTACGGCAAGAAAAGATAGCAGTCGGTAGGGGTTGACCAAGAAAATACTTTTGGGAATATATTCTGCGGTGAATAGTACTATAATGGTAGATATAATGGTCTGTAGCAACAAAATCACAAGGTCGTTTTGAAACTGTATGGGGAGCACCCGTTCGAACCAAGGGTCGAGCAGCATTGCCATAAATATACCATATATGACTAAGGTCAGGTTATTGCCTATCAGGGTGGTCGCGATGAAGTTGGAAGGCTTTCGTGCAAACTTGGAGAGAATGCGGGCGGAAATACTCCCTTGCTGTCCTTGCAGCTCGATATGAAGCTTATTGGTCGTAATGAAGGCTATTTCTAACCCTGAAAATAAGGCTGAAAAAATGATACAAATGAGAATTACTCCGACGAGATAGGGGTCCATAAGGCTATTTCTTGTCCTTTTTTAGTTTGTATAAAAGTATAAGAGAAATACTTAGCATAAAAATCCAATAAGAATGCATGAAGCCTAAAGTCATCATTTGGTGCACACCAATAATGAAAAAGGTAGCTGATAAAGCTAAAATGATGATTGGTAATAATTTATTCATCGTCAGTTGTCTTCGGTTTCTGCGGGGCCTACTGGCATAATACTCATCGTACCGCTTGGCTTCAAAATGGTATATTCTTCAAAGTTTTGACTGGCTTCCAATCCTTCACCAGTCATCACTTCATCTTCGGTTTTGATGGTCACAAAGTTGTCTGTATAGATTTGTTCTTTGGCTGGATCCCAATTGAGCAGCTCCGTGGACAATTCGTCTCCGCTAAATAGGCTCCGCATGATTACATTTCCTTCTGCTTTATAATAATCTTCTTTGGAAAAATAATAGCCTTTGTCGGCCACCAAAGTAGACGTAACCAAGCCAATAGGGCTATAAAACCTAAGATAAATCCCGTCAGGAAAATCCCTATCTTGATTGGCAAGTTGTAACTGGGTACGTGCTACAAGCCGTAACTTCACAATAGCCGAATCCGATACGAGCATATCGATATTTCGCATCGTGACTTCTGGCCCATCATAGAGTTCATGATCCACTTTTTTTTGCTCTTTGCATCCGCATAAAGCGCTCATCAGGCAAACAACAAGTGCGATTTTTTTCATCGAAACAAAAGTGATCATTAATCTAAAAATAAAAAAGCACTCTGAGGGACTAACTACCTCCAGAGTGCTCTTTTAAAAAAGTTTTTTTTTAAGGTCTTCTTTCCAATATTACTGTTTCATTGATCCAGCAACCTACTGTCATCGACTGACCTTCAGTAAGTCCCAATTCGAAAATTTCTTCGATTGAAGGAAATTGCTCCTTAGCGCTGTTCATTGCATTTTGATCACCTGCTTTTTTGTATTGGTTGTATGCTGCGATAAATACCAATCGGTCATCTACTTTGCTCACACCCGCTTTGCAGTCATTGTAGCTCTGCATGTACAAGTTGCCAATCAACGTGTATGCTTTACTAGCAGAAGGGTCGTTGGCCAATGCTTTTCTAGCATTTGTTCTTGCTGCAGACTTGTTGCCGTTAGAGGCATACATTTGAGACATGCTTAGATAAATTTCAGATTTTTTCAAATTGTCATCGGTCAATTCTAATGCTTGCGTATAATATTCGATCGCTTTGTTCATGTCTCCACCAGACGCATGCTTTAGTGCGATCACTTTAGCTAATCCAAAAGCAGGTTCTGTTTCATAAACAATCTCCGCAGCCTCTACGAAAGTAGGGCTATCCGAACATTTAGCACTTAGCATCAACTGAAACACCTTTTTTGCCATTTTCGGATCCTTATTTTCTCTCATCTTAGGTGCTAATTTGTCCTCCACAAACTGACAGTCTACTGTTACTGTAGCGGTCAACAGTTTGTCCACATTAGCCTGAATTTTTTCTAGCCTTGGTACATTACGGCCTGTTTTGATCTTACCATCGATCACATCTGAGATCATCCCATACTTATCGATCACTTCTTCGTCGGTAATGGCCCCACCACTCAACTTGTACCTTCTTACCACATCCATATAAGCCATCAAGTTGTTATCCAACGTTTCTGCTTGGTTCATATCAAATGTTTTGTCAAACAAAGTCATCAACTCTTGATATTTAGATTTGTTGCCTTTGTAATATTTGTATGCAGTAAATGCCTTTCTATTGAGTACGTTTGCTTCGTCTCCAAAATATTTGATACGATCATCATACATTTGAAGTGCCTTTTCTTGAAGTGCTACTTTTTTAGCAGGGTCAGATTCTGCATCTACCAGTCCTTCATAGATTTTAGCTCCATTGATATATAATGATTCGTTGAGGTCAGGAGCATTATCTAGCAACCATTGGTGTGGTGCTTGTGCTGTCGCATATTGTTTGCTTTTTACAGCGTCTACATACAATGCGTTTTTTTCCTTGGCCGTCTCCACATCCTCTGGCCACTTCCATCCCTGCTGTGCAATTGAGATCGTATTTATCGCGATAAATAATCCTAACAGTACTAGCTTTTTCATATTTTCTTATTTTTTATAGTCTTTCTCTGTTTTACCCAACAGAAGTAAAACGTGCTGGTATTACAAACGAAAGCGCAACATAATAATTAATTATATTTTCTTCTAACAAACCATCGATCATTGATGGTAGCACCTAGCACAAATTTGAAGTATTGCTCTTTTACTAAAGCGCCAGAAGCTTGTCCTCTTTGGCCATATTTAAAGGCCATATTGACTGCGGACACTCCTTTCACAGGGAGTGACCAGCCAAAATTAATGCCAAAATTATCCACAGTTTCTCCATTTATTACAAATGGCTCCTGTTTATAGTCTACACCTAAACGATATTGTACTCGTTTAAAGTAGTTGTTTACATCATTAAATTTCGGAGTGAACTCAAGGCCAATCCCTGCGTACCATGTACTTCTGTAAGTTTCATTATCATCCGCAAACCCTGCTTTTTCATCCCAAAAAGAGCGTTTAACATCAAGGCCAATCGTTAGCTTATTTAGCTTTTGCCAAGAAAAGCCGACACCAAGCTCTGCTGGTAGCTGGTAGCTGCCGGGCATATCAAGCAATAAGGTATCGCCTGGTTGTGCGGTGCCAGTACCGGTTTCGTACTGATTGCGCTCCAGTCTTTTCCCATCTAAAGAATTACCCATATCGTACGTAGCACCAAAGTTAAGCACGTCTTTATCATTCAGCGCCATTCTATATGCTCCACCAAAACCTAAATTAAAACCAGAATAATTGGTTTTGCTATAATGACCTGTTGGAAATTGCTGGGTGATCCCGTCTCCTTCCAAGTAAGTAGCGGTCGTACCTTCAATCAAACCAAAAATGAATGACGTTCTAAGTCCGACAGTCAACCCTTTGACTATTCTCACCCCATTAGAGAAGAAAACTTGGTTTAAGCCTCCATCGCCCTCAAAATCGATAATGGCATCTGTAGTAGTACCGTCTACTGGTTGGCTGGTCGAAAAAGTGTAGTTGACTGAGCTATAAGGCATCAAGCCAAGGTTAGCTGTCCAGGTTCCAGACATAATTGGAAAAGCAAAAGTGAGGTACTTGAGACCCCCACTGCCCACTTTGATAGAATTGAGTTCGTTCGAAATGGTTCTGTTTTCGCCTTCCATTCCTATTTCAAAAACCGTGAGCGCGTTGTATGGAAGTAATGCAGGATTAACAGTATTAATATGCCAAGTAGAGGGTGTAGCAATGCCCACACCGCCCATGGCGCTATTGTGAGCTAGCCCCATACTATTTTTATCCCCAATGCCAATGGCTGTGTATGGTGAATAGGTAAACTGTGCTGAAACAAATTTGCAGCTCAACAAAGCTGCAAAAGTCAATAACCATTTAAATCTTCTCATTATACTCCAATATCCTGTTCAATCCGACCAACACCAATTTAGGGGATGCAAAGATGGATGCTTTTAATTTAGATTCAAAACTATTTAGTCCCCTGCCACACATAATCACTTCTAAATCAGGCCATTTGGCTTGATAACGACTAATCATACCATCTAACTCTTCCGTTATACCATTTAACACCCCACTTACCATAGATTCTTTCGTTGTCGTTCCAATGAGTTCGGCTGATTCCCACTCGGTAATTAAAGGCAATTTTTCTGTGTAGCTGTTCATGGCTTTAAACCGAAGATCGATACCTGGAGAAATACTGCCTCCATGATATATGTTTTTTTTATCCAAAAAGTCATAGGTAATACATGAGCCAATGTCGATGACCAAATTGTTTTTCCCATGACTGATCGCTTCGGCACCTGCCAAGGCAGCTATTCTATCTACTCCCAGCGTATGTTTTGTTTTATAATGATTCTCAAACGGAATTGGTGTGCTTGCCGACAGAATATTTATTTCAAAATCTTGGAGCAGCGAGAGAAATGGATCTACAGAAGAGGCAACCGAACAGAACATAATCCGTATAGCTCCACTTTGATTCACTATAGAAACGACTTCTTCTACCGAATGACAAGTCCAGTCTTTCTCCAAATGAGAATGATTGAATAGCCCCACTTTGATAGATGAGTTGCCAATGTCGATGGCTATATTTTTTGTTCGATGGCTCATTGGAAAATTACATAGTTATTGTACTTTTTCTATACGGTGAAATTAATAGGAGAACTGATTACGTACAAAAATTGTAAAATATTAATACTTCAATTTGGTTTTACGCCAACAGGCAATATCTTTATTGTACCTTTTAAGGCGTGCTGTGAGAAGATTTAAAAAATTCTATCTTGAAACTAAAATGATCGGTTCAGATTTTATATAATTGCCCTCATTTATTCTATAGCAGTATGTACAAATATTTGGTTCTTTTTGTTTTGTTGAGTTTCGGCCTGAAGGGGTACGCCGGCATTGAAAGTACCAATAAAGAATCTACAGCTGTAACCTCTGTCGCCTCAACAGCCGACACTACAGAAATAGCTAGTGATGATGCACATCATCACGCACCAGGTTGGAGTGTTATCCCATTTGCTTTATTGCTAATCATGATAGCTACTGGCCCGTTGTTTTACGAGCACTTTTGGCACAAAAATTACCCTATCGTAGCTTGCGTTTTAGCTAGCTTAGTCGTCTTATACTATCTATTTGGTTTACACAATGTTCATGCTCCAATACATGCACTAGCGGAATACGTCCAATTTATCGCCTTGCTCAGTGGCTTATTCATTGCCTCTGGGGGCATCATGATCGAAGTAGACAAAGAGGCCAAACCAATGACCAACGTGATCATTCTTTTGATCGGTGCTCTGATTGCCAATATTATTGGTACAACAGGGGCTTCGATGCTCCTCATTCGTCCATTCATTAGGCTTAATAAAGACAGAATCAAACCTTACCACATTATCTTCTTTATTTTCATGGTAAGTAATATTGGTGGTTCGCTGACTCCTATTGGTGATCCTCCTTTGTTTTTGGGGTTTTTAAAAGGAGTCCCGTTCTTCTGGACACTTGAACACAACATTATTCCTTGGCTTTTTGCCTGTTTGGCATTAGCTGTTATCTTCTACTTCAAAGACAAAAGAAACAAGTCTAACTACAGCTTCGATAGTGACGAAGCACCCCCTGCTAATAAAGTTACTTTCGTAGGCACGAAAAACTTTGGCTGGTTAGCAGTCATTGTAGGAGCCGTGTTCTTAGATCCGAATGTATTGGACTGGGTGCCTGCAATACATTATGATGGTCAAAAATTTTCCTTCCTGCGTGAAATCATCATGCTTACTTGCGGATTTCTTTCCTACAAACTAGCTGATCAAAAAGCCATTCAGGGAAATGAGTTCAACTTCGAACCTATTCGAGAAGTTGCCTTTATTTTCATTGGTATATTCGGAACCATGATGCCTGCTTTGGAGCTGGTTGGCAACTTTGCCCAATCAGATGCAGGTGCAGCCATGATCACGCACAATACGTTGTATTGGGGGACAGGATTGTTATCTGGCTTTTTGGATAATGCCCCTACTTATATCAATTTCTTGACGGCAGCTTTGGCCTCACAAGGAGGCTCTATCTCTACTATATCCGATGTTGTAGGGTTTTCAAATGGAGAATTTGTCAATTCAATCCTGTCTTTGAAAGCTATTTCTATCGCTGCGGTATTCTTTGGCTCTATGACCTATATCGGCAACGGACCAAATTTTATGGTGAAGTCTATCGCAGAGCAGGTAGGGATAAAGATGCCATCCTTTTTTGGCTACATCATTAGATTTTCTATTCCTATTCTCCTACCGCTATTCGTGCTGGTCTGGTTGATCTTCTTCTATTGGGGGATTCTTTAAAAACCCACGCTTCTTTTTAAGTTAAAGCGCGAGCATTTTGACAGCTGTAATGGCCGCTTCATCTCCTTTGTTTCCATGTTTTCCGCCAGCTCTATCTATTGCTTGTTTTTGCGTTTCGGGAGTCAGTACACCAAATATTACTGGCTTGTCGTATTTGAGAGATACATTAGTAATACCATGAGCAACTGCGTCGCATATGAAATCGAAATGACGGGTCTCGCCTTGGATCACACACCCCAGACAGATCACAGCATCTACGTCCTCTCTCTGGGCCAGCTTTTGTGCTCCTAGGCTGAGCTCAAAACTACCTGGTACGTCTACTCTCACAATATTAGTCGCTTGTGCGCCGTGCTGCTTTAGTGTCTCTACCGCTCCATTGTATAGCGACTCGGTTACTTCCTCGTTCCACTCCGATACTACGATGGCAAATGTTTTGTTGGAAATGTCCAATACATTTTTAGAACTGTAGTCGCTGAGGTTTTTAAGATTACTAGCCATGGCTTTTAATTTTGAATAATAAGTAAGTACTATTTTAGTTTTGTCAGAAAAAAAGGGAGGAGTTACAAACCCATCCCTTTTCAAATATTTTATTCTAGTAGACTTAGTTAGTCAATCCTTTTAGTCTAGCGATTTGTTTTACAGATTCTTGGTATTCAACCACGCCATAAAAATCATCCACTATTGCCTGATAATTATCTTTGGCAGCACTCAAATCTCCGGCTTGCTCATTGGCAATAGCCGCTTTTACTAAATAAGTAGGGCTAAATTGCTTGTTGGCATTGTAATCAGCTGCTTTTTCGTAATTAGCTGCCGCTTCTCCAAACTTGCCTAACTCCATTTGTGCATCACCGATAAGAGCATAAGCTCTCGCTTGAATCACATAATCAGAGGCACTAAAATCACTCAAATATCTCACAGCATTTTCGAAGTCTCCAAGTTTCAGATAAGTAGCCCCTGCATAATAATTAGCCATATTGGCAGCATCGGTCATGCCGTACTCACTGATGATCTCTAGGAAGCCATAGTTGTTACCATCACCATTTAAGGCTTTGCCCAAACTGTCAGCTTCAAAATAATACACTGCCTGAAACATATCTCTCTGAGCATTATCATTTTGCCCTTTGATATAATAGCTGCTAAACATGTAACCAACGATAGCTACTAGGATGATACCTGCTAATACAGACACAATCGTTTTGTTTTTTTCGATGAACTGCTCTGTTCTCGATAGCTGCTCTGCTATTGCTTCCGGATTCTCAAACAAATCATGATCGTGATTCTCCGTACTTTTTCTCTTTTTTGTCATTCTATTTCAAAAATTCTGACCGCAAATGTAGCAATATTTTAAAATCATCGGTTAATGCTACGACTTATATCCGTAATTAGTCCTCCAAGAAAGGATAAGCTGGATCAGCATATACATCTGTGTATGCGTTTTCTGGTGCTGGATAGGCCGATTCTTCAGCAAATTTCACACAAAGGCTTACTTCTTCCTTGATCTTTTGGTCAATGGTTGCTAATTCTTTTTCTGTAGCCAATTTCATAGTAAGGATATCTTTTCTCACCATTTCGATTGGATCTCGTTGCTTGTATGACTCTAGCTCCTCTTTGGTTCTGTATTTTGCAGGGTCAGACATAGAGTGCCCTTTGTATCGGTACGTTTTGAATTCTAACAAAGTAGGACCGTCTCCTTTTCTAGCACGCTCTGCCGCTCTTGCCACTGCATGGTGTACGTCGATTACAGACATACCATCTACAGACTCAGAAGGCATTTCGTATGCACTACCTAGTTGATCCAGACCCGTTACATTTGACGTTCTTTTCACTGATGTACCCATGGCATAACCATTGTTTTCAATGACAAAGATGGCTGGCAGTTTCATCGTCATGGCCATGTTTAAAGCCTCGTGAAAAGCACCTTGTCTTACCGCGCCATCGCCCATGTAAGTAATACTCAGCTTACCAGTATTATTATATTTTTCGGTGAATGCTAGACCTGCTCCTAATGGCACCTGTCCACCAACGATACCATGTCCACCATAGAAATGATGCTCTTTATCAAAAATGTGCATCGATCCACCTTTTCCTTTAGAGGTACCCGTCTCCTTGGCAAATAGCTCAGCCATGATTCTTTTAGGGTCCGTACCCAAAGCGATAGGGTGTGCATGATCCCTATAAGCAGTGATATACTTATCACCCTCTTCTAATGCACTTACAGCTCCTGCTACACAAGCCTCTTGGCCGATGTACAAGTGGCAAAATCCTTTGATCTTCTGCTGACCATAAAGCTGACCCGCTTTCTCCTCAAATTTTCGCATCATCATCATAGACTCATACCAAGTCATATAAGTCGATTTCGAAAATTCATTTTTGGATGTTGCTTTTGAGTTCTTTTTTTCTTTTACACTTGCCATTTCAAAAGTTATTTAAGCGGTTTGACTGAATTAAGTACTTTGGGGGTTGTCGTTTCGCTTGTTTTACGATCTGCGAAATTAGTTAAATTAGTAGTTACAGCAAAGCATTATGTTTCTTCAATCACTGTCCTTACAATATTTTAAAAATTATGAAAAGGCAGACGTTTCATTTTGCAATCATTTCAATTGTTTGGTCGGTATGAATGGCAGCGGAAAAACCAACATTTTAGATGCCATTCATTATTTGTCTACAACCAAAAGTGCCTTTCATTCGCTGGATGCCCAAAGCATCTGTCACAAAGGAAAGTATTTCGTAGTAAATGGCGTTTTCGAAAAATTAGACAAAATACATCAGATACATTGTAGCCTCAAAAAGAACAGTCGAAAGACTTTTAAGGTAGATGAGGCAGAATATGATAAGCTGAGTGAACATGTGGGCAAATTTCCTGTTGTGCTAATTGCCCCCAACGATGACGAACTCATTCGCGAAAGCAACGAAACCAGACGCAAGTTTTTTGACAGCATCATTTCACAATATGACCTTTCGTATCTGCAAGCCCTCATCAAATACAATCATCTCCTCAAGCAGCGCAATGCCTTATTAAAGAAAATGAACGAAGCTGGCAAGGTAGATGCCATCATGCTGGATACATACAACCAACCCATGATTCAGCTCTGCGTAGAAATCGCCAAAAAACGCATGGCATTTATTGAGGAGTTTCTTCCACACCTTCAATCCAACTACGACCGGATCTCTGACAAAAAAGAACGTGTCTCCATCATATATCAAACCAAGGTACTCTCTACCGACTTCGAACAACAATATGCCAAGGGTACTCAAAAAGACCTCATCACTCAACGTACCAATTTAGGTATTCATAGAGATGAATATTTGTTTGAAATCGATGATTATCTGATCAAAAAATTTGGGTCTCAGGGTCAGCAAAAGTCACTGCTGATTAGTTTGAAATTGGCACAATTCGAATTTGTGAAATCGCACTTGGGCATTACGCCACTGCTGCTGCTCGACGATATTTTTGATAAACTGGATGATGCCCGCATCTCGCAGCTGATGTCCATCATCGGGTCCGACGACTTCGGTCAGGTCTTCGTGACAGATGCCCGAGAAGAACGCACTCGTAGTTTGCTTGAAGGCAAATTCGAGCCTATGAAGATTTTTAGAGTGGAGCATAACACCATTGAAGAATTGACCTAAGCCTATTTTCGACATTTCAGTCTGACGCTCACTGACTGATCCGGGCGCAATGTCAAAAGTGGATTGAATCCAATGGACTTGGGAGACAACGGTTCTAACTGGAAGGACCGAACAAACTGCACTAACAAGAGCGTCATTTCGTAAATTGCGAAATTATTGCCAATACAGAATCTAGGGCCTCCGCCAAATGGCAAATACTGAAACTTGTGTTTGAAATCATAAGTTTCGAACCGATCTGGGTTGAACGTATCAGGGTCGTCCCAATAGTCTGCATGATGATGCAACTCATAGATGCTATTCATCAGCTGATATCCAGCCTCTATTTCACACGCACCCAGCTGGTCATTGGCCTTGGCCTTTCGTACAATATTCCAAATGGGCGGATACATCCGCATAGATTCTTTGATGACCTGACCCGTGTATTTTAGATTCGAAAAATTCATCAAATCCAAATCCTCCAACGTAACCAGCTCAGCAACTTCCTCATATAATCTATCTTGAATTTCTGGATGATGCGCCAACAAGTGCAGCGTCCAGGTCATACCCAAAGAAGAGGTCTCGTGCCCCGCCACCAGAAAGGTGAGTATTTCATCTCTAATTTGGATAAAGTCTTTTTCTGCATCTAGCTTGGATAGTAACACAGCCAGTAGATCTTCTATATCACTTCCGTAAATGGCTGATCGCTCGTCTATCGTTCGCTGAATCAGCTCATTCGAATCAGCCATCATCGCATGGTATCGCCTATGATTCTGAGTAGGTATCCAAAGTGGCCATTTGAAGGGGTTGCGTATGCGATTGACTATAAACTCCTGCCCGAAGTTGACATGATCAGACATTTTGGTCAGTATCTCCTCGTCCGAGGAATGAATCAGCGAATTGAGCAAGATGGTGAGTGTAAGTCCATTCATCTCTGTATCGAGCCTCAAGTCATCATGGGAAGAAAGGCCTGAAATGTATTGCGCACCTGTTTGCCATACGGCTGGTAGCAATTTTCTCAATTCGGTCTTGTGAAAAGACGACTGTAGCATTTTACGGTTTTGGTGCCACTCGTCACCTTCGGCGGTGAGCAATCCATTACCTAGCACAAGCGCTACTTGTTTATAACCATTGCTTTTGGTGTAGTTCCCGTGGTTATTGGCCAGTACATGCTGTGCCTGATCGGGATCGGAGATGAGAGCAAATTTGCCAATAGGCAAGTTGAGATCGACTGGTGAGCCGTATTTGGCCGCAGCCTCTTTCATATACAAAATAGGAGAGGCCTGAAATTTCTTTAGGTTTTGAAACTTAGTGTTTTCAGGAAAGGCTTTCGGTGGTTTCAAATGTTCGGTTTTGTATACAAGCGAAGATAAGAAAATCACGGAGGATTAGCCTGCGGTTTTCTGTTCTAGGTTTAGCAGCCACTGTTTGCGCCACACGCCTCCGCCATAGCCCGTCATAGAGCCATCCGAGCCGATCACTCGGTGACAAGGGATGAGAATAGAAATACGGTTATCTCCATTAGCAGTAGCTACCGCTCTAATCGCTTTTAAGTTATTGATGGCTATGGCTTGTTCTTTATAACTACGCGTATACCCATAAGGAATGTCTTGAAGTACTTGCCAAACTTTTTGTTGAAAATCAGTGCCTGGTATTTCCAATGGCACAGTAAATTTTTGAAGCTTACCTTCAAAATATAAATGGAGTTCTTCGCTCAGCTTTTCAAAGAAAGGACTTTGCCCTGGAATTAATTCTGCTTTGAGGTATTTTCTCAGTCTTTCGACCTGGGTTTCAATCATTCTCCTGTCCGTGAATTCTAGTAGACAAATACCATGCGCTGTAGCTCCTGCTATCATAGGGCCCAGTAGGGTTGGGATACGGGTAACAGAAATGATGTTTTTGTATTTGCTTTCTTTTGGGCTGAAGCCTGTCGAATTTTTGAAACTTTCCAAAAAACCACTCAATGATTCAAAACCATTGCTATAGGCCGACTGGATCACTTGGTCTCCTTGTCGGATTTGTCCAAAGGCATTATTGATACGGAGGGCGCGCAAATAGGCCTGGAAGGTCATACCATGGTTTTTTTTGAACCATCGGCGGACACGTGCTGGATCTAGCCCTTTATCCCTTAAGCTTTGGTCATTTATTTTGATGCTCGGCCTCGCTTCGATTTCTTCTAACAATGGTTTGAGCCAAATCGGCACGGTGCCTTTCATTTCCATGGGATGGCACACTTTGCAGGGTCTATAGCCATGGTCTAGCGCCTCTTTAGAATTGCCAAAGTACTCGACGTTTTCGGCCTTGGGTTTGCGTGCATGGCAAGTAGGTCTACAAAAAATACCTGTCGTTTTGATGGCAGCAAAAAACACACCTTCAAAAGTACTGTCCTTGCTGACAAGTGCTTGATACATGGTTTCCTTATTGGGCAAAAGCGAGAGTTGCATGGTCATAAAATTAGCTATTAAAATGCTAAAGTAGACGAGCCCTATTTCTGGTTCAACCGAAAAATGAACAAGCATTTTTTTAAACGTTGAATGGTTTGCAAAGTCTCCATATTTTAGATGAAGAAACCAATAAGCAACAAATATTTTTACATAAAAGACTGATTGAAAACAAATTATGTCCAGACAGGGCAGTACTTTTGTTGCTTCAACCAGTGCATATATCTATTGCTTTCCTTTGCAAAGAGGATATTTGCTCGTGGTCTAAAGTTAGATGATTGCGACATTACATATTTTCAATTATTTGACTGATGCACCAAGTAAATTCATCCGCCTATCTAGAGAAAATTAAATCTCAAATTATAGACGCCACTCTGATTGCTGGGGTTTTTGCAGGCCTTTTGGCTTTGCTATTGGCTTACTTCCCATATGGCTCCGCTCAGCAAAATCTGAATTTTTACACAGACTCTTTTGCCGTATTTATCCTTGTCTTAGTCTGTGCCTACAGAAAAAGCATACGCATAAAAATGAAAGCATACATCGTCATTATAATGCTTATAAGTTTAGTACTATCCGACATCTATAGCTATGGTCTTTATGCCCTAAACAAATCCTTGCTAATCATTATTCCTTTTTATGCCCTCTTTAGTTTCAACTTTTGGAAGGCTCTTTTCTTTTATTTCATCTCCATTACTGCCTTTCTATGTTTTGGATATTTTGAATGGTACCACATTCAGGAAGAAGTTTTAATCATCACTCGAATGAACTCTTTTGTTGTTTGGTTAGAAGGTGCTGTTTTATTGAGTACGGTCTCTTTGATTGTTCTGATTTTTACAAAAAAATATAATAGTGCTCTGTCTGGACTCATCTCTAACCTAGAACAAAACAATAATGAGTTGATAGAAAGTCAGGCCGAGCTTACAGCCAAAAATGAAAGTTTAGAAGAAACGTTGGACAAACTAAAAGTCAACAATGAAAAACTAGCCGAATATGCTTATATCAATTCTCATATTCTACGAGCACCACTGGCACGCCTGCTGGGTATATCCAATCTAGTAAGTAGCGAAATAAAACTAGATCAACACAAAGAAATAATGGCAAGTTTCAAAGCCAGTGCCGAAGAGCTAGATCAGGTAGTAGCAAAAATCAATGCTGTACTTGAAGAGCAAAACGAACTCAATAGAAATAATATACTTGACCCACCCAAAAAAACCACAAAATAAATAACTTGACCTCAAAACGACCGGCCATGCGTCAACCTAACGATAGATTTTCCCAGTGGTTGGATATTGGCCAAACCCACAGCCAGATGAGAGGCTCTGGTGGATCCAAATAGTTTTTGAATTTGGCGGCCAGCCCAAAGCCGTCTAGCAAACTGGCCGCCCCAAGCACGGGTATAACTCAACTCCAGCGAAGCGCTATCGAAAATACCTCTATTCCAATGCCCAAGAATCAAACCTGAAAGTATACAGGCAGACCGAATAGCCATGGCCATACCATTGCCGCAGAGTGGCGTAATCATTCCTGCCGTATCTCCACACATCAATACATGACGATAGACCAGCTCTTTTTTCTCAAAAGAAATCTCACTGATTACTTCTGGCTTATCAAACAAGAAATCCGAATGAGTCCATAGCCTTTTAAGCCATGGGTTTTGATGAAGGACAGACTGCTCCATGTCATCAATAGACAATGATGCTTTCAGGTTACTCTGATGAGACAAATAGCATAAGTTAAACGTTTGGTTTTCTACTTGACTGACCCCGCAATAACCATTTTCGAAATTGTGCAAAGCAATTTCATCTGCAGGCAAGTCTGTTTTAATATGGTATTTCACTCCTAGATAGGGTGACTTTTTTTGCATAAATGGACGGTTTCGGTCTAGTGAAGAACGCTTGCCGTATGCTCCGATCACAAGTCTGGATTGATACGATCGCCTATTGGCTGCTACTTGAAATAGGTTTTCTTCAAAAGAAATATCTGAGACTTTCGTCCCTTGAAATACTTCCACTCCCGCCGCTAGAGCCTGTTCGAATAAGAAATGATCTAAAGCAAAGCGACTGATACCAAACCCTCCCATTGGCAAAGGCAAATGAGCTTGCTTGCCACTAACAGAAGTGAGCATGAGCTTCGTAATTTGCGATGGAGCAAGTATATCTGGGTATAAATGATGTCTGACCAGAAAAGATTTAACTTCATTAGAAATGTACTCACCACACACCCGATGAAAGGGATATCTGTTCTTTTCGAATAGCGCCACTGCCAAACCCGCACGACTTAGCAAAACCGCATTGATCAGTCCAGAGATACCCCCACCTACTACTATTACATCGTACATTGGGATAAATATCTTTAGAATTGATCAACAATTAGAGCAGAGACTCGTAAAATTGCAATTCAAACGACATACGATATGGCTGAACACCTTTTTCTTACCCACTCCGACAACCGCCAAGAAAAGTACGAAGTACTGATTCCACAAATAGAAGCTTTAATCTCTACCGAGTCTGATCTCACGGCCAATTTGGCCAATGTTGCTGCTGCGCTCAAAGAAGGCTTGGGTTTTTTCTGGGTAGGTTTCTACCTAGTCAAAGAGGGTGAACTGGTACTGGGACCCTTCCAGGGGCCTATCGCTTGTACCCGAATTCAAAAAGGGAAAGGTGTATGTGGCACTGCTTGGGCCGAAAAAAGAACTATAATAGTAAAAGATGTAGACCAGTTTCCTGGTCATATCGCCTGTAGCAGTGCCTCGCAGTCGGAGATTGTACTCCCAGCCTACAAAGGAGGAGAGGTCACTCTGATCCTCGATGTAGACAGCGATCAACTGGCCGACTTTAAAAAGGTCGACCAAATACAGCTCGAAAAGCTCATGAAAATTATTGAAGCAAAGCTTTAGTAACTAAAACTGTTCAGAAATTCGATCATCTCGTCTTTGAAGGCAGGTAGGTTTTTTCCATAGTCTACATACTGCATCAGTTTTTGATCCATATCAGCCATCTGCTGCTGGAGCTCTGTGTTTTGGTTCACAAACAAAAACTCTAGCTCTGGTTTCAATTCCTTCAATACATCCACAATGTCAAGCACCGATAGATTTCTCTCCGATACATTATAAGCACCTGATGGAATATCTTTTCTGATTACATCTTGCAGGATATTGGCAATAGAATTCACATGAATAAACGAACGCTGCTGATTACCATTGCCGTTGATCTGTAGTCTTCCGTTAAAATTGCACTCGAAGACAAACTTGTTGATCACCGCATCGAACCTCATGCTTCGGCTATAGCCATAAACATTGCCACACCGAAGTACAATCGGGTTTCGGTCTTTGCTCAGGCGCTGAATGTGCTCTTCGCCTCTCTGCTTAGAGATCGCATAAAAAGAGGATGGGTTCAAAGCATGGTCGTCGGTGATCGGCTCATCGTCAAAACCATAAACGCCCATACTACTCAGATAAATTACTTTCTTCACATCACTTTCTTCTATGGCATAGGTCAGCTCGGCTGTGCCCCAGTTGTTTACTTGCTCATAGAAGTGCAGGTTTACATTAGCAAACGGCGAAGTCGCTTTGGCAGCTAAGTGAATGACTACGTCGACACCATTCAAAGCTTTTTTCAAACTTCTAGAATCCAGTAAATCTCCCTTGATAAACTCTAGGCTAAATGGGTTGATAAATTTGTCTCCCAAAAAAAGGTTGTAGTTGCCACGCATCAGATTGTCATAGATCACTATCTTGTCTACTTCCTTATTGCTACTCAGGTGTTTGATTAGTCTGGTGCCTATATATCCAGCTCCTCCGGTAATTAATACTTTCATTACTATTATTTATGAATCAGAGAGGCCAATCAACCAAGCGGTAGCTCCGCTGATTTCCTCATCCATACTTCTACTTTTTTATTTACTTACTAATTCGGTGTGTAGCCCACATTCCGTTTTGTTCATCCCGTACCAACGGGCTTCACGCTCCATCATTTCTAGACTCGGCTTACGCGTACATGGCTCACAGCCAATACTGCTATAACCTTGTGATTCCAATGGGTGTTTGGGAAGCTTAAACTCTCGGATATAGTCGAAAATCATTTTGTTGGTCCACTCCAGCATAGGATGAAACCTAACGGTATCAAATTTCGATTTTTCTTCCACTTTCATTTTGGCCCGGTTGGCATTTTGATCACGACGGATGCCATTGATCCAAATGTCGTAATCCGAAAGCAGACGGTCCATAGGCTGCACCTTGTTGTAGTGACAACACCTATCTGGATCAGAAGCAAATAGCAATTTGCCTTCGCTGTCCTTCTGAAGACTTTTAGGAATATCAGGTTTGATCTCAACCATATTGAGTCCAAACTCCTCAGCCAATTGATCTTTATAAGCCAATGTTTCTGGAAACAAAAAGCCTGTATTCAAACAGTAGACAGGTATTGTCTTATCGATACGGCTCAGCAAATGCAGCAGTACGATACTGTGTGTTTGAAATGAGGAGGTGGTAAAAAGCTTTTTTCCTTCCTCCTGATACTTAATAATATGACTTTTTATTTCATCAATATCCATCGAATCAGGTATTTAATAGAACATGCGAAGATATAGTGAATTCTATAAACAGAACCCAAATGGCTATACTAAACATGATCGTCTACTACAAGGTTGCAGTCTTTCCATTTTTTGTGGTCATCAATTTCAATATTTATAAAAGAACCATTTAAACAGAATGGCGTAACATTGCACTATGAGAGTAGCCGTTTACAGAGTAGAGCATTTCAATGCGGCCCACCGCCTGCACAATCCCGAATGGAGCGACGAAAAAAACCGAACCGTATTCGGCAAATGCAACAACCCAAACTACCATGGGCACAATTATAATTTGGAAGTGGGTCTCTTTGGAGAAATTGACCCTGACACAGGCTATGTGTATGATTTGAAAGTACTCAGTGATCTGATCGAAGACAAAGTATTGAACCGCTTCGATCACAAAAACTTGAATTTGGACGTAGCAGAATTTGCCAACCTGAACCCAACCGCCGAAAATATAGTTGTAGTAATTTACAACCTGCTCCGAAGCGAAATAGATGAAAAATACGATTTGAAAATAAAGCTATATGAAACAGAAAGAAACTATGTCGAATACCCCATCGGATGATGTAATCGATGATTTGGATCATGTAGCGACTTCGTTTGACACGCCGCTCAGAGCCGACGCTTTCAAAATGGACGACGAGCTCAAAGTAGAACTCATCGCCAAGCATTTCAAAGAAATCATGGAGATTCTTGGACTAGATCTCACAGACGATAGTCTCAAGGGCACGCCCAATCGCGTGGCCAAAATGTATGTAAAAGAAGTTTTCAGTGGGTTAAACCCTAAAAACAAACCACACGCCCGTTTGTTTGAAAACAAATTTGGCTACGACCAAATGCTCGTAGAAAAAGAAATCACTTTCTACTCTCACTGTGAGCATCATTTTGTACCTATCTATGGCAAAGCCCATGTGGCCTATATCTCTAGCGGCAAGGTGATCGGTCTATCTAAGATCAACCGTATCGTGCAGTACTATGCCAAACGACCACAAGTACAAGAGCGTATGACTGTGCAAATCGCCAACGAACTCAGAAAAGTGCTAAACACCGAAGACGTAGGCGTGGTAATCGATGCCAACCACATGTGCGTATCATCGAGAGGTGTAGGAGACACCAATAGCAAAACGGGTACGGCACACTTCAGCGGAAAATTCACCAACGAAGATACCAAAAAGGAATTTTTGAACTATATAAACACACCCGTCTGATTCTTATGAATACAAATGTAGAATCGATCAAACAAGTCCTACTGCGAGATCTCACTGTGCTGGAAAAAGAAATCAATGCCTATGACAATCCTTCTGATCTTTGGCTCATAGACGGTGATATAAAAAACTCGGCAGGCAACCTAACACTTCATCTCTGTGGAAACTTACAGCACTTTGTAGGAGCTATCGTAGGAGCAGACGGCTATATCCGCCAACGTGAATTGGAGTTTGGCCAGAAGGATTTGCCTATTGGCGAATTACAAAACGAAATTCAACAAACCAAACTTGCAATCGAAAAAGCACTCAATAAGCTTTCTGATAGCGACCTTGAAAAAACATATCCCCTTGAAGTATTTGGCAAACCAATCACTTTTTCTTACTTTCTGATTCATTTGACAGGCCACCTCATGTACCACCTCGGCCAGATCAATTATCATAGGCGTCTGTTGGCGTCCTAAAACGTCCGCTAGCTATGTATAAAATCACAAAACCCACCTTATTATTAGATAAAAAAAAGGCCATTCAAAACATCAAACAAATGGCAGCCAAAGCCAAGGCATCTGGGGTGAAATACCGTCCACATTTCAAAACACATTTCTCGAAAGAGATCGGCGAGTGGTATCGAGAACAGGGAGTGACAAGTATCACTGTTTCATCCATCGATATGGCTGTCTATTTTGCCAGTCATGGGTGGAAAGACATCACGATAGCCTTTCCTGTTAACGTCCTACAAATAGACGTGCTAAAGCACTTGGCCAAACAGGTAACTTTGGGTTTGGTAGTGGACTCACTTGATACAATGAACCTCGTCCATTCAGAAATATCCGATACTGTTGATATTTATATTAAGATCGACACGGGCTATCACCGTGTAGGCATCTGGCACGAAAACGTAGCAGAAGTGCAAGCATTAGCAACAGCTATAAAAAAACCACACAAATTCAAAGGCCTATTGGCTCACTTTGGACATACCTATATTGAAACTAAAAAAGAGAACATTACATCTATATATAATTATGGAGTAAAAGCATTAAACACTTTGCGCAATGAACTCAGCAATGATCTAATCATCTCTATAGGAGACACCCCTTCATGCAGTATCGTGGAGAATTTTAAAAACATAGATGAAATCCGTCCTGGCAATTTGGTCTTCTATGATGTGATGCAAACCGAGATTGGCTCTTGCGGTTATGATAAAATCGCCGTGTGTCTGGCTGCTCCTGTAGTGGCCATTTATCCTGACAAGTCTGAAGTAGTTGTTCATGCAGGTGCCGTACACCTAAGCAAAGATCGATTGCAAGATGCCGCGGGTCAATCGTATTTTGGTCAAGTAGTGGAGCTACAAGAAAAAAGCTGGTCTAAGCCACTAGAAGGATGTCATGTAAAAAGTCTCTCTCAAGAACATGGCAAAATCACTCTATCCAAAGATCAAATGGCAAAGATCAAAATTGGTGATGTTTTAGGAATCCTTCCAGTACATTCTTGCCTTACGGCCAATTTGATGAAAGAATATATGACAATCAGAGGGGAAAAAATTGGAACGATGAATGGGTAGTTCAGTCATCCTAATCCAGCATATTGTGATCAAGTATATACTGTAGCAAATCCGTAGCAGCTTCATCTATAGGCTTATAGTACACACCTATTTCATGGCGACTTTTAGTGTTGTCAAAGGCTAACGTTTGATCCACATTTTCTACCACAAACTTGCGAGAAAACCCCTTGGTAAACCCGAAGAAATAAAGCATTTTTTTAGGGAATATTTTTGTGGGAAAAGGAAAAGTTTCTCCAAATTTTTTGTGTAAAATATCGGCTACCTCTAGCATGGATTTAACCTCAGCCACCAGCATAAATCGACCTTCGGCATATTGATCTTGAGCAGCAAATATGTGTGCCTGAGCCACATCTCGTACATCTACAAAACCATACTGTACATTAGGTACTCCTGTTTTGTACGTGCCATTAGCAATCTTTTTGATGAAATCGAAACTACCCGATCGGCTGTTAGTAGTAAGCGATGGGCCAAGGATGACGGCAGGGTTAAGAGCCACCATTTTCCATCGGCTTTGCTCATCATGTATGCGCCAAGCCTCACGCTCAGCTACCGTTTTAGAAAACGCCAATGGCTGATGTTTCAAATTGCTGGATTTATTCCAGTAATCTTCAGTAAACTTTTGCTCTTTGGTACTGATAATGTCTGTGACATCTCCATAGATGGCAGAGATTGCACTGGTAAAAACGACCTTCTTCACCGACGATGTTTTGTTTACCATCTCCAACACATTTCTCGTCCCTTCAAAAGAAGGGTCTATCAATTGCTTTTGGGGGTTAGTAATACCACTAAGTAGGTAAGGAGATGCGGTATGAAATACCATATTACAGCCATACATTGCTGCCTTAAAACCATCGGGCTCCATTAGATCTGCTTCTAATATGTCCAACGACCCTTTAGCTCTTTCTGCTATTTTTTGAAGATGTTTGTATTTGTCTTCGTTGCTGAGATCACGCACGGTGACACGTACTTTGTAACCGTCTTCCAACAGGTATTTGACCAGCCAAGAAGCCATATACCCTGCTCCTCCTGTCACGAGTACGGGGAGTTCTCTACAGAGGATATGGGGGTTTATTTCTTCGTCTTCCGCTTGCTGATACATGAGAACCAAAAATTAGTGATAAGCACATAAACTTCCAATGGATTACCCACTAATCTCTGATTCTAACATTAGAAGAATTGAATAATTCTAACAGTCCAAGTCTTGTTTTTCCTTTTCGTATTCTTCCGAATCGAAACCCAGGTCTATACCAAAGCAGTCAAACCACTCGTCGTAAACATCGAGTAGGTTATTGATGGAGGCTTGTAGGGCTTTACAGTTTTCAACTGATTGATCCTCCTGATAGGCCTCGAGTTTTTCGTTATAGTCTTCTGAGGCTTCTGTTATTAATGTTTCGCTGCATCCTGATATGTTCTTGTCATCATCCTTATCATCATCTCCACTACAACTGGATAGGACAAACATGATACATAGCAGGCTGAATAAAATTGATAATTGCTTCATTGTCATTTTATTTTTAATTGTTAAAAACAGATATCGCATGACCCTCGGGTCATTATTAATAGCAATATACAATGAATAAATAGGATCGTAGCAATGTGATCTTTCAAGCATGGAGGGAGGGTCCACTTCATGAATCCGAATCCATTGTATAAAACGACTCTTCAAAAAAAGAAGGACAGCCAGTAGGCTGTCCTTCTTTTAGATCAATCATAGGGTTTCAACAATTTTAATTCAACTGGTTATAATCCTGAGTGCCTATTTCCTCATAACAAATCAGGTTCTACTTAGTCTTCGTTATTTTTAAGGCTATTGCCTACCCACAGTATTTCAATACTCCCTTCTAATTTTATTGTGCCTGTTGCGCTTTCAAGATAATAATTGTCGTACGTCACATACAGTTCATACGCTTGATTTAGCAAAGCTTCCATATCCCCATCTCTTTGGCTGAAGTTTGATGTCTTATTGACAGTCACGCTGACAGACCCACCACTACGGTCATCTTCACTCTCTGGCAAACTATAACCTACAGGGTCGCTGTAATCCACAAGAGTGATAGTACCAGGAAACAAATCAAAATCAGACGCAACCTCTGGCATCTTCAAAGTGGTAGCAAACTCCTGCCAATCAGCAGTTTTATTCTCCGCTTGAGTCACTACTACAGACCCTCCATTGTTTAAAACTTTCTCAGAATTAAACCAACAAGTGAAGTTAAGCTCAGGCCTATAGTCCTCTTTTAGTGCATTGTCATTCCAAGTTTCACCAATACTAATATTAGCAATTGTACTAAAGTATTTTACATCATTCGAAATAAAATCAAGTCGAGTCACGCTACCCCCTACTCTTAAGTCATGATCCAAAATATGAAAGCCTGGAAGTAAAAAACGTTTCACGACCTTGCAATTCCTATCGTCTATCGATGCAATATCATAATAGCCCGGGAGTGGATTGTTATAAACCCCGCTATTCGCATCTGGCTGCCCTGATGACGTACCTGGGTATGATGCAGGACCAGATTTTATTTTATTTACCTCAAGAGGAGTTACTGAGAAATTTACAAATTCGGGTTCATAGTCTGTGATATGACTGGCAACAAACGAATGTCTACTAGGGTCTAGATAGCTCGTGAATTTAAACTCTAAGTTGCACCCTTCTTCTTCTTCTTCGTCATCATCGTCGTCATGGCTGCACCCCATGTCATCCAATTCATCTTCCAAATCACCAATAAACCCCTCGATGTACTCTTCATCCAAACCTTCGGCTGAGGAAGCACAGCTCTTGATGCTTTTCAAAAAGTCGACATATTCTTCAATAGCCTGTCCACAACCTTCACAATCTGCTACACTACCAGAGCATTCATTACTATATGTCTCGAATAGGTCCTCCATTTGCTCATCAATTGTCTCTTCGTCACAATTAGGCCCATCATCGACGCAGCTGTGCATCACGAAGGTGATCCCAAACATGCTGATTAATAAAAACATATGTTTCATCTTTCCATTTTTTAAATTTGACAAAATCCACAAGTCTATTTAGACCCACAAAAATATAGACCCGTCCAACAGAAAAACATACCAAATAGTAAGTATAAACCACACTCCTATGAGCACAGCAAATGGTATTGATTGCCTACCCCTGTACACAAAAGAAGGACAGCCAGTAGGCTGTCCTTCTTTTAAATCATAATTCGCAACTATGTGACTATTAGCAATCCAAAGCTTCTAGCTCATCATTCAATTCATCGATTTCTTCTTGATATTCATCTGAAGAATCATAACAATCCTGCGCTCCATCAATAACGTCTTTGTACTTCTCAAGTACTTCCTTATATGCCTTACAATTTTCAGACGAATCGTCGAAAGCATATACGAGACTTGCCGCAATCATCTCACCTAAAAGATCGCTAACTTCTTCTGCTTTAGCTTCACAATCTACTTCATCGTCTTTGCAGCTTGTCATAAAAAAACACTGCACACATACTGCTGAGTAATAGTAATTTTTTCATTCTTATTAATTTTGATAGTTTTAATTGATAGTAGAAAGATGATGTGTTTATTTGTTATAAACAAAGGAAAGATATGAATATATATAGGTTGATTTGTGCTGTCCTTATATTGACAGCTTGCCACGATCAGAATAAAAACACAATTTCTACTGTAGAATTGATGAAAACACAGGAAATCAAAAAAGTAACTGAGGCAGAAATATTGCAAGGTGGTTCGCTCATCGGCGGAGAAGTCATGAAAGTGATAAACCAGGTAATACAAAAAAACATCAACCCAGACTCGCCTACATGCGACATCTCCAAATGGGATGAATTGGATACACTAGCCCAATTTTATAAAGTCGAAATTGACAAGGTGGGAAATCAGACGCCGAATAAATCAGACTTAGAATTTCAGTTGCTAGAAGCGTATCAATACAACCTAGAAAACGACCTGACAGCTACAGCCGCAGTTCAAAAAGCAGATCGCAAAACAGTGCTGTATGCCTACCCCATTGCAAAGAATGATTTGGTATATAAATACTGTATGGACAGCACCCAGCAAACAAAAGCAGAAATGTGGCGGCTAAAAATTCCGATCAAGGAAATTATCCTGAGGCTATAAAAAAAACCTTTTAAACAAAGAAAGACAGGCAAACACCTGTCTTTCTTTGTTTTTAAAACTATCTTTTTCGACTAGCAAATGTCATCTAGATCATCCTCCAAGTCGTCTAGATCATCCATAAGGTCATCATAGGCCTCTTCATCTTCGTCGTCCTCGATACAACCTTCAATACTCTTTGCGTAATTTCTCATTGCTTTAATCGCATCTTCACAATCATCGCAATCAAAATCCTCCACGCATGCCTCATGAATTTCATCGTTTAAATCATCTATCTCATCATAGATTTCGTCCTCATCACAAGCGGTGTCATCATCATCACTACAGCCTGTAGTAAATAGAAAAAAGCCAAAAAGGCTCAACAGTAGTAATAGCTTTTTCATAATTCAATTTCTTTAAATAGGGTACATTCTTTTTTTCAGAAGAATAAATTTATAGCCTATATGGAGTTAGTTAAATACCCATATATGGGTATTTATAAAGGAAAAAACCAGTGCTTTTATCCCTCCATTTCAAAATGAAAATATGATTTTTGACAAACAAAAAAAGGCTGTCCTTTCGGGCAGCCTTTAGTATTTTTCTTGGTTTCACAACCCTAGAACAAATCCATACCTTACTTAGTAGCTACAAGCGTAACGTCTAAAGTAAATTCATCAGCAATTGCTTTGTCTCCTAAGTTGTCGAAGAAGCTATTAGAGCCATATCTCACGCCGAATTTTGTTCTGTCCACAGCGATTTTAGCCGTGGCAGTAGCTTTGCCACCTTTCACACTCACCTCTGCTGGAAATGTGATGGCCGCTGTTTTGCCTTTGATCGTCAAATCTCCAGTCACCTCATATTTTCCTTTCCCCGTGCTTTTAGCATTCGTGATTTTGAAAACTGCTGTTTTATACGTTTCCACAGCAAAAAAATCATCAGAGTTCAAATGCCCCTCTAACTTGCCTTTCCATTCTCCTTCAAGGTCAGTCACCTCAATCGTGGTCATATCAATTTCGAATGAACCACCCGTTAATTTCGATCCGTCAATTTCCAAAGAGCCTTTAGCTATTTGTATGTTGCCATTGTGTCCACCGCTTACTACTTTTTTTGCAGTCCAAGCTACAGTGCTCTCCTCTACATTTGCTTGATACGTTGAATTGGTTTCGGCAGGGTTAATAGTCAGGCCTAGTGCTAATAATAATACGTTTAACATGTTTGATAATTAGTTTAGTGAATATGTGTCTATACAAAATTTGTAATTACGAATATAACGATCGTTCTATATTTAGGTTTTAAAATCCGAATATATTTTTGAAATCTTTAATAAAGAGAAACCTTATTTTAAATTATTGAATAAAGCAGACCTCTACAACTATTTAAATAAGTCGATCGTATAGTTGAACCAAATTGGCTTATCTTTGTGGCCTTTAAAACACACACACTAGATCAAAACAAAATGGCAAATACAGTATTAGCATTTGGGATGCCTGGCGGATGGGAACTAGTAATTATCGTTTTGGTAATTATTTTGCTATTTGGCGCTAAGAAAATACCTGAGCTGGCCAAAGGATTGGGTAAAGGAATAAGAGAATTCAAGGATGCGTCTAAAGAAATCAAAGACGAAATTCAAGAAGGTATCAAAGACGAGAAGGAATAATTTTGAGCACATACGATTCACTGTCTCGAATCCAATCAGACATTGATTCGGGAGCCATAGACTGTGTAGGGTTAGTCAACCACTACATTTCCAACATACACAAAAACAAAAACCTCAACGCCCTCACGGCGGTATATGAGGCAGAAGCACTCGCTGCAGCCAAAACCATACAAGCCAAAATCGAAGCAGGCACTGCTGGTCGATTGGCAGGCATGGTCTTCACCATCAAAGATGTGTACTGCCACGAAGGCCATACACTTCAATGCGGCAGCAAAATACTCGAAGGCTTCGAATCACAATTTACAGCCACATGCGTACAGCGTTTGCTAGACGAAGATGCCATCCTCATCGGTAGAAACAATTGCGATGAATTTGCCATGGGCTCGTCCAACGAAAACTCGGTGTTTGGTCCAGTCATCAATGCCGCTGGAGAAAACCGTGTGCCAGGAGGGTCTTCTGGTGGGTCGGCAGTCGCCGTACAAGCGGACATGTGCCTCGTATCTATCGGGTCAGACACAGGAGGTTCAGTACGCCAGCCAGCAGCCTACTGCGGGATTGTAGGACTCAAACCTAATTATGGCCGCATCTCTCGTCACGGGCTATCTGCCTATGCGAGTTCGTTCGATTGCGTAGGTATCTTAGCAAATACCATAGAAGATACCGCCCTTACGCTCGAAATTATGGCTGGGTCAGACGAATACGACACCACCGTCTCGCATTCAGATGTACCAGCTTATTCCAAAAATATCCACTGGGAAGGCAACGCAAAAATCGCTTGCTTCGACAACATTCTCTCTCATGAAGGGTTAGACGAAGAAGTAAAGAGTGCCACCAGTGAGGCTTACGCCAAATTAAAAAATCAAGGACACGGTATCGATCATCTGGGTTTTCAATACCTAGACTATGTACTCCCTACCTACTATATACTCACCACTGCCGAGGCCAGCACCAACCTATCGAGATACGATGGCGTACGATATGGCTACCGTAGCGACAAAGCACATGACCTAGAGTCGATGTATAAAAAATCTCGCTCAGAAGGGTTTGGCGATGAAGTGAAAAAAAGAATTTTGCTTGGCACCTATGTGCTCAGTGAGGGCTTTTACGATGCCTATTTTACCAAGGCTCAAAAAGTTCGAAGATTAATTCGTGACGAAACAAAAAAGATATTTGAAACTCACGATTTTATCATTTTGCCAACCGCTCCTACCACTGCTTTTGAACTCAATAGCCATAACCGCGACCCATTGGAAATGTATCTCGAAGATATATTTACCGTACAAGCTTCATTAGCTGGGCTTCCTGCTATCTCCTTGCCCAACGGAAAGGATAAAAACGGAATGCCGATTGGAATTCAAGTGATTGCAAATACTTTTGAAGAAGAAAAACTGTTATCTTTTTCGAAGTACTTGGTCGATCACGTACTGGCAAAATAAATTATGATCAAACATTTTCTCTTATTCCTCGGGCTCATTGTGTCCTTTCCTATCCTCGCACAAAAAGACGCTACTCTGGATCAATTTCCAGAAGTATCATACGAGCTGATGGAAGATCGCCTGAGCTGTATAGAGGGAAGCATTCCCCTAGAATACAATGAGCGAATCAAGGCTTTCATAGATTATTTTACCATTCGAGACCGTGAATACACCAAATCTGTCTTAGCCAATAAAAACGTCTTTTTTCCAATTTTCGAAGCAGAATTGGCCAAAAGAGGCATGCCAGACGAATTGAAATACTTGTCTATCGTTGAGTCGGGCTTACGTCCAAATGCCATGTCGAGAGTAGGTGCTGCTGGTCTATGGCAGTTTATGCCTGCCACAGGCAAATCCTACGGACTCGCCCAATCATGGTACATCGACGAGCGCATGGATCCATTCGAAGCGACCGAAGCTGCTTGCAGATACCTGAAAGCATTATACAACATGTTTGGTGATTGGGAACTGGCACTGGCAGCCTACAACACCGGACCCGGAAACGTGCGCAAGGCCATTCGCAGATCTGGATATCAAAAAACCTTTTGGGATATTTACAACTATCTACCAAGAGAAACTCGCTCCTATGTACCGCAATTCGTAGCCATGATCTATACGCTCAACTATCTGGACGAACACAATTTCAACTTGGAAGAAATCGAAATGAACCACCTCATGGATCATGACACCGTACACGTGAGCGGATACATGCATTTAGAAACCTTTGCCAACCAAATCAATCTCTGTGTAGACGACCTAATCCTCCTCAACCCACACATGATCCGAGGAGCTACACCAGATGGCACATTCAACTTTCCACTGAGAGTACCCGAAGACCTAGCCGAAGAAATCAGAATCAACAGAACAGTTATCTTAGACTCTGCCAGCAAAGTAGGCCGTGCAGAATTAGACTATTTGGCTAGAAATTCGCCTGGTAGTACCTATGGTCGAACCAAAGAAATCTACAGGGTTCGAAGTGGAGACGTGCTAGGCACCATTGCACAACGCTACCATGTGCGAGTATCTGACCTTAGAAATTGGAACAACATCAGCGGAAATATGATTCGCGTAGGCCAGCGATTGAATATCTGGACCCTACCACACTATTCTTCGCAGACCAAAGAAACTTATGTAGTGAAAAATGTTCCAAAACCCGTTTCAGAAGTAGCTGGAGGCACCTACCATTTGGTGAAATCGGGGGAATCACTTTGGAGTATTTCTAAAATGTATCAAGACCTGAGCATAGAAAAAATTAAAAAACTAAATAACCTTACATCCACAAGCATCAAACCTGGACAAAAACTATTGATAAGTATGTAACTTGGGTCTGGATGTGCACCTAAAAAATTCCATCAATGAAATTATCTCACGTCAACCATTTACTTCTACTTGCCCTCGTTCTATTTACCGCGAGCTGTGGCTCAGACAACAAACCCTCAGACAAACTGAGTAGCAAATCGCACCTACCTGTAGCGCGAGGCGAATCCAATGCCATTTTGGCCGTGATGGACACCAGCCAATGGAACGGTCCGCTTGGTGATGCTCTTCGAGATATTTTTTCGGATTATGTGCCTGGACTGCCACAAGACGAGCCTTATTTCAAATTGAGAAATATCAACCCACTGAAAATGAACAACATTCTCAAAACGGGTAAGTCAATGATATTTGTAAGTACACTTGACAACCAAAATGCACAAAGTAGAGCCATGCAAAACTACTTTACCTCTTCGTCGCTCGAAAAAATCCTGAAAGATACCGCCATCTATCGCCTCCCACAAAAAGATCAATTTGCCAGAGGACAAGAAATTCTACACCTATTCGGGCAAAACGAAGCACAACTCATTGCCCACCTCAAAAGAGACAAAGACCTCCTTAGAAACTACTTTTCCAATATTGAAAATCAGAGAATCAGCAAACCACTTTTCAAAATCAGAGAAAAGCAAATTGAAAAAACCATCCGAGACACACATGATTTCGAAATCCAAGTGCCTTACGGCTATGATTTGGCTAAAAACCAACGTGATTTTGTATGGGTGAGGTTGCTAGACCCAGAGTTTGAAAAAAACATCTTTGTCTATTACAGGCCATTCACCTCACATGATCCATTCGACGACGTATTGGCCTTTCGAGAAGAAATCTCTTCTTCTTACATGCGCGACATCCAAAGACCAGACATCTACATGACCTTGCAAAACGAAAACAACAATATCCGTGAGGTCAATTTTCATGGCAAATATGCCAAAGAAGTCCGTGGACTCTGGAAACTTAGCGATATCTCTGGTGGCGGCCCATTTCTCAGCTATACCTTCGTAGATGAATCTCAAAAGAGACTTTATTACTTAGAAGGGTATGTCTATGCCCCGTCTAAAGATAAGCGTGTATTTATGCAAGAGATCGAAGTAATCTTAAACACCTTTCGCTCAAGCCAAGATCTGAAAAAATAGACCGTAGAGGCAATTAGCTAAAGCCCAAAACACTATTTCCTTCCTAACATATTGCCCTATATTTAGCTCTTTTCTCAGAGAATTTGCGCATTTTTGAAGCTTGGTTAATACCCATTATACATTGTCTATGTGCTTAATAACCAGCAACATTATTTATCCACAAATTCCATTATGAGTTTAAAAATAAGAAAACAAGACGCGCTCGATTTTCACTCTGAACCTACCCCAGGAAAAATTGAAGTCACACCGACAAAACCACTTGCTACACAGCATGATTTAGCGCTGGCCTATTCTCCAGGCGTAGCAGTGCCCTGTTTAGAGATCGCCGATGACGTAGAAAAGGTTTATAAATACACCGCCAAAGGAAATCTAGTAGGCGTAATCTCAAACGGCACAGCCGTTTTGGGTTTAGGAAATATTGGCCCAGAAGCCTCTAAGCCTGTCATGGAAGGCAAAGGTGTTCTCTTTAAGAAGTTTGCTGGCATCGATGTCTTCGATATAGAAATCAACGAAGAAGACCCCGACGAATTCATCAAGATAGTAAAATCGCTAGAGCCTACTTTTGGTGGGATCAACCTTGAAGACATCAAAGCACCTGAGAGCTTTAAAATCGAAGCCGAACTTCGTGAAAAAATGAACATCCCTGTCATGCACGACGACCAGCATGGCACAGCAATCATCTCAAGTGCAGCCCTTCTCAATGCCCTAGAGGTAGTGGATAAAAAATTGGCTGATATAAAAATTGTAGTGAATGGTGCGGGGGGTGCTGCTATTGCCTGTACAGATTTGTATGTGAAAATGGGAGCTACCAAATCAAACATTGTGATGGTAGACAGCAAAGGTGTAATCAGAAAAGACCGCCCAAACCTAAACGCCATGAAAGGCCAATATGCCACAGACCGAGATGTAAACACGCTCACAGAAGCGGTAAAAGATGCCGACATGTTTTTAGGCTTATCTATGGGCAATGTGCTTTCGCCTGAAGAACTCCTGACCATGGCCAAAGACCCCATCGTCTTTGCGCTGGCGAACCCTGACCCAGAGATCGCTTACGACTTGGCCATGGCTACTCGCGACGATATCGTAATGGCCACAGGCCGATCCGACCATCCTAACCAGGTCAACAACGTACTGGGTTTCCCATACATTTTTCGTGGGGCACTAGACGTACGAGCAACTTCGATCAACGAAGAAATGAAACTAGCTGCCGTACGAGCACTCGCTGAAATGACCAAACAGCCCGTACCAGAAATCGTATCAAAAGCTTATGGCGAAAAGAATATTAAGTTTGGCAAAGATTACCTCATTCCCAAACCACTAGATCCAAGACTGATCGCCAATATCTCCTCTGCCGTGGCCAAAGCAGCCATGGATTCTGGTGTAGCTAAGACTAGCATCGATGACTGGGACGAATACAAAATGGAACTCGAAGAGCGGGTAGGTGCAGAAAAGAGAATTATATCCAGAATTATTTCTGCAGCCAAGAAAAACCCAAAACGAGTCGTATTTGCAGAAGCCGCAGAAGAAAAAATTCTAAAAGCAGCACAACTTTTCTCTGACGACAAAGTGGGTATACCTATCCTTTTGGGCAACGAGAAAAAAATCAATCGCCTAAAAGAAGAACTGGATCTAGACTTCAACTGTGAAATCATAGACCCATTCAAACAAAATGAAAAACTAGAAACCTATGCCACTCATTTCTTTGAAAAAAGAAAAAGAAAAGGCATGACCCTACAAGATGGTCGTCATCAGATGCTAGACAGCAACTACTATGGCGCCATGATGGTAGAAATGGGCGAAGCCGATGCGCTTATCTCTGGCCTGAATACGGACTACCCAAGAACGATCAGACCAGCACTACAAATCATTGGGGTAGAAGATGGCCTGACTCGCGTCGCGGGTATGTATATCATTCGAAATAAGAAAGGCACTTTCTTCCTTGCTGACACGACAGTGAATGTAAACCCTGACGTGGATGCGCTAGTCAATATCATCGAACTAACACATAGAGCCGTGAAGTTCTTTGGGTTTGACCCTAAAATGGCCATGCTATCCTATTCTAATTTTGGATCTGCCAAAGGAGATGTGCCAACTAAAACAGCCCAAGCCGTACAGATCGCTAAAGAAAAGTGGCCAGAGATGATCATAGACGGAGACATTCAAGCCAATCTGGCCATGAATAAGAAAATGCTACAGGAAACTTATCCGTTTAGCGATTTGGCAGGACATCAGGTAAACACGCTTATTTTCCCTAATTTGTCGTCTGGAAATATTGCTTATAAACTGCTCATGGAAATAGGAGCTAGCGAAGCCATAGGACCAATCCTCATGGGCATGAAGAAACCAGTACATGTGTTACAAGCTGGCAGCTCTGTAAGGGAGATTTATAATATGGCCGCCATCGCAGTAGTAGATGCACAAGCCACCGAGAATAAGAAGAATAAATGATAGCATATCTGGAAGGAAAATTGGTTGAAAAAGATCCTACCTATGTCCTCGTGGACGTAGGTGGGATTGGCTACCATGTAAAAATCACCCTCAATACCTATTCGCAAGTCAAGGCGTTGAATCAATGCAAAATTCACACGCATCTACATGTAAAAGAAGATGCACACACTTTGTATGGGTTTTTTGAAGCCTCTGAGCGCAAGCGATTTTTACAGCTGATTTCTATATCAGGAGTCGGTCCTTCCACAGGATTAATGATCTTGTCGTCGCTATCTCCCGAGGAGATACATTCGGCCATTGTAAATAGCGATGTGAAAACCATCTCTGGGGTAAAAGGCATCGGTCAGAAAACAGCTCAAAGAATCATTCTCGAATTGAAAGATAAAATGAGCAAAGAAGAACTCGAAGGACATCAGCCAATGATCTCCCTATCGATGGGCAATACCCTAAAGTCTGAAGCGTTATCGGCGCTCACCACTTTGGGCATAAATAAAGCAGCAGCAGAAAAAACAATTGACAAAATTATGAAAGAAACCGCGGAGCAAGTGAGTCTAGAGGAACTAATCAAACTGGCCCTTAAAAGGGCTTAATTAAGTAAATACAGAGTTTGACCACCATCAAATTCCACATAACATCTACCTTTCTTCTCATTCTCCTTACGGGAATGCTAGACGTTTTTGCGTCTATTCATTTCCAGCAAGTGCCCGCAGACACAGTCAAAGCCGATACCGTCTCTAACCCCAAGTACGAGCCATCTTACCGCCCGACCTTCAATCAGCAAGATCGATTTGGCGACCCTTTTTCAAACACACAAAGTCCCTCCCCTTTGCTCCTAGAAGACCCTGCTTCTATGCAGCTAGATCTAGAAATAGATACTGGGATGAACTATACAATCTACGAACGTGTGGGTGCACTCAATTATCGACCACGGTCTACCATGACCTTCGAAGAGTTTAACCAGTATCAGGATGCCGAGATGAAAAAAGAATATTGGCAAAATCGATCAGCAGGACTAGATGGAGAAAGTGCCGTCAGTGGCCGTCGACTCATTCCCAAACTGTATATCAGCCCTATATTCGACCGTATATTTGGCGGCAGCTATGTAGACATCGAACCCAACGGATTTGTAAACCTCGACTTTGGTGGGCGCTGGCAACGAATCGAAAATCCAGCGATACCCATCAACCAGCAACGAAACGGCGGCTTCAACTACAATCAACAAATTTCCATGAATGTGGTAGGAAAGGTGGGTGAAAAACTCGCCATCACAGCCAACTTCGACAATAACAATTCCTTCGACTTTCAAAACAACATGAAAGTAGAATACACTGGATATGAAGAAGATATTATCAAAAAAATAGAACTAGGTAACGTGAGTATGGATGTATCCAATTCGCTAATGACTGGAGGCCAAAGCCTGTTTGGAATCAAAACCCAACTTCAATTTGGCAAATTATATGTGACAGCTCTAGCCTCTCGCCAGCAAGGAAAATCCCAAAGCAAAACTTTTCAGTTTGGCGCAGAAGGACAGCCTTTTAGTCTCCGAGCAGCCGATTACGACGAACGAAGACACTTTTTCCTAGGACATTTCTTTAGAGACAATTATCAAACTTGGTTGAGGGACATCCCGCAAATAACCTCAGGCGTCAACATCACCAGAGTAGAAGTCTATGTAGTAAACACCACCAACGAAACAGCCAATGTAAGAAATTTCGTAGCTTTTACCGACCTCGGGGAAGGCGATGTCAGCAATTTACAAAACAGTGCCAAATGGGGCGCCACTGCACAAGCAGGTCCAGCCGACAACGATGCCAACGGCCTATGGTCTACCATTAGTTCAGATCCGTCCATCAGAAACGTATCTCAAGTAGAGCAATCACTCACCAGTGACGGATTGAAAATAGGAGAAGAATACGAAATACGCCCAACTGCACGAAGACTAGACGCCAGAGAATACAAATGGCACTCCCAACTAGGATATATAAGTCTACAACGAAAACTCCAAAATGATGAAGTACTAGCCGTAGCCTATGAATACACCTACAACGGACAAAAATATCGAGTAGGCGAACTTTCGGATACGTATTCTGGCTTTGAAGACGATGCTTTGATCTACTTAAAAATGCTTCGTCCAGGCAAAATCAATACGGATATTAAAACCTGGGATCTGATGATGAAAAACGTCTACTCACTCAACTCCCCAAGAATCAATGAAGAAGGCTTTGAGCTTAGAATCAACTATCGAGACGACACCAAAAATTACGATTCACCAAACCTAAACGAAGGCGTTAATACTAACAACGTCCCGCTGATTGAGCTCCTCGCCCTAGATCAGTTGAACGTGAATGGCGACAATCAAAAAGATGGCAAATTTGACTTTATCCCAGATGTCACATTCGATATAGAAAATGGCTACGTGATCTTCCCTGTGCTAGAACCCTTTGGAAGCACATTAGACTCCAAGTTCGAATCCAGCGAACAGCGACTAAAAGACCAATACGTTTTTCAAGACTTATATGACCTTTCAAAAATTGACGCTCAACAAAATATCGCAAAAAACAAATTTTTCATCAATGGCACCTATTCCTCTAGTGCGGCAGGAGTCTACCCACTCAACGCTTTCAACATCGCCCAAGGTTCTGTAAAAGTAACTGCTGGCAGTCAGCTACTTGCCGAAGGGGTAGACTATCAGGTCAACTACAGCGCTGGAGGCACTGTCACCATCCTCAACCAAGGCGTAATCGCATCGGGCAAGCAAATCAACATCTCCTATGAAGTAGATGACTTGTTTAGTTTTAGATCCAGATGGCTCACAGGAGCCAGATTAGACTACCGATTTTCAGACAAAATCAACGTAGGAGCTACCGTTTTTCACTTGAGTGAAAGACCTGGGGGTGTAAGTCGCTATACCGCAGGTAACGAACCCATAAAAAACACTAAATACGGTTTTGATGTAAATTATCAGGAAGAATCTCGCATGCTCACCAAAATAGTAGATGCTCTACCACTCATCAGTACCAAGGAAACATCGACCGTATCTTTCAACGGAGAGTTTGCACAACTGCTCCCTGGCACGTCCAACAAAGTGGATGGGGAAAGCTCATCCTACATAGACGACTTCGAAAGTGCCGTCACCCCATACAACATCGGTGGTGGACACTTGCCTTGGAAACTAGGCGCTACTCCGTCCAAATTTTTGGGTTCCAGTGATTTGGAAAACAATTTTAGAAGAGCCAAAATGGCTTGGTACATCATCGACCGATCTGCTTTTTATCTGAGTGGGGGCAACAAACCCGACAACCTCACCGACGAAGACATGGAAAACCACTACGTGCGCCCTGTCTTGCCACAAGAAATATTCAAACAGCAAAACAGACAAGTCGTCAATACCAATTTATCCATATTCGACATCGCCTATTACCCAGAAGAGAGGGGGCCTTACAACTACAGCTCAAATCTTACCCCAGATGGACTATTGCCAGAACCAGAAAAGAATTTCGGAGCCATTACCCGAGCAATCAGCGGAGAGGTAAACTTCCGACAAAACAACATGGAATACATCGAGTTTTGGATGATGGATCCATTCATCCAAGGCGAACGAGGCAAGGTAATAGACGGTATAAAAAACACAAACAATTCCACTGGTGGTAAATTGATTTTCAACCTTGGAGACGTCTCTGAAAACCTACTCGAAAATGGCAAACATGAATTCGAAAATGGACTGCCCTCAGATGGCGGTATAGAAAACACCGAACCTACAGCCTATGGTAAAGCCACCACACTACAGTATCTCACAGAATTTTTCGACAATTCTGCCTCTGCCCGTCCTAATCAGGATATTGGACTAGATGGGATCAACTCTGACGAAGAAGCACAGTTGTACGGCCCCGTCATTGGGCTAGATGGCTTAAATGCTACTGGACAAAGTAGAATTAGAGATGATGTCGCTGCAGATGATTTTAAGTACTTTCTCGATGAGGAATATGATCAAAACAACGCCAAGGTACTAGAACGATACAAAAAATTCAATGGACTAGAAGGCAACTCACCTATAGGTGCTGGTTCAAACAGTTTCACCGCTTCTGCCACCAACATTCCTGAAAATGAAGACATAAACGAGGACAACTACATCAATACCCTCGATGCTTATCGCGAATATGAAATTGATTTGAATGTAAATGACCTAGAGATAGGCAAACACAACATCGTAGATAAAGTAGTAAGTGATGATGGAGAAGCCGCTTGGTATCTGTTTAGAATCCCCATCAACCAACCCGACCGTACAGTAGGCGACTACTCTGAAGAGTCCAATCGCTTTATCAGAATGTATATGACCGAATGGACGCAACCCGTCGTCTTGCGCATGGCCAAAATGCAGCTTGTCGCCAGCCAATGGAGAAAATCTACTGAAAATCTCAAAGACAAGGGCTTCGATATATTGCCAGAAACGGGTAGTTCGGATTTTGAAGTATCTGTAGTAAACATCGAAGAAAATAGCCTCCCGACAGATGGCAAACCACCATACGTACTTCCCCCAGGGATTAGCCGTGATCAAGACAATACCACCACTATTTCTCGTCAAGTGAATGAACAATCGCTCAAAATCTGTGTAGATGACTTAGAAGACGGAGATGCCCGTGCTGTATATAAAGAAGTCGCACAAGATTTAGTAAACTATGGTAGACTCAAGATGTTTTTTCATGCCGAGCAATATCAAAACGATATAGTAGACGATGGAGACATGTCTGCTTTCATTCGGATAGGCTTGGATCAAACGAGCAACTACTACGAAATAGAGGTCCCTCTCGTCATCACTCCAGACAACATGTCTCCCTATTCACGAGAAGACGTCTGGCCAACCGAAAACGAAATCGATATTGCACTCAATGAATTGTATGGAGTCAAGGCCGCCAGAAATGGCAGTGATGTAAATGTAGAGGACGAATACAAAAAACAATCCTCTGATGGCAAATACGGAATAACTATCGTAGGAAACCCAAAACTAAACAACATCACCACGATGATGATCGGTGTACGAAACATTCAGTCGCCAACCAGCGCGCAGCCGCACTCGATCTGTATCTGGGCCAATGAAATGCGTGTGACCGACTACGACGACACCAAAGGCTGGGCTGCCAATGCAAGAATGAGCGTGAAGTTGGCAGATTTTGCCACCATCAACGCCGCCACCAGATACACCAGCGTAGGTTTTGGAGGCATCCAAGACAATATTTCGCAAAGAACAAGAGAAGAATCGATAGACTATGACTTGTCTATGAATATGAATGTGGACAAATTGATCCCATGGAAAACAGGCATTAAAATACCAATGTTTGTCAGCTATTCGAAATCCAAACAAACCCCTAAATACGATCCTCTCGACCCTGACATTCCACTCGATGCCTCCGTACTCAAGTTCGATCAGCAAAATGAACGAGAAGAGTACAAGGAAAAAGTAATCTCCCAGACAGTCAACAAGAGTGTCAATTTTATCGACGTAAGGAAAGAAAAAGTAAAAGAAGACGCCAAAAGCCATGTCTACGATATAGAAAACTTCTCGTTTAGCTACGCCTACTCCGAACAAAAATCGAGTGATGTAAATACCGAACAAGACTTTAGAAAAGAATATGATGGAAACGTATCCTACAACTACAGCCCGCAACCCCCATCAATAGAACCGTTCAAAAATTCGGAATCGCTCTCTAGCCCCTATTTGAAACTGATCAAAGACATCAACTTCTCTCCATTGCCCAGCAATTTCTCCGCACGAGCCTCTATGAATAGGGTGTTTAGAAAAAGGCAGTTGAGAAATGCCGACCTCACCACCACAGGCATCGACCCCAACTATGAAAAATATTTCACATTCAACCGAACCTACAACCTCCGCTGGAATGTTTTCAAAAGCCTAAGCGTAAACTATAATGCCACAGCCAATGCCATCATCGATGAACCAGAAGGCGATATAGACACCCAAGCCAAGCGAGATTCAGTATGGAACAATGTGCTAAGCATGGGTAGAATGAAAAGCTATGACCAAAGCGTAGGAGCCAATTATCGATTGCCTCTAGACAAATTCCCACTCACCGACTGGGTGAGTGCCGACTATCGATACAACGTAAACTATCGGTGGACAGGCGGCAACATAGGGCAAGTAGAAGAATTTGGGAACTTGGTAGAAAACAACCGAACCAGAGACCTCACTGGAAAGTTCGATTTGGTAAAACTCTACAACAAATCCAAATACCTAAAATCCATCAACTCACCTGCTCGATCGAGGAGTAGCTCCACACGATCGCGAACACCCACACGTGTAGATACCACTCAGTCGTCTGGTGGAGGCAAAGGTATCAACGGCTTTATGCGCCTACTCATGTCTGTCCGATCAGTCAATTTTACTTACGGTCAACGAGAAGCTACCAAACTACCTGGTTTTACAGCCGTACCTTATCTTTTTGGTATGGATAGTGATTTTGAGGCGCCTGGTGCTGCATTTATTTTCGGTAGCCAAGACCCAAATATTCGCATAGATGCTGGCAATAATGGCTGGTTGGTCAAAAACGGAAGACTCACTACCCCATTTGTGCAAAGCTTAACAGACGATTTGAACTTGCGCGCCAACGTAGAACCATTCAAGGATTTGAAAATACAATTGGATGCCAAACGATCCGAAGTGAGTGGCTATCAGGAAATCTATAGGTTCGATACCGTAACGCAAGTCTACACTTCACTCACCCCTTCACGATCTGGTAGCTATACGATCACCTTTATGCCGATCAAAACAGCATTCGTCAAGGATCATGGGGAAAACATTTCATCAACATTTGAAGAATTCGTAGAAAACAGAAATATCATACAAAGCAGACTCAATTTACTCAACACCAATGGAGAGTATGATATTAACTCTCAAGATGTACTAATCCCTGCCTTTATAGCTGCCTATACTGGCCAAAATGCTGGTGAAGTAAAGCTGACGCCGTTTCCTAAAACACCTGTGCCTAACTGGCGAGTGGATTATGCCGGCTTGAGCAAAATACCTGCCCTACGAGACAAATTTGCATCCATCAATCTGACACATGCCTACATGTCTACATTTAGTATCACCAACTATACCAACTCACTCCTCTACTCTGACCCGTCCGTTTTGGAGTTGGGCAATAGCATACTAGATTATCCCGAGGCATCGGCACCAGGAGACAATGGCAAACTAACACCCGTCTATGTGATCAACCAAGTAGATGTAGTCGAGCGTTTTTCTCCTTTGATTGGTATCAACATCAGAACAAAAAACAAAATCACCACTAAAATAGAATACAAAAAAGAGCGAAGTCTTTCTCTGAACCTATCCAACTCTCAGATCACCGAACTCCAAAGCAACGATATCGCCTTTGATTTCGGGATAACAAAGAGTCAAATGAAAATTCCATTTAAAGTAAATGGTAGAACCGTTACGCTCGACAACGATATTCAGTTCCGATTGACCTTCACCGTCAGAGACACCAAAACCATCCAGCGAAAAATAGAAGATGTACAAACCGTCACCAATGGCAACATCAACTACCAAATAAGACCTACACTCAACTATGTGGCCAACCAAAAACTGAACATCACGATGTACTTCGAAAAGAACATCAATGAACCGAAAATCTCCAACACCTTCAACCGAACCTCGTCCGCTTTCGGCATCCAAATGAGATTCAGCTTAGCGCAATAAATTTTGCATATAAGAGGATATAATAATCTTATGAGATTTTTTACCGAATTGGTAAAATCAGCTTATTTTTGGCTCACTTATTTAAACAAAAGCAATTCAAAATGAATATTCCTGACAATTTACTTTATACAGAAGATCACGAGTGGGTGAAAATAGAAGGTGACGTTGCCACCGTTGGTATTACTGATTTTGCTCAAGGTGAGCTTGGTGATATTGTATATGTAGAAATCGAAACCGAAGGAGAAACCATCGCAAAAGGAGAACTATTTGGTACCATCGAAGCGGTAAAAACAGTATCTGATTTATTCATGCCCATGTCTGGTGAAGTAGCAGAGTTCAACGAAGAGCTAGAATCTGAACCAGAGATTGTAAACTCTGATCCTTATACTGACGGTTGGATGATTAAAATTAAAATTTCTGACATGAGCGAAAAAGATAGTTTGCTATCGGCAAACGCATACAAAGAGTTGATAGGGAAATAATTCCTTCCAAACCCATATTCAAAAAACTAGCATTAGGATGGACAGGAGCCATCCTTTTTGCTACCCTTTCTCCTACAGGCGGCATTTCACTGTTCGAAATTTCCATTCCACATTTCGATAAAGTTGTCCATTTCGGCCTTTTTTTCGTATACGCCTTATGGGTCGGTTTAGCAATCAAGCCTCAATCAAGATATATATACGGTTTTTGTATTGGGAGCTCTCTTGCTATACTCACCGAATGGCTACAGTCCTATGTACCTGGCCGGCAAGCCGATATATATGATGGTCTAGCAGATGTAGCTGGTACAATCGTGGGGCTTTTTGTCGTTATTCTTCTCCACCCAAATTCAAACAAAAAGCAGTCTGAAAAGCCCAAGTGTTGATTAGTTGTGGATTAAATCGACGTAAAAAAAATGATTAACTGCAGATATAAAGCGGACTTTTGTATATTTGGAGTTGCTATTAGAAAAGAATTTTATTTAATTAAATAAGCATGGAGCTAAAGAAAAACCCAAAAATATCTCTTGAGAGGAAATCAGGGATGTTTTTTAACGTTGGCCTTGCTATCAGTTTACTACTTGTCATTACCGCTTTTGAGTGGAGGTTTTATGATGACGGTGGATTAGTTGATTTGGGTCAAGTGGATGATGATTTTGAGGATATCATGGAGATTCCTCCTACGGAGCAACCACCTCCACCTCCACCAAAAATCGAGCTTCCTAAGATTATCGAAATTCCTGATGAGGAAGAAATCGAAGAAGAAATCGAAGTGGACTTGGATGTGGAAATCACAGAAGAAACTGTAATCGAAGATATCGTATTCGAAGAAGCGCCTGAAGAAGAGGTAGCAGATGAGATTTTTGATATCGTGGAAGACCAACCAGGACCTCCTGGTGGAATGGCAGCCTTCTACAAGTACGTAGGTAAAGAAATGAACTACCCGAACCAAGCCCGAAGAATGGGTATCGAAGGGAGAGTATTCGTTCAGTTTGTTGTAGACAAATCTGGAAATCTTACTGAAGTACGTGCAATTAAGGGAATTGGTGCTGGTTGTGATGAAGAAGCTGTAAGAGTATTGCAAAATGCTCCTAAGTGGTCTCCAGGAAAGCAAAGAGGACGCCCTGTAAAAGTAAGAATGATTTTGCCTATCACATTTAAGTTGAGCTAAGCAACATCAAAAAAACTACTAAAGACAAAAGCCCGATTAGGATATCCTAATCGGGCTTTTTTATGCGGTTCATTAAACAACCACTCACCCCCCTTCTTATCCGCTTATTTATTTTAGATTGGTGAATAGGCTTGGCTTTGCGTAGGTTACATTCGAAAACATCAATTGTATCCCATGAACAAAATATTAATACTCCTCCTATCGATCATTCCTATGTTTTCCCAAGCGCAAAATGATCAACGTAGAAACGATTACCTTGACAGCGATTTTCATAAAGCAAAAAGAGCACAGCTGCGCGAGAGCATGCCAGCCAATTCAGTCGCGATCTTCTTTGCTAATGCCGTCCGCAATCGAGCCAATGATGTAGACTACCTCTACCATCAAGACCCTAATTTTTACTACCTCACTGGCCATCGAGAACCACATTCGGTCCTATTAATATTTAAAGACAAACAAAAAGTAAGCAGAGAGACTTTCGACGAAATCATTTTTGTAAGAGCACATGATGCCCTCAAAGAAATGTACGATGGGCCTCGTTTAGGCAAGGACGGTGCAGATGAAAAACTCAATATCTCAGTTGCTTTTGAAAACCCCAGTTTCAAAGACTTTACCATCGATTTTTCCAAGTTCGACAAAGTCATGTTTTATGATTTTAAAAATGATGTGAGAGATACCAAAGAAGAAGGTGATCTTTTCGATCTGATCGAGCAGTTCAAACAAAAAGTAGGCTACCAGCAAGGTGAATTGGCCATCGAACCTCAAAAAAACAACCTGGACATCGTAGGCCTAGACTCCCTGATGAGACAGCTCCGAGGAATAAAAACCAAAGAAGAACTTGACTTGATCAGAAAAGCAGTAAATATCTCTGCAATAGGTCAGGCCGAAGTGATGAAAGCCATGAAACCTGGGATGTCCGAAGCAGAAATTCAAGGCATCCATGAGTTTGTATTCAAAAAATATGGCGCCGAATATGAAGGCTACCCGAGTATCGTAGGCGCTGGTAATCACGGATGCATTCTCCACTATATAGACAACTACAAGCCCGCCATTGAAGGTGGGGAATTGATCCTGATGGACTTAGGAGCGGAATATCACGGCTATACCGCCGACGTGACCCGTACCATACCAGTAAATGGCAAATTCACCAAAGAGCAAAAACAGATTTACGATCTCGTGTACAAAGCACAACAGGCCGCCGCAGATACCTGCAAGGCTGGTGTTTCTTTCAAAACCCTCTATGAAACGACTGCCAATATCGTAAATAATGGACTAGTAGAACTGGGGCTCTATGAGGATACATCTAACGAATCTATCATCAACCCTGCCACTGGCCGCAATCGCTATTATCCACATGGCTGCTGCCACCATATCGGACTAGATGTACACGACAAAGGCTACTATGACGAACTACAAGAAAACATGACCATCACTATAGAACCAGGTATTTATATTACAAGTGGTAGCCCTACAGACCAAAAATGGTGGGACATCCCTGTGAGAATCGAGGATGATTATTTGATTACCAAAGACGGCTGTGAATTGCTGTCCAACAAAGCCCCTCGCAAATCAGATGAAATTGAAAAACTAATGAAAGAGTCGAGTATTTTCACCGATTACCAACTACCCGAACTAAAAAGTGAAAAGTGAAATTAACGTTGTCTTTTTTGATTTTGTTTCCACTGCTTGGCTACAGCCTGAAGTAACGTTGGGTAAACAATCCAATGCCTAAAGGGTTTAATGGCCAACATATAGAGTTGGCCAAACAAGCCGTTCGGTTTTACATAAATAGTCATTTGTACCTGTCGAGTAGCTCCTTTTTGGATCAGCCCAAAATGAATAGCAGCTTGTACCGTTTTGTTTTCTATTTCTAACAACGCCTCATTGTCCAGCACATAAACGCTATCGAAATGCTGAAAATCACCAACTGCTGGTAAGCTTTCAGTCTTAGTTAGCTGATTGTAGCGTGTTTTGAGTAATCCAACTGGTTTCGTTTTCGAACTGTTTACAGGTTCGTCCCAATGAAATAATTGACCTAACCATACTCTCAGTTTGAACAACCACCCAGCGAAACCTTTGGTTTCTATTTGGCTAATAGCCTGTACAAAAGTATCCTGCACTTCCCCTATTAGGTGCTCTTCGCGTAGCTCTATTGGCAAAAGCCAAGTATCTTCTATTCTATAATCTTTTGTGATCTGATGAGCCAGCCAAAACTCAGCAAGGTGGGCGGAAATAGCGTTTGTCATGTTTATCGTTTGGTTTTATAGATCATACGAAAAACAAGATTTTTTAGCTAGGCTATGCCAAAAAAGTAAGACCTGGTGGCTGATAAAGTAACCACCCAGTGAGGCTATACCTGTCCACATGAGTCTCTAACACTTCATGTTCTACCTGATCACTTCGCATAAAAACGATACGCTTGGCTATCGGCGCCACCGTCTTTTCATGATCATCTAGGTACAATTTTAGCTCACCACCATCCCCTGATTTCCAGTCTTTATTGAGATACAAAATCACAGATATGAGCCGGTTACTTCTTTGATTGAATTGATCAAGGTGTCGTTTGTAGAAAGTCCCTTTCGGATAATGCGCCATATGAAACTCTGACCCACTAAGACTCAAAAAGCAATAGCGATTGAATCGTGCAATGGCCTCGTCCACCCTTTCAAAAAAATCAGCTAAAGCAATATCCTGTTCACGATTTAACCATCGGATATAGTCTCCCCTTACTTGGCTTTTAAGCTGAAAGTCGCTGCCAGTACCAATGCCGGCTTTTTTAAAATCGTCTTCTTTCAGGTTTTCCTGAAAATAGTCTAGAAAAATGCTCAATTCGTGATCTGTAATAAAATCATCTACAACCAAACAATTTTCTTCGGACAAAGCATCGACCCAGTCGATCCAAATGCCCTCTTGATAGTATGCCAATATCTATGTGAAAGAACGGCGCGAATCTAGTTTACTTTTCTAGATTTAGAATCAAAAGGAGTTGAATATAATCTCAGGTTAATGCCGCTTCAGCTGTGTTTGATTTTTATAGATTACAAAAAGCAACCCAACAGCAATGCCGTAATACGCAAACCACTGCCACACATAGGACATGGATGCATAATCGACTGCCCAAGCCACATCAATAGGTATAGGGAACAACCTCAACGCAGCTACACTCAAGATCATCGCAATTACCTGCGTCTTAGTATGAACTTCCTGCAACGCTAGAAGTGAAAACGTCAGAATAAAAGGTAAGCCAAGAAAAAGTATCCTCGTCATGTCTTCGCCAGCCACCAAACCAAAAGCACCATACATCAAACTCAAGACAACCAACGTGGCGTATCTCTGATCTAACAAACGACACCAACGATATCTAAATAAACCTACAAACGGCAATACACCATAAGCCGACCCAACAGCTGCCAACCACCGAACAAATCGGGTAGGGTCTTTAAGTGCCCAATAGCCATGATATAAAATAGCATCAAATGAAGACCGTTGATCTATCTGATCTGGCTGTTGAAGTAAAATAAATTTTTGAATAACTACACCAACTAACGTAGCCGCTACCAAATACTGGCCTTGCTGCCATGGTTGATTTTTGTACTCAAACACAAAATGGAGCACTATAAAAACCAACATGACGGCCAGAAAAGACTCTTTTTGAAGCAGGGCTACTGGTACCAAGAGAAAAAACCAATTATACTTTTTTTGAATAAAAAACCATAAAGCCAACGACTGAAAAAAATATAGAGGTACATCTACAGTCAGATTGTCGTGCAAGTTGTAGCGAATGATCCCTACCCAGTGCAGAAGCAACCACGAAAATCCCAATACCTGCATCCAACCCCTAAGCGCTAGGGCGAGCCATAGTTTTCGAATCGACCACAGACTCAAGACAAAAAATACAAAATTGACCACATCAAAATGCACATGCATCTGAGTACCTGGCAACAGACTAGCCAACCAAGGCACTAGGAGTCTATTATAAAAAGGAAAATGGATTGGGGAAACTATTCCAGTTTCAAAAAAGACATAAAGTTTGGCATACTGATGCCCATCACAAAGTTCACACGCCTGATAATCCAAAGGACTGTTGATCCAATAAAACAGACCGTAGAGCAGAATAGCCAATACATAAAACCATCCGCCATTTATCCCTGTCTTTTTTTGATCAGATATCAATTTTATGGTTTTTTTTAAAGGGCTAAATCAAAACGAAGATTTGATGTTTTCCAACTGTTCCACTGCATGATCCATACTGTCGATATTAGCCATCACGAGCATCAGCTTTTCTTTGATCTCCTTGAGCTGATACGCTTTAGGATGCTGCTGCACATATTTGATTACATTTCCGAAAGCAGCTGATTGGTAATAGGCATCATTGTCTTTGGGAGGAAAATAGCAACGCATGCGTCCTCCTTTGAGTACCAACTTCTCAAAACCCAACTCGATAGACAGCCAACGGAGTTTCACTGTTTTAAATAAATCAATAATAGACACTGGAATTTTACCAAATCTATCCAATATCGATTGTTGAAAGATATTAAGCTCTGCTTCAGTCTTGATGTTATCGATCTGAGTATAGATACTCAACCTTTCGGTAATGTTTTTGACATAGTCCTCTGGAATCAGAATTTCTAAGTCCGTCTCTATGATACAGTCCGACACCAACGCTTTGGTGTCTAATGTCTGATCTTCAAACAAATCTTTGAACTCGTTTTCTTTCAAGTCATTGACTGCTTCGTCCAAAATTTTGTGATACATATCGAAGCCTATGTCTGTGATAAAACCACTCTGCTCTCCGCCAAGCAAATTGCCTGCTCCACGAATATCCAAATCTCTCATAGCCACTTTGAAACCATCTCCCAAATCCGAAAATTCTTCCAATGCACTCAATCGCTTGCGCGAATCAGCCGACAGGTGTGAAGTCGGTGGCGTAATCAAATAACAAAAAGCCTTCTTGTTTGACCGCCCTACACGCCCACGCATCTGATGAAGATCGGATAGGCCAAAATTCTGCGCATTATTGATGATAATAGTATTGGCATTAGGGATGTCCAGTCCACTTTCGATAATATTAGTAGAAACCAATACGTCATACTCTCCTTCTATAAATTTGAGCATGGTTTTTTCCAGCTTAGGTCCATCCATTTGGCCATGAGCCACCCCCACACGGGCATCTGGCACTAGTCGATGGATAATGTTGGCCACGCTTTCTATGTCGCTCACGCGGTTGTGCACGAAAAACACCTGACCTCCACGACGGAGTTCGTAACTCACCGCATCTCGGGTCATCGTTTCGCTAAAAGCATGTATTTCCGTAGTTACAGGCTGGCGATTGGGTGGTGGCGTAGCAATGATGCTCAGGTCGCGCGCGCCCATCAGCGAAAAATGCAACGTACGTGGAATAGGTGTAGCCGTTAGCGTAAGCGTATCCACGTTCACTTTGATTTCTTTAAGCTTGTCCTTGATTTTTACACCGAATTTTTGCTCCTCATCTATAATCAAAATTCCCAAATCCTTGAAGCTAACGTCCTTGTTGACAATACGATGAGTACCTATGAGAATATCTACTTTACCTTCTTTCACTCTGGCTAAGATATCTTTGATTTCTTTGGTCGTTCGGAATCTGTTGATATACTCCACCGTGACTGGAAAATTAGCCAATCGCTCATGGAACGTGTGATAATGCTGCATCGCCAATATGGTGGTAGGCACTAGCACGGCCGCTTGCTTGCCATGCACTGCGGCTTTGAAAGCAGCACGAATGGCCACTTCCGTTTTGCCAAATCCTACATCACCACACACCAAACGATCCATTGGGTGTGGTTTCTGCATATCCACTTTTACGTCTTCCGATGCTTTGGCCTGATCTGGCGTGTCTTCATAAATAAACGAAGTTTCTAATTCGGCTTGCAAGTAGCCATCTTCACCAAAACTATAGCCTGGCGCTGCTTTTCTTTTTGCATAGAGTGCAATAAGCTCTTTGGCAATGTCTTTTACTTTTCGGCTTACTTTTTTCTTTTTGTTTTCCCACTCGGGCGATCCCAACTTACTCATCTGTGGAGGTCCCGTCTCCTTGCCACTATATTTAGAAATCTTATGCAACGAGTGAATACTGATATACAACAAATCATCATCGCGATAAACCAATCGTACGGCTTCCTGCTTATTACCATTCACATCTACCATGTCTAATCCAGCAAATCGCCCGATACCGTGATCGATGTGCACCACATAGTCCCCAGGGTTTAATGTGCGGAGTTCTTTGAGCGTAAGCGCTTTCGACTTCGAATGTTTTTGGCGGACTTTGTATCTATGAAATCGCTCAAAAAGCTGATGATCTGTAAAGCACGCCAGTTGGGCTTGATTGTCTACAAATCCTTCTCTAAGTCCTAGAATCAACGGATCGAACTTAATGAATGGGTTGATTTCTTCGAAAATAGATGTGAGCTGAGCAATGGGCTTTTCAGACTCCGAGGAAATAAGGGCAACATACTGCTTTTCTCTAAATGACTCCAAGCTCTCGGCTATCAAGTCAAAATTCTTGTTGAACGACGGCTGAGGGCTGGTGTCGAAAGCATAAGATTCATTGTTGTCAAGATAAAAACGGTTGCCAAATTCAATTTTCACATATTCGGCAATGGCCTTCTCAAACGACTCACTCGTCTCGAATAGTGCTTCAGGATCCATGGCCAAGCTAGCTCCCCCGCTAGCTTCGAGAATCACATCAAAACTTTCCTTTGCTTTGGCAAATGACCGACCCAACACATCCAAGGTGTTTTGATAATCCTTGACCCAGATTTTGGAATTGTTGGGGACATAGTCGAGAAACGATTGTCTAGTCTCTTCCAGCAATTTGGTCTGGATATTAGGAATAATATTGATCGTCTTTAGCTTGTCTTTCGACAATTGACTCTCTGGATCGAAAGTACGAATACTTTCGATCTCATCGCCAAACAACTCTATCCTAAACGGCAATTCTCCTGCATAAGAGTAAATATCTACAATCCCCCCACGTACAGCAAACTGGCCAGGCTCATAAACAAAATCGTCTTGAACAAAACCATAGTTGAGTAGTAACTCCGTGAGAAAATCACTGTCCACCTGCTCTCCTATCTTCGCAGTAAAAGTATTTTTTACTAATGACTTTTTGTTGATCACCTTTTCGGTGAGTGCTTCGGGATAGGTCACGATGAGCTCACCAGCCGAAGACTTGTTGTTGATACGGTTGAGGATTTCGGCACGCATCAAAATGTTGGCGTTTTCGGTCTCTTCAAACTCGTATGCCCGCTTGTACGACGAAGGAAAAAGCAAAACTTCTTTGTCACCCAACAGGTTTTGAAGGTCATTGTAGAAGTAAGCAGCTTCTTCTTTTTCATGTAAAATGAAAATGTGATTCTGATGATTGGCCTGATAAGTAGCTGCCGCTACAATGGCATCAAGACTGCCTACCAGTCCTTTGAGGTGAATCACCTTCGACTCATTCGGTTTGACAGACTCTGCCAATACCTGCAGGTTAGCCTGCGACTTATATAAGGATAATAGCTCTTTTGAATTCACACTGCGAAATTAAAGCACAAAAGTAAGGTAAAAGATGAGGTGGGTATAATAATGACGGGTGAATACAAAAAGTGCTTATTTTTTTAGCTCTACTGAAATATGACACTCAAAAATTAACTTAAGGATAATAATAGCACCGTAACTATTGTGAGAAAAAGGCCGTTCTTTGTATCAGAAAATAGTTGTAATCAGACAACTACCAAAGTCACAGCGGTGATGACCAAGAAAAAGTAGATCATCGCGAAAGGGGTTTTATGAACAAGAAGCCTCAGCAGAACTGGCCAACGCCGGTTTTTTTTGTGCCTATTACCAATTAAGCGCTTGGTTCGGGCGTTACATGCATGCTTTCCATTCCCCAACATTTACTAAATTGCCCCGGTTATCAAAGCAACTGAATGCTGTCACAAAAAGGAATCATTAGATTAAGTGTAATCCTCGGGATTATCTTCTGGTCGCTATTCACCATAGTGGATCTCATGGCCTTATTTAGCGAACTCAACGGCATTGCTTTTGGTTTCCCCGCTTTTGTGTCCAACGCCCTTTTGGCGCTATTCATCATTTCGCTCATTCTATTTTATAGATTCAACATCGGTCAGGCCGAAAGTGTCAACTTCGTAGACTTACTCTGGCGGGTATTTGTATCAGGGCTCATTGCTACCGTCGTCACACTCAGCATAGAGTTTTTCTTTACCATTTTTGCTAGTAGCAAGGTAGGAAGCAATACGCTGGTCATCAACTTTCTCTACCACATCAATATAGGGCTCATCATTGCCTTTCTGGTTTCTACCTTTATTGTATGGAAGCGTCTGATCCTTTATCAGAAATCCAAAACGCTATTGGCCACTTGGCAACTCTACGAATATGCTCTGTTTGGCACACTCGTATTCGATCTGTTTTCGCACGATTATCAAGACCCTGCCTTTTTAGCCGTTTACGGTCTGTTAGTCATCATAGGATTAGCCCTTTCGTTCAATTTGAAATGGATTGCTTATCTCAATTTCAAACAAAAATGGAGAAGTATCCTTTTCGTGCTTTTGGTCGTGATCTACATTTGGTACTTTTTCAAAACCCTGATGTTTTTCTCGGAGAAAGTACAGCTCGGCCGAGACCTCCTCGACAGTGTCTTTATCCTATCACTGATCACTTTTATTGTGATCTATTGTGTCATTGCGCTACTGGTGATTTTGTTCAACCTGCCCACCACATCAGTATTCGAAAAGAAATTAGAAGAAGCGGTCAATTTCCAGCGATTGAGTCAATCTATCCCTGCTGGCGAAAGCGAAGAAAAAGTATATGAAATCCTCTTAGACAGTGCTGTGAGCGCCGTCTATTCGGAAGCAGCCTGGCTCCAGATCTCCGACCCCATCAAAAACGTAGAGGTCACACTCACACATAATCTGGATCCCAAACTGATCCCCGATATTACTAAAGCCGTGCAAAACAGCCGCTTTAAAAAAATACTAAATTCGGAGTTTGAACGCAATCCCAAGTCGCTCAAGATCTCTGCCAACCTGAAAAATGCAAACTATCGATCTATCCTCCAGTTTCCGGTCACGGTGAAAGGGGAAAAAATCGGCGTGCTGGCTTTGCTCAAAGAAGTAAACGACGGATTCAATAGAGAGATGATTGATATCATCGACACCTTCGTAAACCAAGCCAGTATCTCAGTAGAAAACTTTCGCCTGCTCAACGAAGCCATCACCAATGAGCGTTACAAAGAAGAACTCAAAATCGCCAACCGAGTACAAAACAAACTGCTACCTGAGCGGCTAGAACCGTGCGAAGCTTACGATATTCATGCTTTTTCTCAAGCAGCGGACGAAGTGGGAGGCGACTATTACGACATCTATCAGCTCGACGAAGCGCGTACCGCCCTAGTGATCGGCGACGTATCTGGCAAGGGAACCTCTGCTGCGTTCCACATGGCACAAATGAAAGGCGTGTTTCAGAGTTTGGTACAATTGGATCTGAGTCCAAAAGAATTTTTAGTACATGCCAACAACGCCCTGAGTCGCTGTCTAGAAAGCACGTCTTTTATCACTGTATCATTCTTTGTGATAGACAATAATCAAAGGAAAGTGACATTCGCCAGAGCAGGTCATTGTCCATCCCTTTATTATAGCGCTGAAACAGGCAAAACAGAATATTTTAAAAATAGAGGTCTGGGTTTAGGCATATTAAGAAACTTCAATTTCCATAAATACGTACAAGTCAACGAGTTTGCTTATCAGCCCAAGGATGTGTTGGTTTTATATACCGACGGCATCACCGAAGCAAGCAATCACGACAAGGAGCAATTTGGCTTCGATCGACTACAGCGTGCACTCACCAAGTACGCTCACCAATCACCTGACGCTATTCAACAAGGCATTATCGAAGAGTTATACCAGTTCTGTGGAAAAGAATCTTTGAATGATGACTACACCCTTTTAATTGTGAAATTTAAATAGAATGATAAAAATAGATAATCATATCAATGACAACCCTGAGTACTATCAACTGTCTGTAGGCGGGGAAGTAGATGCTTCGTCGTCTATCCACCTGGAAGAAGGGCTGAAAAACGCCATGACATCGAGTAAAAAAATCATTGTAGATCTGGCCGAGCTGGAGTACATCTCTTCGGCTGGTTTAGGCGTATTTATGTCTATCATTCAAGAATTAGAAAACCAAAAAATCAAATTTGTGATCTACGGCATGGCTCCCAAGGTGAAAGAAGTTTTCGAAATCTTAGGATTAAATCAATTGATCAATATCAAAGACACTAAAGAAGAGGCGCTAGCAGCCATCCAATAAAATGCATCAATTCAAGACCAATTGTAAAAGAGAAAGACTGAAAGAAATCCGACACTTTGTGGCGGAAGTCCTGACGGATATTGGCTTGTCCGAAATAGATGCACACAAGGTCATACTTGCCGTAGACGAAGTCTGTGCCAATTTGATCATTCACTCCAACAAGTGCAATCCTTCCGAATGCTTGGAAGTATTCATAGAGGATCATGGTCTAGATGGTGTACTATTCGAAATCATAGATTACGGCGTAGGCTTCAACTACAACAACTACAAAGAACCCAACCTCGAAGAAATCATCCGCAAACGAAAAAAAGGTGGCCTCGGCATCATGCTCGTCAAAAATATAATGGACACTGTAGAGTTCAAAAATGAAGAAAATAAGAATATTTGTAGAATGATTAAAAAGTTTACGAAAACCAAATGATCCAATCCACTCGATTTTCATCCCTTCTTTTCCTTCTTGTTTTGCCACTTTTATCCTTCGCCCAATCAAACGAAGACGATCAAGTGCTATTCCAACTGGACAGCGAACCCTACGGCATCAAAGCATTCAATTATTACTTTTTAAAAAACGCAGAAGAGCCCTCGGCAGATAGTGCCAAGATCAAAGTCAACGAATACTTAGACTTGTATGTCAACTTTAGACTTAAAGTCAAAGAAGCCATAGCACAAGGTCAAGACCAAACCCCAGAATTCAAAGAAGAATTTGAAGGGTACAAAAAGCAACTGGCCGAGCCCTACCTCATGCAGACCAAGGTAAACGAACAAATGGTAGCCGAAGCCTATCAGCGACTCACCCAAGAGGTATCAGCCTCTCATATCCTCATCAAATCCGATGAGCAAGCAAACCCAGAAGACACATTAAAAGCTTATAACAAAGCCTTAGACATCAAAAATAAAATACTAGCTGGTGCGGATTTTGAAACGCTAGCCTCCCAAGTATCCGACGACCCCAGCGCCAAACAAAACGGCGGCAGCTTGGGCTACTTCTCTGCACTACAAATGGTCTATCCCTTTGAAAATGCTGTATATCAAAATCAAATCGGCGACATCGTAGGCCCAGTAAAAACACGGTTTGGCTACCACATCATCAAAATCAATGACAAACGAAAGGCCAGAGGCCAAGTGCTAGTCGCACACATCATGATACGCGCCAAGCCTGATAGTCTGTCGATGGCTACAGCCAAAAGTAAAGCAGCCTCTATCTATGATAATCTGAAAAAAGGAGCTTCCTGGGACGAACAATGCAAGCTCTATTCAGACGACGTTCGCACCAAGCCTGCTGGAGGTAAATTGCAATGGTTTGGCACAGGCCAACTAGTACCCACATTCGAAGACGCTGCCTTTGCTTTGAAAGAAACGGGAGATATATCTGAGCCCGTTCAGACCCGATTTGGCTATCACATCATCAAGCTCATAGACCAAAAAGGAATCGCCTCTTTCGAAGAAATGCAAAGCGAACTAGAAACCAAGATATCTCGAGACTCTCGTGCCAAAGACAAGAAATCTGTGGCAATAACCAAACTCAAGGAATCACAATATTTTGAAATCAACCCTATCGTATTCAACCAACTGGCAAATTACTTTGACTCAACCTTGCTCACAGCCCAATGGAACAATGAGCAATCACAAACCAACGGATCCAAAGTACTATTCACCACCAACAATACCGACTATACCCTTCAACTATTTTTCGACTATGTGGAAGAAAAGCAGAAAAAACGAAAACTAACCGCTTTAGACACATATGTGAATCAGCTATACAACCAATTCGTGGAAAAGAGCATTTTCGACGAAGAACTAGAGCTGATCGAAGCCCACAACTATGACTACCAAATGGTACTAGACGAATACCGAAGTGGTATCTTGCTATTCAACCTAATGGAAACAGAAGTGTGGAACAAAGCCATGGTAGACAGTATAGGTCTTCAAGAATTTTACGACAAGAACAAAAAGAAAAACTACAAGCTAGCCGAGCACGTAGTGGTTCGTCGATTCGTATCCAAGGATTCTTCTGTGCTTCAAAGCGTTAGCACACAGCTAGACAAGACAAATTCCGAATTGGATAGCCTATTCAATAGCCAAGAACCATTAACTTTGCAGACTTTTGAAGAAAAAATCGAGCAAGGAAAAAACAAATGGTTGGACGATCATTGGGCAATTGGCAGCTCTGTTCAGTCAGGAAAAAATTATTTTACCCTTTGGCATGTCGTATCTATTCAACCAGATGGCTACAAGCCACTCACAGAAATCAAAGGGTTAGTGATTTCCGATTATCAACATGAATTAGAAAAACAATGGTTGAAAGCATTGAGTAAAAAGTACCCAATGAAATTGAATAAGTCAGTGCTTAAATCATACATAGAAGGATTTGAAGATTAAAATATACATAGCAGGAATAGCTGTTTTATGGGCCTCTGCCTGTGATCAGCTCTACTATACAGACACCACCCAGGCTGTAGACGACCGTGTGAAGCTGGCTCGTGTCAACGATATTTATCTCTATGATGAGGACATCAGTAGCCTCGTACCACGAAACAACCCTGCAGACAGCAGCATGATCGTATCTAAGTATATAGACTCGTGGGTCAAAAAGCAATTGACGATCGCAAGAGCATCTACAGAACTTGATTTTGATGAAGCCAAGATCGAACGCAAGATTTTGGATTACCGATATGCTTTAATGATTCATGAATTCGAAATGCACTACATCAATCAGCATTTAGACAAAGAGACCTCTGACGAGGAAATAGAGAAATACTACAACGAGAAATTTGAAAACTTTGTGCTTCGCCAAAATATCATGCGCTGTCTATTTGCCATGGTACCCGTAGAAGCTCCACAAATCGACAATTTTCGAAAGCTCATTCGCACTTACCCAGACACCGACCTAGAAGAGATTCAATCATACTGCTATCGCTTTGCTTCCAAATCATCCTTGGAAACGGAACTTTGGATCAATTTTGATGAGGTCATTGGCAATACACCACTGATCAGCGTACAAGAAAAAGCTGACTTTTTAAAGAACAACAGTTTTGTAGAAACCTCAGACGAAAAATACTATTACTTTATTCGAATACTCGATTACAAAATATCAGACCAGATTGCACCACTGGCCTACATCAAAGATGACATAGAAAGCATCCTGATCAACAAAAAGAAGGTAGCATTAAGAAAGGAATTAGAAGAAGAGGTTTACAAAGTAGCCAAAGAAAACAATGAATTTGAATTATATTAAGCTAGGGCTGATAGCGGTACTGATGAGTGTGATGGGACAAGCTCAAGCGCAATCGGCAGGAGATAAGGGCGTAGTGATCGACAAGATCATTGCCAAAGTAGACGATTATATCGTACTCAAATCCGAACTGGATCGTGCCTATTTGGAATTCCTCTCCAGAGGAGAATTATCTCAAGGTGACCCAAAATGCCAAATTCTGGAATCACTAGTCATCAACAAGATGATGGTAGCCAAAGCCGAAATCGATTCGATCTATGTACTAGACGCTGAGGTAGAAAACAACCTCGACCGAAGAATGTCTTATTTCATTCAGCAGATCGGCTCAGAAGAAAGACTAGAAGAAATCTACAACAAATCTATCTCTGAGTTTAAAGCAGACCTATTCGATCAAATCAAAGAACAAATGATCGTACAAAAAATGCAAGGTACCATCGGCGAAGACGTAAGCGTAACACCAGCAGAAGTAAAAAAATTCTACGGGCTCATTCCTCGGGATAGTTTACCCTATTTCTCTACAGAAGTCACCATCGGTCAGATAGTAAAAATCCCAGATGTGAACGACAAGCGAAAAGAAGAAATCGAAAACCAAATGCTCGATTTAAAAAAACGAATTGAAAATGGCGAAGACTTTGGTCAATTGGCCAAGAAGTTTTCTCAAGATCCTGGGTCTGCTAGTGCTGGTGGCGAGCTTGGTTTTTTCAAGCGTGGCGAACTAGCTCCAGAATACGAAGCAGCAGCACTAAGTATGAAGCCCGGAGAAATCTCACGACCAGTAGAATCTCAATTTGGCTTTCACCTGATCCAATTGATCGAAAGGAGAGGAAACACCTACAACTCTCGACACATACTAATCATCCCAAAAGCGACTACAAGTGATGTGGAAGACGCCAAGCAGTTTTTGGACAGCTTGAGAAGTGCTGTGATCAACGACAGCATGCGATTCGAAGTGTTTGCCAAAGAACACTCCGACGACCAGCAGACCAGTGGCAACGGTGGTTTTTTCAGCGACGCAACTGGCGCCATGAAAGTATCAGTAGAAGAGCTAGACCCTACGCTTTTCTTCACTATTGATACCATGGCAGTAGGCAGTATCACTCGCCCGATGGAATTCAGAATGGCAGACGGTACGGATGCAGTACGTATCATCCTGTACAAAGAAAAAATACCTCCTCATCAGGCCAATTTGCTACAAGATTATCAAAAAATACGTGCGGCTACAGTCGCCAACAAACGAAACCAAATCATGTCTGATTGGTTCCAAGAAACACAAGGAGAAGTATATATCCATGTAGATCCAGAGTTTGAAAAATGCCGAATTTTGGTAAATTGAGTCCTATGAGTGAACACACAACTGAAGTAGAAGCTGCAGATGCATTGCATCAAGCTTATATAGATCTAAAAAAGGAAATTTCTAAAGTCATCGTAGGGCAGGATGACGTAGTCAAACTATTGATTACGTCCATATTCTGCCAAGGGCACGCCCTGCTTGTGGGCGTACCAGGTCTAGCCAAAACCCTCTTGATTAGAACCATCGCTTCGGCTTTGCATTTAGATTTTAACAGAATCCAGTTTACACCAGACCTGATGCCATCCGACATCTTGGGAGCTGAAACCTTAGACAAAGACCGAAATTTTAAATTCATCAAAGGGCCAATATTTTCGAACATCATCCTAGCTGATGAGATCAACCGTACGCCACCCAAAACGCAAGCCGCCTTACTAGAATCTATGCAGGAGTATTCGGTCACGGTAGCTGGCAAACAATGGAAACTAGATGAACCTTTTTTCGTATTGGCCACCCAAAACCCCATCGAACAAGAAGGGACTTATCCACTACCCGAAGCACAACTCGATAGATTCATGTTTATGATCAATTTGGATTATCCTTCATACGAATCCGAAATCAACATTGTAAAAAACGAATCGGCTGGTGCAATCAAAGACGTAAAGGGCGTACTAGATGCCAAGCAAATATTAGCTTTTCAGCAATTGGTAAACAAAGTGCCCGTAGCCGATAATGTCATAGAATATGCCGTGAGCCTCGTACACAAAACCAGACCAGAATCTGACAGGGTCTCTGACATCGCCAAGTCATATTTAGAATGGGGAGCAGGCCCTAGAGCCTCGCAGTTTCTAATCAAAGGCGCCAAATGCAACGCCTTGCTCAATGGTAAATATTCGCCAGACATCGAAGATGTACAAGCCATCGCTGAGCCGATTTTAAGACATCGAATTGTGAGAAACTTTAAAGCAGAAGCCGAAGGCATCTCAATCAGTCAGATCATCGCAGACATCTTGTAAAGATTTTCATTCCGAATCGCCCATTGTGTGATTGGCTCTCTTCCAATTTTTTTATATTTGTAAAAGTGCCCGTGAATGATGAAAAATAAATCAATCGAAATATTAGTCAATGAAAACTTCGTATACGCGAAAGTGCTAGACTATTTCGGTGTGCAGTACTACAAATCTAAAAACAAAACCTTACAGCAAGTCTGCCAAGAACATAAGATCAATATAGGTCAATTGCTCGAAGTAATTGAGCGAGCACAACACCCAGCGACTATAGAGGCTTCCGAGCTCAAAAAATTTCCCGCAAGGTTGATTATCAGCTATTTGAAACATGCCCATGAGCTTTTCATCAAGGATCGTTTGCCATTCATACTCAAGCAGATTGATAGCCTAAATGCACCCCTAGATCAAAATCTGGTCAACGATTTGAAAATGATCATACCCATGTTTGTAGATGATTTCATTCATCATATCTACGAAGAAGAAGACAGGCTCTTTTCGTATATTCATGATTTAGAATGTTTTATTATCGGAAAAACTACCTCCTCTAAGATACTGATCAATATAGATGCTTTCTCCATTCAGGAATTTGCCCTGCATCATGGCGACTCTGATGATGAAATGAAAGGAATTCGAGGAATCACCAACGAATACAAAACAGACGACATCGACGACATACAACTCAAAGTGATCTTCAAAGAACTGCAGGCTTTTGACCAAGAGTTGACCAAACATGCCCATATCGAAAACAATGTACTCTTTCCTAAAGCACTGATGCTCGAAAAGCAAGCCAAAGAAAAACTTCAAATTACTTACAGTCAAAACTAAATGGGTAGAATTCTAGCCATTGACTTTGGCACCAAACGCACCGGACTCGCAGTGACTGACCCCCTCAAAATCATTGCCACACCACTCGATACCGTCCGAACCTTCCAAGCCATTGACTTTCTAAAAAAATACCACGAAACAGAAAACATCGAAGCTTTTGTGATCGGCATGCCCAAGGATTTGATGAATAAAGACACAGACAGTACAGCTTCTGTACGGTCTTTTATAAATTTGCTAAAGAAAAATTTTCCTGATCATACCATCCATCAAATGGACGAAAGATATACCAGCAAAATAGCCATGGCTGCAATGATCAGTGGAGGAATGAAAAAGAAAGACCGACAGAAAAAAGAGAACGTTGACAAACTGAGCGCAACGATCATTTTACAGTCATATTTAGAATCAAGATTATGATTTACCCCATTGTAGTATATGGAGATCCTGTTTTAAAACGGGAAGCAGACGAAATAGAAGAAGGCAGCATTGATGTCATCAAGCTCAAAGACGACATGTTCGAAACGATGTATGAAGCCAGTGGTATCGGCCTAGCCGCACCACAAATCGGCAAATCCATCCGCATGTTTGTGGTAGACGGCAGCCCGCTCGAAGAAGAAGGCATGGAAGACTTCAAAAAAGTATTCATCAACCCCGAAATCGTATGGGAAGATGGAGAAAAGTGGGCTTTCGAAGAAGGCTGTCTGAGTATCCCAGGTATTCGTGCCGAAGTCTCTCGCCACGCCAAGTTGAGGATCAACTACCTAGACGAACACTTCAAAGAACACGAAGAAGAATTTGACGGTATGAAAGCCCGTATCATCCAACACGAATACGATCACATCGATGGCGTGCTGTTTACAGATTACCTTACACCATTCAAAAAAAGAGTTCTTAAAGGCAAACTCAGCAATATCTCGAAAGGCAAGTGTGAGGCCGACTACAAAATCAAAATTCCTTCACGGAAATAAGATGATCTCCAAGCTACCTAATGCCCAAACATCCATTTTTGCCGTCATGACAAAACTGGCCAATGAGTGTGGCGCAATCAATCTAGCACAAGGTTTCCCAGATTTTGATGTAGCACCAGAGTTGATCGACCGCATTCATCACTACATGCAACAAGGGCACAACCAATATGCACCCATGCCAGGCGTACCTGGCCTCAGAGCGGCTATTACCAAAAAGATTGATCGCACTTATGGCGTATCGATCCACCCCGACGAAGTCACCATAACAGCTGGCGCCACCCAAGCGCTATTTGCCTCCATTACGGCGATAGTGCATGCGGGAGACGAAGTGATCTTCTTCGACCCAGCGTATGATTGCTACCTGCCTACTATCGAGCTGTGCGGTGGAGTACCAGTCAACATCAATTTGGACAAAAATGATTTTTCCATTCCTTGGGACGAAGTAGCACAGAAAATAACAAAGAAGACCAAACTCATCATCATCAATACACCACACAACCCAAGTGGCGCTATCTTATCATCGACAGATCTCGATCAATTGGCCCAATTGACACGAGGTAAAGAAATCTATGTGATCAGCGATGAGGTTTACGAACATATCATTTTCGATGGACAGACACACGCATCAGCACTCAAACATGACGAGCTCAAAAAAAAATCTGTCGTCATCTATTCGTTTGGGAAAACATTTCATGCCACAGGCTGGAAAATGGGCTATACGGTAGCCCCAGATTTTCTAACTACAGAGATTCAGAAAGTACATCAATTTCTAGTATTCAGCGTAAGCACCGCTACCCAATGGGCACTGGCAGACTATCTCGAAGACGAAAGCCATTATCACTACTTGCCACAGTTTTTTCAAAAGAAAAGAGACTTATTGTTAGACGGAATGGCTTCTTCGCGATTCAAACCAGTGAAATGCCAGGGCACCTATTTTCAGACCTTCTCCTATGCCGACATCAGTGATAAACCAGACCGAGAAATGGCCGAATGGATCACTAGAAACTACGGCGTAGCAAGCATTCCGCTATCGCCCTTCTATACCGATCATTCCGACAACAAACAAATCAGGTTATGTTTTGCCAAAAGCGAAGACACCATCAAAAAAGCCGCACAAAAACTATGTCAGATCTAACCGTTGCCATCATCCAGTCCGATCTCCACTGGGAAAACACAGAAGCCAATTTGGCAAACTTCGAAGAAAAAATATGGAGCATCACCGAGCCTGTAGATCTCATCATTTTACCAGAGATGTTCAGCACAGGGTTTTCTATGACTCCCGAAGGCTTGGCAGAAGTACCCGGCCTAAAAACCCACAAATGGCTCCTCCAAATGGCCAACCAAAAAAAAGCACTGGTAGGCGGAAGCTATATCGTGAAAGAAGGCACCGATTATCACAACCGGTTTTTTATGGCCTTTCCAGATGGCAGCTACCAGACCTACGACAAGCGTCATCTATTCTCTCTAGCCAAAGAAGAACTCTACTTCAAAGGAGGCACAGAGAGACTCATCGTCGAATATAAAGGATGGAAAATTTGCCCTATGGTATGTTATGATTTGCGTTTTCCAGCTTGGGCCAAAAACAGAGTAGACCCATCTACAGGCAGCTACGATTATGACTTGCTCCTCTATGTGGCTAGCTGGCCTAAACCAAGAATTAATGCTTGGGACACCTTGCTCAAAGCGAGAGCGATTGAAAACCAGAGCTATACCATCGGCTGCAATCGAGTAGGCAAAGATGGCAACGACTACGCCTATGTAGGCCATAGTGCTGTTTACGATTATTTAGGTGAATCTCAAGCCTTTTTGACCGACCAAGAAGGAATTATTATTCAAAAATTGGAAAAATCTGAACAAGAGGACTTCAGAAGAAAATATCCCTTTGTCGCGGATAGCGATGAATTTTCAATCACAAATTAACAATCGAACAATGAAACAATTATCAGTTGTCCTTTTTGCCTGTCTTGTACTTATCAGTTTTAGCTGTAGCGAAGATGAAGACGGTGGCAGCGACTCTTCTTATGAGTTTAAAGAACAAGTAGCACAAGGAACCATCAACGACAAAGACTGGACTTTAGGGTCAGGGTATGCTTCCTCTTCGTCCAATGACCGTTTGTCGATCAACCTATTCGGCAAAGATTTTGAAACGCCTTGTGATGTATTTAGCGACAGAGGTGTCTTAATATTTTTTACATTGGACAATAAGGTAGGAGTGACCGAGCTGAAATTTGATTTTGATGATTTGGACAATTCGAAAACTGCTACATTCCTAGATCCAGATGCAGGAGGAGATTTTGGCCCGCTCAACATCATCGCTACGGAGGGTGCTATCGAAATTTTGAGTGTAACCGATTCGGAGGTAAAAGGTAGGCTTGATATTAGAAACGGAGGAGACAACACCTCTTCAGTCAACGGCAACTTCACAATAGACATTTGCCAATAAGATATTTAATCTTTTAAAAGCCTATCTAATGTTATTTAGATAGGCTTTTTTATGGCCCCACCAGTATTTTCACACTACAACTTTGGCCTCCATTTGTGGCTTTAGCCAAATACAAACCATCATCAAGGTGACTCAAATGAACGGCAGAAGTCAGGTAAGCCATAAGCATGAGCTCAGCGACCTTTTTACCCGTCAGGGTAAATATTTCTAATCGAGTCTCGGATAGGTTAGATTGGAAATGAACAATTCGATCCTCATTAGTCGGAATAGGAAAGGCTTTTAGCGTAAGCTCATTTACTGCTGAAGCTGTCTGCACACCCAAAAGCCTAATTCCCCCCTGAATACTCCCAACTGCCACCATCGTTCGACCGAGCAATTCGCCAACGGCGGGCTTGGTGACTCTTCCCAAACGGGAAGGAAGTAAGTTTTCCGAAACGTCCAAGCGGATCAGGGCTTGCTGTGCCACAGCTGTGCCAGTTGCATAATCGGAATAAAAAGCCAATTCCCCGCTTCGGTCCGTAGTAATCAGATCAGTACGACCATCGCCATCCAAGTCACCTGTACTCAGCGACAAATTGCTTTTATAACTATTGAAATCTAAACCCAAAAAAGCCTCTGTATCCAATACAAATGTGGGCAGATCATGAGTACCGTCATTTCTATAATAATTTAATTTTCCACTCGACAAACCAAGCAAACAATCGATAAACCCGTCGCCATTTACATCATCAAGGTGAAAATCATCTAATACCGTAAACGAGATCGGAATCGATTGTATCTGATTTAAGTCTACAGCAATCCCAGTGTCTGCGGTATTGAGCACATAGTAAAGCCGAAAAGCATGAGAATCATCGAGCGCAGAAAACACCAAATCTATTTTTCCATCGCTATTGATATCCACAAATTGTGGTTTGATATACGTATAACCAAGAGCCGAAAGACCAAAGAGATCGTCGGTCGTCTGTACCAGCCCAGCGGATGTACGCTGATAGGTCATGAGTGTACTGAGGTATATACCATTGATCAAACGACCAGCATTACCAATCACCAGATCCTGACTACCGTCCCCGTCTATATCCACCAAGCTCGGATAAGCAAATTCGCCCACGTCAATCATTTCGTTTTGTAAAAAGATCGCTGGTGCAGCAAACGCATTTGCTCCTTTGTTTTGATACACAAAACTTGACGTTTGAAAATCTATTTCTTGTGTCGTGTTGGCTCTCATATTGCTCGATACGAGTATGTCTTTTTGGCCATCGAAAGTTACATCTTCATAAAAAGCAGCTGGGAAATTAACAAAACCTATAGGTGAAGTAAACAGCGGAAAATCATTGACAAAAGGTTCAAAAACAGCCTGTGAGGTAGTGCCTATATTTTGCGTATAGCTCAAGTTTTCACAGGTTTCCTGACTCACCACCAGATCCATCAAGCCATCGGCATTCTGGTCTAACGAAAGCAGTGCCTTGCCTCCTGCATGCAGGATTCTGCCTGTAGAAGCACAAGGATCATCCACTGTAAAATCATCGCAACCACAATCCCTGATGTCTCCATACGCCCTCGTCTCACGGACAAAATCCAACCCACAGATTTGGCTGTTTTCGATCGAATGATTTCGATGAAACTCGATTTGATTGCTAGAAGAAAATTCGAAAACCAAAATATCCAAATCACCATCATCATCTATATCAGATATAGATGGAATGTCTGTAGGATTAAACAATAAATTGATCTTAGAACTAGAACCTTGAGTTTTGAGTGGCTCTATTTCCAACTCCCAAATAGGTCCTCCACCAGTGGCTACATTTCTAAAAACCCGAATGCCTTGTCCTGTATAGGTAAAAAGATCCTTTTGGCCATCACAATCAAAATCTGCCAAAACCATCCAATGCTGAATATCTGTAGGAAACAAAAATTCGAAAGCTGGGCGATAGTCATATTGTGTCCCTGTATTTTCAAAACAATTGATTTTATCGGACGAGCGATCGAAAACCACCAAATCCAAATCATCGTCTCCATCTAAATCTATAGTCTGATACTGAGCACTATTGATTCCTCCAGCAAAAGGTAAACGAAGCATTTTGCTACCATGAGTTACTTCAGGATATACAAACTCCAGAGCCACCTGTGCAGATAACGGAGCTACAAACAGGAAATGAACCAATAAAAAAAGGAAATTTCTCATCATATACTAGAAGTGCAAACCGACTGGCAGACAATCAAACCAACAATATTCATAATTATTGGGTGCTGATAAATATATTTGTGGGTTGCCATACAAATAACAACAAATTTGGATCAAACCATTTCTTTCCTTTACGAAAAATTTTTGCTGAGCGACGGCATATGTACCGACACACGCGCACTGCAAAAAAACCAACTCTTCTTTGCCCTCAAAGGGGAGCACTTTAATGGCAACGCCTATGCCGAACAAGCCATAGCCAGTGGGGCACTACTAGCCATCATAGACGAACCCCAATCATCAATTAATAATCAATTTCTACTCGTAGATGACGTATTAACCTGTTTGCAGCAATTGGCCAGTCACCATCGCAGCCAATTCAACATTCCATTTTTGGCCATTACGGGCTCCAATGGAAAAACCTCTACCAAAGAACTCACCGCTCGTGTGATGGCCTCGGACAGAAAGGTTCAATACACCAAAGGCAACCTAAATAACCACATCGGGGTGCCGCTCACCCTGCTCACGATCGAATCCGATACGGAATTTGTGATCGTAGAAATGGGAGCTAATCATTTAGGAGAAATCGCCACATTATGTGAAATTGCCAAACCTACCCATGGGCTAATCACGAATATCGGATCGGCACATATTGGCGAATTTGGAGGTAAAGAAGCCATCATCCGAGCAAAAAGCGAACTCTTTGACTACCTCAGAAAAACAGGAGGGGTGCCATTTATCAACTTACAAGACCCTGTGCTTCAAAACATGTCGAAGCGCTTTGCCAATGCCATCACTTATCCTAATGAATGGTGTGCCTTGAAATCTGCGACGCCATTTGTATACTACAAGGATGAGTACGGCGATACGCACTCCACAGAGATGATCGGAGCTTACAATTTTTGGAATATCTGTGCCGCCGTGACGATAGGAAAGTATTTTAAAGTAGAAGACCCATATCCAGCTATCGACGGATACATGCCCGACAACAACCGATCTCAGATGATCGAACTCGGATCCAATACCATCATACTCGACGCTTACAACGCCAACCCTGATTCCGTGCTTGCTGCCTTAAACAATCTAGCCGTAATCAAAAGTCAAAACAGAATCGCCATCATAGGAGATATGAAGGAACTCGGAACCTACTCACTAGATGAGCATAAGAAAGTAATTGACTTTGCTGAAACCTTAGGATTAGATGCCGTGTATTGGGTAGGTAATGACTTTGTAAATGCCTATAACCATTCAAAGTCCAAAGCATTTGTCAAAATAGAAGATTTAATTAGCCTGCTTCAAAAACAACCTTTGGCAGGAGCCACAGTATTGATCAAAGGCTCGAGAGGGATGCGCATGGAGCAACTCACCGAACACACCGAACTATGGACTTAAAACCAACCCTCAAATTTCTAAACGAGCTTTCTGTCAATAACAACAAAGACTGGTTTGATGCCAATCGCAAAACTTACGAAAATTGTAGAAAAGATTTTATCACACTCGTCTCGTCCATTATCGGAGAGATTGCCAAGTTTGACCCTGAGCTCACAGACGTAGACCCTAAGAAGTGCATATTTCGCATCAATAGAGACATTAGATTCAGCAAAGACAAAACACCTTACAAAACCAATTTCGGCGCGCTGATGGGTGCAAATGGCAAGAAAACTGAAGGCACTGGATTTTATATCCATCTGGCCCCTGGTCAAAACTTTGCTGGTGGCGGTATTTACAGGCCACCAGCAGAAACTTTAGCAGCGATTCGTCAGGAAATAGATTACAACCCAGACGCACTCCAGCAACTGCTCGAAACGAAAGATTTTCAAGAAACATTCGGAGAAATAAGAGGTGACAAATTAAAAACAGCACCAAAAGGATATCCCAAAGATCACCCGAATATTGACCTGCTTCGATTGAAAAGTTTTTATGTTATTAGAGAATTTAATGAAAAAGATCTTGTAGCAGATGATTTTTTTGAGTCACTGGTCTTTACCTACAAAAGTGCCCATACCTTCAATGCGTACCTAAAAGAGGCGACTAGTTAAAAATATTTTTAATTTTTTCTGAAAACATTTGGTAATATAAAATCATAATCTATTTTTGCACACCCAAATCAAGGGCGCTTAGCTCAGCTGGTTCAGAGCACCTCGTTTACACCGAGGGGGTCGGGGGTTCGAATCCCTCAGCGCCCACCACTACAAAAAGCCATTGCACATCGCAATGGCTTTTTTGTTTTCATTCCTTTTTTGCTTGTTTTTAGATCCAAAATAATGGAGAATCACGGATCACTCCGTATCTAGGGAAATCTGAATTTTACCACCATTAAAGCCATGGAGGCTCATCCTTTTTATCAAGAAAAAGGATGCAAAAATCAAGAAAAATTTAAAGGCGCAAGGCCATTACCCACATCGTCACCAATTTTTCGCCAGCCCGCCTAAGTGACTGTTTTCTAAAACCAACAGGATAGTTTTTAAATTGGGCATCAATTATAGATGTAGTAACCCCCCAACTTTACAGACTGATCCAATAATTCCGTTCGATATTGAATCGATAGTTCGTCATGCGAAGCAACTTATCTACGTTTACTTTTTTGAATGGCGCAGGAGCATCCGTAAAACTCGGAGGCGCTACTCCCAAGGCTACAGCCGCCTTTTCATAAAACGATTGACGAGTCTCTTGCAAAGGCGCACAAGCATTGAATACCTCTCCCCAAATGTCTTTTGCTATCACTGCCCGAATCACCCCTATACAGTCCTCCAAATGGATCATATTTACTGGATTGTGAGCACCAGACAGCCCTTGTTTACCAGCTAAAAATCGACCAGGATGACGATCAGACCCATACAATCCTCCAAATCGAATCACTGTAGTTCGAATATCATGGCTTTCGCTAAAAAGCCGCTCCATCTCTAGCAGGTGAATCCCTCCACGGGTAACACAATCTGCCGACGCATCAGCCTCCGTCACTTCCTCGTCGTTGGCAGGATACACCGCCGTAGAGCTAATAAAAAGTACGTGACTGGATTCAATCCTTTCGCGAATAGCCAACAATTGATTTTGATGAAAATCGGCTTGACCATCTTTATTTCTAGGAGGCAGATTGATCAGCAACACATCCGAATCAAAAAAATCCTCCGCCTCCCCCTCCAAATCAGGCGCGAATGTCAAATGATAGGGCCGAATGCTGGCTTCTTCTATCTGCGCCATTTTTGATGCGTGTGTTGTACTGCCTTTCACCACATAGCCAGCTTTCGCCAAATGTTTACCCAGAGGAAGCCCAAGCCACCCACATCCCAATATGCTTACTGTTTTCATCTAGCTAATTTAGCAGATGATATGCTATTCTGATCTATCCAACCCCATGGTCACCCGTTTATCAAAGATTTCTTTAAGAAATCAATCAACTGTTTTAGCTTGCTTTACTCTTAAAAGCTAAAACACTCAAAATGAAAAAATTGATCACAACCACCTATACATTAATAGGCATCGTTCTCCTCTCCTTTGGCCAGCAGGCCAATCTCAACTACAGCATCAACCTCAACGACCGTAGCAACGACGAATTCAAAGTCATATTAACCGTAGACGGTCTCACGGACGAAAACAACATCTACCAGTTTGCCGCCACAGCGCCTGGCACTTACCAAACCATGAACATCGGGCGATTCGTACGGAGTTTCAAAGCCTACGATAAAAAAGGAAGGGAAATAGCCACTGAAAAAGTAGGAGACAACCAATGGAAACTCTCCAACCCTAAGAAAATCACCAAATTAGAATATACTATAGCAGAAACCTGGGACACATCCTTAGACGAAATGCCTATCTATAAAATGTGTGGCACGTCCATGGAAGACGACCACGTGCTTTTCAATGCACACTGTGTAATAGGTTATCCGCAAGACATGCAAAGCGAAGCACTTACCCTTAATTTGGCTTATCCCGAAAAATGGCAAATAGGCACAGCCTTATCCAAAAATGAAACAGGTGCCTACTACGCCAAAAATTTCGACCATGCCGTAGATTCTCCTATTCTCTTGGGTCGTCTTTCCTCCGCCAAGGCCGATTTTAACGGAACGGATATTGAGCTTTATACTTACAGCAAAACGGATAAAATCACTTCTGCCGATCTGCTCGAAAGTATGAGTGCTATGCTCGAAGCCGCACACAAGTTTGTAGTCAACTTTCCTGTGGACAGATACACCTTCCTTTTTCATTTCGAAGATGTAAGTGCTGGTGCTTGGGAACACTCATACAGTTCAGAATACATCTACAAGGAAGCCGACTACATAAACGGTGGTGGAGCCAAAATCACCAGCACAGCAGCACATGAGTTTTTCCACATCATCACACCACTCAACATTCACAGCGAAGTCATCGAAAAATTCAATTTCGTAACGCCGACACCATCGAAACACCTCTGGCTCTACGAAGCCACTACAGAATGGGCTTCTGACATGATGCAAGTACGTGGTGGCCTGATGACGTTGGACGATCTGCTCTCCCAGCTCAGCACAAAACTCAAAGTGGATGCTACCTATTTCGACCCCAACTACAGTTTGGTAAAATTGGCCGAAACATCTTTCACAGCAGAGGGTCAAAAACAATATAGCAATATCTACTACCGTGGTGCAGTAGTGATCAATCTCCTCGACCTTCTCCTCCTAGACAAATCCAATGGCAAACGAGGCCTGAGAGAAGTAGTCAATGAGCTGTCAAAAAAGTACGGGCCAGACCATGCCTTTCCCGAGACAAAATTCTTCGACATCTTTACAGAAATGACCTATCCAGAAGTTGCTGATTTTTTCGCCCGTTATATCATGGATACCCAACCGCTTCCGCTAAAAGAATATTACGATAAGGTAGGTGTCAATTTCATTTCCGAACGAACAATAGGAGAAGGAGAGGACGCCGAAACTAAAAAATTCATTTTCGAAATCAATCCAGATGCCAACGAAAAACAATTGGCCTTGCGAAAAGCTTGGACTACGAATTTATAACCCTTTATTCTTCAAAGACATTAGCTCATTCACCCCTGATCTCATGAATAAACTATTCACTAGCCTGCTAGTCCTCGGAATGCTCCATTCCACTCTGGCACAAGACAAGAAAAAAGAATGGAACGTATCCGAGCCCACTTTACCCTTTCAAGAAACAACGATCACCTCTGATGAAGGCACATGGATGAGCCTAGACATAAGTCCAGACGGATCTATGATCGTATTTGATCTACTCGGGGATATCTATACACTCCCCATCACTGGAGGAAAGGCCACAGCCATCCGAACAGGCCATGCCTTCGACGTGCAACCTAGGTTTAGTCCAAACGGCAAACAAATCAGCTTCACTAGTGATGCCGGAGGGGGCGACAACATCTGGGTAATGAACACAGATGGTACTGGTGCCAAAGCTGTAACCAAAGAAACTTTCAGACTCCTAAACAATGCCGTATGGTCTATCGATGGAAACTACCTCTATGCACGAAAACATTTTTCTTCAAAACGATCTGTAGGTGCAGGAGAAATCTGGATGTATCACAAATCTGGCGGGCAAGGCATCCAACTAATAGCCAAGAAAAATGAGCAACAAGACATAGGCGAACCTTGGCCATCGTCGGATGGCAAATATATATACTACAGCGAGGACATGTATCCAGGGGGCTATTTCCAATACAACAAAGACCCCAACAGCCAGATCTACGCCATCAAAAGATACGACTTGGACAAAGGCAAAATAGAACGAGTGACAGGCGGATCTGGCGGTGCCATCCGACCTGTGGTCTCTCATCAGGGCGATCGCTTGGCTTTCATTCGCCGCGTTCGCGAAAAAACGGTACTCTATCTCCACGACCTAAAATCTGGGCAAGAATGGCCCATCTACGACGACCTTACCAAAGACCAACAAGAAGCTTGGGCGATCTTTGGACCCTATACTGGCTTCAACTGGACACCTGACGACCAGCACATCATCATCTGGGCCAAAGGCAAAATCAGAAAAATCAACGTCTCTACACTCGAAGTTGTCACCATTCCTTTCGAGGCCACTGCTACTCACAAAATCGTAAATGCATTGAAATTCAAAAACGAAGTGGCTCCAGACCAATTCACTGCCAAGGCCATCCGCCAAGCCGTGACCTCGCCCGATGGACAGACTTTAGTCTTTAATGCTGCTGGTTTTCTTTGGAAAAAAACGTTGCCGAACGGCACACCTACAAGACTCACCAATGGCACCAATTTAGAATTCGAACCCGCTTATTCTCAAGATGGAAAATACCTAGCCTTCGTCACCTGGAATGACGACAACATGGGTGCCATCCACAGACTGGATATGACTTCGGCAAAAGCCAAACCTGTGAAACTAACCAGCGAAAAAGCCATCTACCGAGAACCCTCTTTTCACCCTAGTGATCGAAACACACTGGTCTACAGAAAAGAAGGCGGCAACGGCCATCAAGGCTATGTGCACACCAAAGAACCAGGCTTGTATTTGCTCAAAGTAAAAGACGCCAAAAAGTCGATGGCTACGTTAGAAAAAATCACAGACGAAGGAACAAACCCTAGTTTCAATCAAGCGGGAAACCGTATCTACTACCAGACGGGAGGGTATCTTTTTGGCTCATTAGAAAAGAAACTGAAATCCATCAAACTCGACGGCACAGACAAAAGAGAAATTGTAAAATCTAAATATGCGCAACGCATCCTACCGAGCCCAGACGAGCGATGGGTGGCCTATTCCAACTTATACAAGGTCTACATCGCCGCCATGCCCTTGGCGGGGAAAACGCTAGAACTCGATGGCAGTTCTACCAGCGTACCCGTGGCACAGGTAGCCAAAGATGCTGGCATCAACCTACAATGGTCGTCAGACTCCAAACGACTCAACTGGACTCTTGGCAACGAATATTTTAGCAATGCCATCAATGATCGTTTCCTCTTCATAGACGGTGCGCCTGATAGCATTCCTCCTATGGATTCGGTAGGGGTAAAAATCAACTTGCAGCTAGCGTCCGACAAGCCCAAAGGCAAAGTGGCTTTCACAAATGCCCGGATCATCACCATGAAGGGCGACGAAGTGATCACAAACGGAACGGTGATCGTGGAAGAAAACAAGATCATAGCAGTAGGCACAGACGTGAACTTGCCAGCTGATGCCAAAATCATAGATGCCAACGGCAAGACCATTATGCCTGGTTTAGTAGATGTGCATGCCCATGTAGGGCAGTTTAGACACGGCCTAAGCCCACAGCAGCACTGGCAGTACCACACCAACTTGGCCTATGGCGTCACCACTACACACGACCCCTCTTCCAATACCGAAATGGTGTTTTCTCAATCCGAAATGGTGAAATCAGGTACCATGGTGGGGCCTAGGATATTTTCTACTGGCGTGATTTTGTACGGAGCAGATGGTGATTTCAAAGCAGTCATCAATGGTCTGGAAGATGCCCGCTCGGCCATTACAAGAACCAAAGCTTTCGGAGCCTTTTCGGTGAAAAGCTACAATCAGCCCCGAAGAGACCAGCGCCAGCAGGTAATCCAAGCGGCACATGAGCAGCAAGTAGAAGTAGTGCCCGAGGGTGGTTCCAACTTTTTTCACAACCTGACCATGATACTCGACGGACACACTGGCGTGGAGCACAATCTACCCGTAGCGCCACTGTACGACGATGTGATCCAACTGTGGAAATCCAGCAAAACGGGCTATACACCTACGCTATTGGTAAGCTATGGCGCCGTGAGTGGCGAGTACTACTGGTATCAAACTACGAATGTATGGGAAGACGAAAAGCTCCTCCGCTTTACGCCAAGATCTATCGTGGATTCGAGATCTAGGCACCGCACCATGATCCCCATGAAAGAGTATGACAACGGACACATACTGGCTTCGAAAAGCTGCAAAGCCTTGACTGATGCTGGAGTGAAAGTAAACCTAGGTGCTCACGGACAGCTGCAGGGCTTAGGCGCACACTGGGAACTGTGGGAACTGACACAAGGTGGCATGACAAATATGGAAGCCCTCCGTGCAGCCACCATGAACGGTGCCAACTATCTGGGTATGGATGAAGAAATTGGCTCTATAGAAGTAGGAAAACTGGCAGATCTGATTGTATTGGACAAAAATCCATTGGAGAACATTCAAAACTCCAATTCGGTAGTATATACCATGATCAACGGTCGACTGTACGATGCCAACACCATGAACGAAATCGGCAACTATGATGCGCCTCGTGGCAAATTCTACTGGGAGCAGAATGGCTATGCTCCCTCCTTCGACTGGCACGGTGCTAGCGAAGAGGGTTGCTCTTGCCAAACAGGGCATTGATAGCCACTTCATGTCATAGAAAAGAGGGCAGCGCTATTGCTTCCGACTAACGCACAGCAATAGTGCTGCCCTCTTTAATGAATTCCGCAGATTCAAATGCATATGGTCTTTCTTCGGTGAACTCAAATTTTTCGAAGAAGGAGTTGAAGTACTTATCAGCTTGTTCTTCTCCAAATTGACTTTCTCCATATTGATGTATTCGGATAAGGTCCTGTTTGGCTATCTCGCTGATTCTGTATTCAGGCATTATTTGGGTTTTGCCTGTCTAAGTATCTCTTTTTGACTGTCATTAGTGAAACCAGAATTTTCGGCCTTCTCCAGTTTCAACCTTATGTTGTCTATTTCTTGTTGCTGCTTTCTTGCCTGTCGTACCAAGTCGTTTTACCAGCTCATTTTTGCTGAATACTCCTGACTGTCTACTTGAGATTTCAACCACTCATCATTGGGTTCTGTAAAAGAAATACTTTGTCATCCCATAACTTTACTTTTTTGGTGCATTATTACACCAAAGGTGGTGAAAGTTAAACGTGACTTAGGCAAATGATGATCAGATTCTAATATCATTTTGGGTTTAACTATTGTCTTGTCTGTCAAAAAAATGATTTCGTAGACAGAATCAATTCGCCTGAATATTTCTTCCAAGTCGTACTTAAGATCTTCAACATTTGAAAGATTATAAACGCTCATAAAATTAACCCAAACGTTTTCCTCCAATCACCTCAATTTCCTTTCCCAATAATTGGCTTCGCGATTGGCAGAAATCTTGGATTTGTTTTGCTTGATCAGGTCGCTCACTTCTCCCTGTGAGGTGAAATGGTAGCTGCCGCAGTCGCGACATTCATAGACGTTGATCGGGCCACTGTTGTCATTGTGGTAATGGCGTGTACGATGCTCTATGAGCGCCTCCTCGGCCAGCTCACGAGTATCATAGCACCTTTTGTTGGTAACACACTTCATACTTATAGCGTTTCTTCGAGCCATCGGAAAAACTCACGCTGCCATACGATCCCGTTTTGTGCAGATAGCACCCAATGATTTTCATTTGGCAGATAGATCAGTCTACTTTTGATCCCGAGCAACTGTGCAGCCTGATAGGCCTCCAGCCCTTGCCCGATCGGCACCCGATAGTCTTTGCCTCCTTGTACGATCATAATGGGCGTATCCCAGTTTTTTACTTTGTCTATGGGATTAAACTCCGCATAAGACTTCTGAGCAGCGGCATTGTCGGTATCCCAGTAGGCCCCGCCAATGTCCCAATTCACAAAAAACAACTCTTCTGTAGTGCCATACATACTCCTCCAGTTGAAAATCCCATCATGAGAGATAAAGGTCTTAAACCTCTTGTTGTGCGTGCCCGCCAAATAAAAAACCGAATAGCCACCATAGCTCGCACCCACTGCACCAAGCCTGTCGGCATCTACATACGGTTCTTTGGCCATCGCATCAATCGCTGCCAGATAGTCCTGCATATTTTGCCCTCCATAGTCTTTGCTTATTTGTTCGTTCCATTCTACACCATGGCCTGGCATACCTCGTCGATTAGGTGCTACTATGATATAGCCATTCGCAGCCATGAGCTGGAAATTCCATCGATAAGAATAAAACTGTGAAAGTGCTCCCTGTGGTCCTCCTTGACAATACAATAGGGTCGGGTATTTTTTGTTTGGATCAAAATCAGGCGGATATATCACCCACGTCACCATCTGCTTGTTATCCGTAGTGGTTACCATTTTCTTTTCCACTTTGCTTAGGCCAATGGATTGGTACACTTCGTCATTCACGTGTGACAACTGTTTCATTTTGCCATCGCTCAGGTTGACGGTATATAGCTCTTTGGCGTGGTTCATATCCGTGCGAGTCACTACCAGTGTCTTACCACTTTGTCCTACGATTCCTGTCACATCAAACTGGCCTTTGGTGATTTGCTTCACCACGGGCTGCTTCTTAGACTTGCCAGGATAGTCTACAGAAAAGAGGTGCTTTTCGCCACCCACTGGAGCTACAAAATAAATGTCTTTCCCATCTTCGGCCCATTTGAAACTAGAGACGGTGCCATCCCATTTCTCTGTCAGATTTTTCTTGCCAAACCGATCCATGATAATGATATCATTTTTGTCCGACTCATAGCCATCTCTTGCCATACTAAACCAAGCCAAAATGCCATATTTAGAATAGGCTGGGCTGTTGTCATATCCCATCATCCCCTTGGTCAGATTGGTAGTGGTGAGGGTATTTAGGTCATATGAGAAAATATCCGTGTTAGTACTGGTCGCATAGGCCGAACCTGCTTTGGTTTTGGTGACATACAAAATCTTGCGGCCTCGCGGCCCCCAGATATAGTCCGACTCATCACCAAACGGCTGAGTAGGACTATGAAAGGTCTTGTTTTTCATGATGTCTACTTCTTCGGTGCCATCTGCGTTGCTCATAAACACGTGGTTGTAGCTGCCATCCGACCAAGTATCCCAATGTCTATACATCAGGTCATTGTAGATCTGTACTTCAGATTTATCCATGTCTGGATAATAATCCTTGCCTGATACACTATTGATTTTTACACTTCGGTGAAAAATCTTATGTGCACCGTCAGGGGATAAGCTCTGATCAGCGACTAGCTCAAAAGGATCTGCTATTTGCGCGGCAGCACCTCCTACGATAGGAACGGCATAATAAGTGGTGCTTTTTTCGTTGGTAGCTACATCATATTTGGAGACACTATATACAGCGGACTTACCATCTGTAGAAATACCAATGCCTGCTACCCGTCCCAAACTCCATAACATCTCGGATGTCATCACATTTTGGGCCATAGCCGAAAAGATTAAAAAAGAAAGACAAATAATGGAAGTTAACTTTTTCATAGCATTTAAGGATTTTGCTAGCAATTTACAAAATAGATAAGCATTTGGGGGTGAGTCGATTGAAATTTGTCTAATGATCAAACGCCAACCTATTTTCAGCTATTTCTAACTGAATATATATGATGAAGTCTTCTTTCTGGTTAGTTTCCTTGTGCTCATTAGTGTTAATGAGTTTCACCGACCCTAGTAAAACCTCTGCGCCTGATAAAGTAAAGCAAGTATTCGAAGCAACTCGCCAGATCGAATCTCTCAAGTATGAACTTATCCGATCCGAACGCATCAATGGCACTTTTGTAGAAAATCACCTGTCGATCAAAATGCACCGCCGCCCTTACAAAATCTATATGAAAGAGCTGATGCCCAATACTGGCATGGAAGTGCTCTATCCGCACCCACTGGACGAAAAAAAGGCGTTGGTTAATCCCAATGGTTTTCCTTGGGTAAACCTGAAACTAGACCCAAAAGGGGAGTTGATGAAAAAAGACCAACACCATACCATCCTAGAAGGTGGCTATGATTATGTCGTTTCTGTGATGGAGTACCTTTTCTACAAGCACAAAGATGGCATAGACGACTTACTCAATGATCATGGCACAAGCCAACTGAACGGCCAGACTTGTGAAATTATCTCTATGGTCAATCCCAACTTTGGCTACCACAGCCATACCGTAAAAAAAGGAGAGAGTATCTCTAGTATTGCCCTCAAAAACAGACTTAGCGAATATATGATTCTTGAAAAAAACCCAAGCCTAGGGCCTTTTTCTCAAATCGAAGCAGGAGACATATTGAACTTGCCTACCGACTATGCAGCCAAGATGGTGCTCTTTATCGATCAAGATCGACAAATTCCGCTAAAGTTAGAAGTCTACGACGAACTAGGCCTTTTCGAAAAGTATGAATTTAGAAATGTAGAAATAGATCCTGTACTGACCGACGATGAGTTTTCTGACGGATATACCGCTTATAGTTTCTAATCGTTTAGAAAACCTCCCACTCTGAAATCTGCTGCACAAAACTCGCCAGCACCCTAGGCTCCATAATCACACTAAAGACCAGCCCATATACCGCTCCAATCAGATGAGCATCATGATTCACATTATCCGACATGTTTTTTCCCTTGGTATAGGAGTAAATCAAATAAATCACACCTAAGATAAATCCAGGAATACAGATAAACCCATACAAGCAAATGGGATTGGTAGGGAAGAAAAGGATACTGCAAAATACCACCGCGGCTACTCCACCCGAAGCGCCTAGCGAGTTGTAATGCGGATTATTTTTATGCTTGAGCAGCGAGGGCAAATCTGATATTACAATACCCAAAATATAAAAGAGAATAAAGTAAATACCTCCTTGCGACCCTTTGAGTGCTGCAAAAATTTGCTCTACAAGTCTACCAAAAAAGTAAAACGTAAACATATTGAACGCCAAGTGAGTCCAATTGGAATGGATAAAGCCAGAAGTAATAACTCGGTACCACTGGCCTTGCCTCAAAATCGCCACGGGATTCATGGTCAGTTTGTATTGCAAACTAGGGTTTTGAAAACCCAAATAACTAACCACTACATTGGCTATAATGATGACTACTGTCCAAGACATTTTTTACAATTCAAAATTCCAAAATTTGATTTTCTCCGTTTAGTGATCTCTCTCTATCAATGCGCGGGTAAACTGACGAAGTGGTCCTAGGTTGTATTCGCTCACTTCTAATGCATCCAACTGATCAAAGCCTTTTTCAAAATGATCGTTCATCGCCTTTTCGGCAATGGCTTCAATATTAAGATCAGCATAGATGGCTTTCATTTTTCTGACCTTCTCTTCTGGGTCGATGTCCTTATCGGCCATCAAGTTGTGTAGGTCAAGTTTTTGTTTGCCCTCGGCCAGTTCTATGGCCTTGATGAGAAGTAGGGTCTTCTTATTGGCAATGATATCGCCGCCAACTTGCTTGCCAAATTTTTGGGCATCACCATATACATCTAGCAGATCATCTTTGAGCTGAAACCCGATACCAATATTCACACCAAAATCTCTGAGATGCATGGCTTCATCTTTCGACATGCCACCCAGCAGACCACCCAGCTCTAGGCTAAAACCTAGCAATACGGCCGTTTTCAAGCGGATCATTTCCAGATAGTCCTCCTCACTCACCGAAGACATTTCCTCATAGTTCATATCCAGCTGCTGGCCTTCGCAGACCTCCTTGGCACACTGGTTGAACAACCGAAGCAAATATTTGAAATCGTCATATTCGGCCTGCATCAATAAGTCGTAGGCCATCACCATCAATACATCGCCAGAGAGTATGGCGATGTCTTTATTCCATTTTTTATAAACCGTGGGCTCACCTCTACGCAGCGGGGCTTCGTCCATGATATCGTCGTGAATCAACGTAAAGTTGTGAAACAACTCAATAGAAAGCGCTGGATCGATAATTTTCTCCCAATCGTCTTTGCTACAGAGATAGCCCATGAGCGCTAATATCGGGCGCATCCTTTTGCCCCCATGGCTGAGAGTATAGTGGATTGGCTCGTAGAGCTCTTTAGGCTCCTTGTGCAAATCGAGTGCTAATAATCTTTCTGTTAGTTTTTCCTGAAAGATTTTAATGTCTTTAGTCATTATCTACAAATTCCAAATCTATGGTTCGACGGTCGATGTCGGTGCCTACCACCATCACAGTCACTTGATCGCCCAAAGTAAACATCCTTTTGTTTCGTTTGCCAATCATGCAAAAATTCTTTTCATCAAACTCATAAAAGTCGTCCGTCATGGTAGAAGTCCTCACCATACCTTCACATTTGGTTTCCGTCATTTCTACAAAGATGCCCCACTCGGTGACGCCCGAAATAATACCCTCAAAAGGTCGTTTTTCGGCCATTTGCATAAATTCGACTTGTTTGAATTTGATCGAAGCTCTTTCAGCATCAGCCGCTCTTTTCTCCCTTTCGGAAGAATGACGACATAAATCTTTATACGCATCCTCATTGGGAGAAGGCTTGCCATCTAGATAATGCTGGAGCAAACGGTGCACCATCACATCTGGGTATCTACGAATCGGTGAGGTAAAATGAGTATAGTGTGGAAATGCCAATCCAAAGTGACCTTTCGGCTCCGTAGTGTAGATGGCCTTAGACATGGTTCTGATCGCTAGTGACTCCAGTACGTTTTGCTCTGGCTTACCATGAATATCATCCATCAACGTATTGAGCGTATCGGATACTTGCTCCGCACCTACCTTAAGTCTATGTCCAAACTTGGCTGCAAACTTGGCAAAAGTGACCAATCGCTCTGGGTCTGGGTCATCGTGTGTTCGATAGACGAACGTATCCTTGCCCTTGTGTTTGTTGTAAATAAACTCAGCCACTTTCTTATTGGCCAAAAGCATAAACTCTTCTACCAGTTTGTGTGCGTCTTTTCTTTCCTTTGGGAAAATACCCAATGGTTTGCCGTTTTCATCGAGCTTAAACTTAACTTCTACGGTTTCAAAACCAATCGCTCCTTTTTTGAACCTTTCTGCTTTCAGCAGGTGTGCCAAGCCATTAAGTAAATTAATCTCCTCATGAAAATCACCTGCGCCACTTTCGATTCGTTCTTGTGCCTCTTCATAAGTAAATCGCCTGTCAGAATACGTCACAGTTCGCCCAAACCATTGGTTTTTAATTTGCGCCTTAGGTGTAATTTCAAACATAGCCGAAAACGTCAGTTTTTCTTCCTTCGGTCGAAGCGAGCAAACTCCATTAGATAATTTTTCGGGAAGCATCGGAATGGTACGATCCACCAAATAAACCGAAGTTGCTCTATTCACCGCCTCTTCATCCAATAGGCTCTTTTCCTCCAAATAATAAGAGACATCTGCGATGTGAATACCTATTTCATAATTGCCATTTTTCAAATACTCTACCGATATAGCATCATCAAAATCTTTGGCATCATCAGGATCAATGGTGAAAGTAGTCACCTGTCTGAGGTCTCTTCTTTTCTTTATTTCATCCTTGGTGATTTCTACTGGTAGCTTTTCGGCAAAGGCCTCCACGTTTTTGGGAAACCTAAAAGGCAAACCAAACTCAGCCATAATTGAATGGATCTCTGCCTCATTTTCTCCAGCCTGCCCAAGTACTTCTGTGACTTGGCCTACTGGGCTTTTCTGCTTACCACCATGCCAGTCTTTGATTTTTACCAACACTTTGTCGTTGGTTTTGGCCTTACCAATCTTTTCTGGGTAGACGAAGATGTCAATATATATTTTCCTGTTGTCAGGTACGATAAAGGCATACTTGGGCATAATCTCAATTTTGCCTACAAACTCTGTTCGAGCTCTGGATACGATCTTTGTCACTACGCCTTCGGGTCTGCTTCCATTTCTAGCGCCTTTTTTTACGCGGACGCGGACGCGATCTCCATCTATGGCATTGCCTAGATCTTCTGATTTTACCCAAATATCTTCGTCTTGTCCTTCACAGATCACATAAGCAAACCTTCGGTTTACATGATCCACTACACCTTCTAGCCCTTCGGCTGGTTGTGTTTTTCTAGATCGAAACGACCCATTGCGCATTTGCTCGATGGTGCCCTCTTGCTCTAGGTCGAGTACAAAATTGAGCCCTTCTTTTTTGGCCTGCTTATCTCTAAGGCCTGCTTTACTAAAAATTTGTTTGACGGTAAAGGCCTCTCCAGGACTTTCGTCGAATAAGTCGGCAACTTGCCGGCGTACGGCATCTATATTTAGTACTTTCTTGGTACGGTTGATATGCCGCCTATTGTCTTTTTTCTTTTTCGCCATGTATGGGAATATAATAAGATGTGATGGGAGTCTGAAAACAATCCTAACAAAGATACGGGGAAGGGTGAGAAACTTTCGTATCAGAAATTATCTTCTGATTATCAATTTCGCAAATGCTCGACTTGCGAAGATTATATTGTCGGAATAGACAGACTCGATTGGTTAATAATTTTTTACAAAGGTAGGCATTTAATTTTTAGCACTACCTGATGGTATAACGGAGGGAATGGTTTTGAGTTATTATAAATCCTTTTTCCAACAAAGACAATTTGAACGGAATTGCCTTCATAGGCTGTTTGATAGAAGACCTCTGCATTTTTCTGAGATGGTACTGGGTTCAATATATGTCCTTATCAAAAGCGCTAGTACCTTTTCGAAGTGCTGCTGCTATCAGCATATCTTTTGATGTAACTCCATGAAAAGATCCGCTTTTGATAAGGACATTTTTACATTTAAATCGCCTTAAAAATCGAAATAGCATTGTGCCCACCAAAACCAAAAGTATTGCTCATGGCCACTTTCACTTCTTTTTGTCTGGCTTCTTTGGTCACAATATCGTGATCGCCCACGATAGCTGGATCGATCGTTTCGGTATTGATGGTAGGAGGGACAATATTATGGTTAATCGCTTGAATAGAGAGAATGGCCTCTGCTACACCTGCCGCTCCGAGCATATGACCAGTCATAGATTTCGTACCACTAATCACTGATTTGTTTTCATAGCCATTCATCAATTTGGCAATAGCTGCTGGCTCACTCAAGTCACCCACTGGGGTAGAGGTTGAGTGCGTATTGATATAATCGATATCCGCTGGTGTGAGATTGGCTTCTTTGAGTGCCCACTCCATAGCACGAAGTGCACCTAAGCCTTCTGGATGTGTAGCCGTCATGTGGTAAGCATCGTTGGTCATGGCAGAACCTACCAGCTCGGCATATATTTTTGCCCCACGGGCTTTGGCGTGGTCATAGTCTTCGAGGATGAGTGCGCCACCTCCTTCGCCCATCACAAAACCGTCACGATCGACATCGTAGGGACGGGAAGCTGTTTCTGGAGAATCGTTGCGTGTGGATAGTGCCTTCATCGAACCAAAGCCACCAATACTAGCTTCAGTAATAGGTGCTTCAGAGCCTCCCGTCACAAAAATTTTGGCTTTGCCTAATTTAATATAATTGAAAGCATCCATAATGGCTGTATTAGTCGTAGCACAAGCCGATATAGTAGTAAAACCAATACCCATAAAACCGTATTTCAAAGCGATCATACCACCGCACATATTGGTCAGCATTTTTGGTATCAGGAATGGATTGAACTTCGGCTCTTTGTCCTTCTCCATATAGTACTGCACTTCTTTTTCCAGTGTCTCAAGGCCTCCCTGGCCAGTGCCCCAGATCACACCCACATCGAATGGGTCCATTTGACTCAGGTCAAAATCAGCATCCTCGATGGCCTGAGCCGCAGCATACAACCCATACTGACTGTATAAATCGGTACGCTTGATTTCGTTGCGATCGAGATATCGTGTAGGGTCAAAATCTTTGACTTCGCAGGCAAACTGCGTTTTGAATTTTTCTGCATTAAAATGGGTAATCGGCCCAGCACCACTTACACCATTAACGGCATTGTCCCAAAAAGTTTGTACGTCGTTGCCCAAGGGAGTGATCGCTCCCATGCCTGTGATTACTACTCTTCTTTCTGTCATTGTAATTTTATTTATGAGATTCTACAGATTGAATATTTGGATAATGAAGTTTTAGAAGGTCTTAATTGCTTTACTCTTTCAAGCAAACGTAAAACCAACAGCGAAGATATGGTCTGCCAAGCTTTTGTACTTGGTTCTTTCACAAAATTGATTCTTAAGCATTAAAACCTAAGCTATTGACTCGGCTGTAGCAGATCGCCTCCCTGTTATATTTGAATATAGCCTTCCCTCTAAGGGATTAGTCCTATACCTTTGCAGCCCAAATTAGAAAATACAATTTTATGTTTGAGTTGATCAAGAATAAATCCAAAAACGCCAAGAATGATATCCTCTCTGGTATAACTGTGGCGCTCGCCTTAGTGCCTGAAGCCGTTGCTTTTGCTTTCGTAGCAGGCATCGATCCTATCATTGGCCTTTATGGTGCTTTTATGGTTGGTTTGGTCACGGCTGTGATCGGTGGTCGGCCGGGTATGATCTCTGGTGCTACGGGTGCATTAGCCGTGGTGATGGTTGCGCTAGTGAAAGAAGGAAACGCTATGATGCCTGATGTAGAAGGTGCTGGAGTGCAATATCTATTTGCCACTTTGGTCGTGATGGGTCTTTTGCAAATCGCCGCAGGGGTATTTAAATTAGGAAAATTTGTTCGATTAATTCCGCACCCTGTCATGCTCGGGTTTGTAAACGGTCTCGCCATTGTGATTTTCTTATCTCAACTAGGCATGTTCAAAGTAGAAGGCGAATGGCTCGCAGGTACAGAATTATGGACCATGCTCGGGCTAGTAGCCCTGACAATGACCATCATGTTTGGTTTGCCCAAAATCACAACTAAAATTCCTGCTGGCCTCGCAGCCATCCTAACGGTTTCGTTGGTCGTCATTTTTGGAGGTATAGACACTTCTACGGTTTTGTCTTTTGTACAGTCTAATGGAGGCACGGGTATCGAAGGAGGCTTACCTTCTTTTATGATTCCACAAATTCCATTTACTATGGAAACATTGACTTTCATCTTTCCTTATGCGCTGATTTTGGCTGCCATTGGCTTGATCGAATCACTTATGACTTTGACTTTGATTGATGAGATCACAGAGACCAGAGGTAGCGGCAACAAAGAATGTGTAGCCCAAGGTACTGCCAACATAGTGAATGGGTTTTTCGGAGGTATGGGTGGCTGTGCCATGATCGGTCAGTCTATGATCAATGTAAACTCAGGTGGCCGTGGTCGTCTTTCGGGTATAGTAGCCGCACTAATGTTGCTTTCCTTCATTTTGTTTTTTGCTCCATATATCGAACAAGTGCCAATCGCTGCACTCGTGGGTGTTATGTTTATGGTCGTGATCGGCACATTCGCTTGGTCTAGTTTTAGAATCATTCACAAAATCCCAAAAGCGGATGCTTTTGTGCTCATCCTAGTATCAGGCGTTACGGTCGTGTTTGACCTAGCGATCGCTGTCGTTTGTGGTGTAATTGTTTCTTCCTTGGTTTTTGCATGGGAAAATGCAACTAAGATTCGTGCGAGAAAAAGCACTAGAGAAAATGGCACCAAAGTGTATGAAATCTGGGGGCCTCTATTTTTCGGATCCATTCAGGCGTTCAACAGCAAATTCACCCCTGCAGAAGACCCTGAACAAATAGAAATCGACTTTATCGATTCTAAAGTATCTGATCACTCTGGGGTAGAGGCCATCACAATCATTGTAAATAAATATGAAGCATTGGGCAAAAAGGTAATGCTCAAGCACCTAAGCCCTGATTGTAAAAACATACTCAAAAAGGCCAATCCTAATTTTGACGAAATCATCATTTCGGATATAGATGATCCAAGATATTATGTAATGACGGAAGCTGTGGGGGTAGAAGCCTAAGCGATATCCTTCTTCTCTATTAGAATATTTTGCTCGTCTTCGGACAATTTCAAATCTTCAATAATGGTATTAAGTGTCGGTCGTTTTATAGACAATAAAATGATCGACACAATATAACCGACAACAAAAATACCACTGGTTGTAAGGTAAAAACCACATACGCAAATCAAACTGGCTAATAAAAAAGACAGGTTTTTCTTTTGTGAGGCCGTTTTGTAACTCACCAGCTTTTCTCTCAAGCTATCAGCAGTCATATCCGTTTTGAGAAAAGAAATGAAAACCTTATGAGATTGAAAAATGAGCCCAGCAGCAGCCAACATCAAACTAACTACAACCATGATATACCACTGGTCTGGCACCAGTACCATCATAAGACCAGCCTGCTGCTGCAATAGCAAATAGCCAAACGGCAATAATGAAATTGCGATGAGGAAATTGAAATGGAGATATATTTTATTGTAATAATCCTCTCCGTTATTAAATTTCATTGTCTTTACTATTCTATGTCACCAGATGCTCTTCGGCGATCTAGCTGCTCGAGTTCTTCCCTGATCTCTGACATCCGATCCGGATAGTCCGTAATGATTCCGTCCACTCCCATATTGAGCATCTTGAGCATATCAGACCTTTCGTTTACCACATAAGTGAAAACCTTGTAGCCTCTGGCATGAAACCTGAAAATTCTACGCTGAGAAAGTGTAGTAAAGTGCGGATTCAATGTACCAAAAAACTCATGCATGTTTCGATGCTCGGTAAAAGTCTTAGCATTGATATAAAAAGCCAACAGGTGAGTTTCATCTTCGCCCATCATGATTTTTTTCATTTCGATGGTAGAATCAGCTTCATAGGCATCTTGCAAATATTGTTCATCGTAAGCCTGAATAATACACCAATCCATAGCCTTCTTTTCATCAATAATCTCCACGATACGATCTGAAAACCCATCGTAGTATTCATGGCCTTTGGATTTGATATCAATAATCAACTCCATTTTTCCATGAATCAGGTCTATAGTTTCCGCTAAGGTAGGGATTTTCTCCCCTTCAAATTTTGGTGAAAACCAGTACCCTGCGTCCAGTTCTTTTACTTCTGCCAATGTGAGCTCATGAATTTTGCCCGTGCCATTGGTCGTTCTTGATATTTCTTCATCGTGAAACACGACAACTTCTCCATCCTTGGTATAGTGCACATCGATTTCGATCATATCAGCGCCCATATCCATCGCCATCTGAAAAGCGGAAAGTGTATTTTCAGGAGCATATCCAGCAGCTCCTTTATGACCCACAATTTTGAAGTCTCTTTTTTTGATTTTTTCTAGCTTTTCGCTAGCAATGTATCGTTGATAAAACCAAGGCTCATAAAGCCACATGAGGCCTAAAAAGATCATCATGGGAAGCGCATACCAGATAAAATTGCGGCTGTTCATCGACATAGGAGAAATAAATTGTTTTGTGGCTTTAAAAATACAACAAGTAAATTAACATAAAAAAACTTGCTTCGTTAAGCTGATATTTTTGTCATTGATAATGAAGGGTGGATTGCGTGGTTTTGCTTAATTTCCAATTTCAAAAAACATCATACCCATGAAATTTCTCATCTACGGAGCTTACGGATATACTGGCCAGCTCATTTCTAAATTGGCAAAAGCCAAAGGCCTCACACCCGTACTTGCTGGTCGCGATAAAGAAAGAACTAAAGCCTTGGCTAACGAATTGGCCTTACCTTATCGATATTTCGATCTTTCCCAAACCGAAAAACTGCACGAAGCGCTAAGTGAAGTAGAGCTTGTCTTACACTGTGCAGGCCCATTTTCAGAAACGGCAAAACTCATGATGAATGCCTGCTTGGCGACCAAAACTCATTATTTGGACATTACTGGCGAAATTGAAGTATTCGAATTAGGCGCTTCACTAGACCAAGCAGCCAAAGATGCTGGTATCATGATCATGTCTGGTGTAGGGTTTGATGTGGTGCCAAGCGACTGTTTGGCTAGCTACCTCAAATCTCAATTGCCCAATGCTACTCATTTGGAACTGGCCTTTATGAGTGAATCTTCTACCTCCAGAGGTACAGCACTCACCATGACTCAGGGCATAGGCAAAGGAGGAGCCATCCGAAAAGATTCCAAAATCATATCTGTGCCTCATGTGTATGCTTCTCGTTTGTTGAATCTGGATGGAAAAGAAAAAAACTTTGTATCCATACCATGGGGAGATGTGTCTACTGCATATCGAAGCACAGGCATACCCAATATCATGGTCTATACTGCCATGCACCCAGGGCAGGTCAAAAAAATGAAGACGGCCCAAAAATGGAGTTGGTTATTCAATCTCGGGTTCGTACAAAATTACCTACAAAAAAAAGTGAAAAAAACGGTAACGGGACCATCCGAAAAAATGAGAGAAGAAAGCAAATGCTATCTTTGGGGGGAAGTAAAAAATGCTAAAGGTGAAAGCAAGTCGGCTAAACTATCGACACCAGAGGGATACAAACTCACGTCGATTGCTTCGCTAATGATTATAGATAAAATGAGTCAGGCTTTGCCAAATACTGGGTATCAAACACCAAGTTTAGTTTATGGTTCAGATTTGATTTTAGAAATAGAAAATACTAAGAGAGAAGATATTTAATGAAACTATCAAATGTGATGCTGAGCTTAATGCTCGGTACATGGGTATTAGGGTGTGGTGAAGTAGCACAACAAGTCGAAGAAACAGCCTCCGTACCTCCTTTGCCATCAGCTCCCTCATCGATTGGTACGAAAGAAAACCCTCAAGCCCGGTTCGAATACGAACGCAGACAGCTAGTAGACCCTCATACCAATACGATCCCAGCTGGCATCCATCAAAAGGAATTGAGTTTTGCTCGTAAGATCCAACAAAGGCAAGCCCAACTAGGAACAGAAAACCAACAAACTTGGACGCTCGCAGGACCATCAAATGTAGGTGGAAGAACACGCGGACTGGTGATAGATGTTCGCGATGAAAATATCATATTAGCTGGTGGAGTATCTGGCGGTATGTGGCGCACCACCAACGGTGGACTAAATTGGTCACGTACTTCTCAGCCAGCAGCAATCAATAGTGTAACTTGTTTAGTGCAAGACACTCGCATAGGCAAACGCGACAATTGGTATTTTGGAACAGGAGAACTGCTAGGCAATTCGGCTCGCGCATCTGATGCTCCCTATCGAGGTGATGGTCTTTTCAAATCTACCGATGGTGGTCAATCATGGGACATACTCGCTTCTACTACTACCAATCAACCTGCATCTTTCGATAACCCTTTCAATTATTCATGGAACCTGGCTATTAATCCACTAGAGCCTTTCACTAATGATGTCATCTATGCAGCCATTTATGGCAATATCGTAAAATCGACAGATGGGGGACAGAGTTGGGTGAAAGTATTAGGTGAGCCTAATTTATTGGAAGACAAGTCGGGTGATCTGAATAATTCTAATGCTTCTTTTTATACCAACATCATGATAACCCCTCTGGGTCAAATGTATGCTTACCTCAGTACAGCCACGAGCACAGGTATAAACACGACTGACAAAGGCATTTTTCATTCTACTGACGGGGAAAATTGGGCCAATATTACTCCGCCAAATTTCAATGCACTCTCAGAGCGATTAGTCATGTCATATGCCCCATCCAATGAAAACATTGTCTACTTCTTGGTAGAAGGTCTCACTATCCAACTTTGGAAATATGACCAGGTCAGGTGGACCAACCTCTCTAACCAAATACCAGATGGTAATAATGGCTTAGAATCATTCGATAGTCAAGGTTCTTATAACCTAACAGTGAAAGTGCATCCAGATGATTCGGATCTAGTGTTTTTGGGAGGTACCAACCTTTATCGATCTACAGATGGATTTGCCACTTCTACCCATATTACTCAAATCGGCGGATACGATACAGAAGATATCAACCAACTTTACCCCAATCATCATCCAGACCAACATGAGTTGGTATTCTTTCCAGATGCTAAAATCATGCTATCTGCTACCGACGGTGGAGTTCACAAAACATTCGACAATACAGCCTCTTCCGTATCTTGGGTATCTCTCAACAACGGCTACGTAACTTCGCAATTTTATACTTTGTCTATTTCCAAAGACGAAGGAAAAAATGAAATCATGGGCGGCATGCAAGACAATGGCACCTATCTAAAAACGCAAACGGGAGAAAACACACAATGGAGTTCTGTACTAGGCGGAGACGGTGCATACACCGCCAGCACTCCCAACAACCAATATTGGTATTTGTCTTTTCAAGAAGCTGGAATATTCAGAATGTCGTACAATACCGACGGCAGTATACAAAATTGGGCTAAAGTAGACCCAGCAGGAATAGACAGAAGCAGTTACTTATTCGTAACACCTTTCGTGCTCGATCCTAACAATTACAACAGAATGTATCTAGCTGGAGATAGTGCCATTTGGCGAAACAACAACTTATCACAAATCACCCCATTCAAGCAAACTACTACTTCTACAAATTGGGAAGTCATACAACCTGAGATTTCTAGATGGGTAGATATTACAGCATTGGATATTTCTACTAACCCCGCTCATATTCTATATTATGGTACGAGCATTGGCGAAGTGTACAAAATCACTAAAGCCAATAGCCCTCAAGCAGAAACAGAGCAAGTTTTTTCTCAAAACGGCTACATCTCGAGTATTTGTATAGACCCAAAAGATGCAGGTCGTGTGCTAATTTGCTATTCCAATTATAACGTCATCAGTCTATATCTATCCGAAGATGGTGGAAACTCTTTCAAAAACGTAGGAGGAAATCTCGAAGAAAACGCCGATGGTACAGGCCATGGGTCCAGCATCCGGTGGGTAGAAATGATTGCCCTACAGAATGGTGGATACAAATACTATGTAGGGACCAGTATGGGCCTCTATAGTACAACCGAACTAGCCGAACAAAATACCATTTGGAAGCAAGAAGGTATAGAAAGCATTGGCAATTCAGTAGTAAGTATGATCGACTATCGCTCTACTGATGGCAAAATAGCTATAGCCACTCATGGCAATGGAGTTTTCGAATCTACAGTAGCCAATACCGAACCGATCACTTCCAATGCACAAAAACAAGACGGAGTAGAGTTAGCCTTTGGCTATCCAAATCCATTTAAAGACGATTTTCATATCAAATTTACCCTTCCTAAACATGAAGAAACGAAAATCTACATTATTGATGTATCTGGAAAAATTGTCCGTTCGCTACTTCATACTATACCATTCGAAGGGGACATTACTGTAACCTGGGATGGCAAAAATGACAATGGGAACCAAGTACAAAATGGTCTTTACCAATACTTGATTATCTATCAAGATAAAAGCTATGGGGGTAAAATGATTCTAAACAAATAAGATTTATAGCAATGGTTTCAAGGCGAGGTTAACTGATTTTTCTTCGCCATTTTGTGCAACAAGTAGTTTTATCGTTTTACCTGGCTGAACAAGCATTTTTTGGATTTCAACAAAATTGACATCCGTCAAAGCCCGTTGCCCATCAATGCTTACTAATTCTGCATTGGTTTCTATTCCTACAGCCTCAGCAGCACTACCTTCGAATACTTGGTGAATCAGTACTTTCTTTTTATCTGAAGACAATTGAATATCAATACCACTGCAATTGACCGTAAAGTGATCATCGAAGTTTTTGTTTTTTTCAAAATAGATCAGCTTAGCAGGCAAGTCAAAGATTACGTTGTACCTACTCAAAATCTTATTGCCCAATATTCCAGCTACTTTCGCATGCGCTTGCGTACCCGATGTAGCCTGACTTATACCTATCGGCAGATCATCAAATTTTTGATTACCAAACGAAAAAGACTTTACCATACCTTCATAGTGTTTGGTCTCTATATCAGATATACTCTTTACATAATATGAATAGTGTTCGCCTGTTTTATGAATGACATCATATTTATTAGCAAATGGTGAATTAAAATCCAATGTAGTACCTGCACCAGTCATCACGAAAAAAGTGCCTGGGTGCGATTCTCCATTATTGAGTACTACTTGACCAGCAATGGTAGGTATAGCTGTATTCAGTTTAAATGAAACAGGTTCACCTTTTTTAGGGTGCTGACCATGATCATAAATTTCAAATTTTAGATTGTCATAATCTATACGCACAGCATGATGGTGCAGCAAATCATATCCTATAATGCCATCAAAATCGCGACCTAGACTTATTTCCAGATGGTCCAAATCTGTCGCATATACTTTTATGTTTTTTTCTAATAGATAATCTCCGATCTCAAGTTTATTGTGCTTGATAAGAGAACCAGCTACAGTACCTTCATTGAGCACAACAGACTCTTTGACAAGATGTAGCCGATCTGCTATTTCTTCGTCGATCACGGTAATACCATCTCCCGAGTCAAAAATGAAATCCAACGGCTCAGATCCATCCACACTCAACTGAATAATGATATGATCACCAAAAATCTCGAAAGGAATACTTTTTACAGGCTTTTGAGCGAAAGCCCATGAAGTACAAAGACAGGATAATAAGAAAGCAAAAGTTTTCATAGCAACTAATTAATATTGGTTTTAGTCCTATAATTTAAGGAGACTTTCTAAGAAAGGAAAAAACAAATCGTATTCAAGGCTTAAACCAAACTCAATCAAGGGGTTCGGTAGACTTTATATCTACTGATATATCTTCTTTCAGATTTTTAATTAAATCTTCAAATTCACCCAATGTTGCCTTTTTAAAATTGCCAATCAATGTAGATAATTTGTGTGGCTCTAATGCAAAGCGCTCTTTTTCCTGTGTCAATTTTTGTTGAGCTCTACTCAATAGCTGACGACAGTTGTCAGATGTTTTGCCTAGAATAGCTGGCAAGTCTGCATAATCAAAATTGAAAACCTCTTTCAATACAAAAACTGCTCTTTCAGCTGGCGCGAGCTTTTTCAAAAGCACAGCCATAGATTCTGCTATTTCGTGTTTAATATCCAAATAAGAAATATCAGTATTAATACTAAATGAAGGAAGATTAGGTGTTAAGTTTTCAAACAACTCATCCTTTTTCTTTTTCAAATAATTAAGACTCAAATTTCTCACCGAAGAAATCAAATAGGCTTTGGCATCCTTTACTTCCTGCCGCTCGGTTTTAAACCAATTCAGAAAAGTATCCTGCACCATATCTTCGGCCACAGCCGAACACCCAACGATCTTGTAAGCGATGGTATGTAATAAGGGACGATATAATGCTGCTTCTGCCTGTGACATGATTATAATTGCAAATTTAACTAAAATTAAATTGTCCTATTTATCTAAATATAATTGATAATTCTGCTTTAACGATTTCTTAATTGACCAAAAGGTATGTATATGAACAATAAATTAAATATTTTTGGATTCTATATGTAGTATAAAAAGTGTTGACCTCCTAGGTCAGACAATAAAAAACGATGTAAGGGAAATTATTGTGATTATTTTCTCTGAGAGCATTTGTATGTTTGTTTTAAGAAAAATTGTCTTTATTTTAGGAGCTTGAATAAAATTTGAGTTTGTTATGAAAAAATTTGTTCCTTACTTAAACGCATCAGCAATTCTTGTTGGTCTCACAATGGGTCTTTCCTCTTGTGGTTCAATGGGTGGCGGCGGTCATGCGACAAGTAGCAATCCCGGTGATGCAAGTACTGCCACTGGACTAGCTTTCAATGAAGAAGATGGTGGTTTTCAGGTCAATGACTTTCGCGGTCAGCCAGAAGGACCTAACCTAAGGTTTATTGAAGGCGGAAGAACCGTACTCGGTACTTTTGAAGAAGATGTAGCTAATACTAGCGACAATCACGAGAGAACGGTAACAGTAGCTTCATTCTATATGGATGAAACTGAAGTAGCTAACATTCACTGGTTAGAGTATTTGCACTATGTGCGGTTAGACTCTTCTCGTGAATTTTATGAGTCTGCTTTGCCTGATACGACTGTTTGGGCTAAAAACTTGGCATACAACGATCCGTATGTCGATCACTATTTAAGATACCCTGGTTTTAGATTTTTCCCTGTAGTGGGTGTGACTTGGAAACAAGCACAAGATTTCTGCCTATGGAGGTCTATTGTAGTAAACCAAAAACTGGCTGAAGAAGCTGGGTATTATGATGAAGCTATGGAAGCTGAGTCTGATCTACCTTCTGCAGGAAGAATTCCACTAGAGTCTGGTTTTGTATTACCAAACTACCGTCTCCCAACTGAAGCAGAATGGGAATATGCTGCACAAGCACTTATCGGTACACAATGGCTTGATGAAAACCAAACACACAGCAGACTTTACCCTTGGGATGGTCATGCACTAAGAAATCCTTATGGTAAGCAATTGGGAACTTTTCTTGCTAACTTCAAAAGAGGTAGAGGTGACTACGCTGGTATCGCAGGTAAACTGAATGATGGAGCCATGATCACTACCTATATTTATGATTACCCTCCAAACGATTTTGGTCTATACAACATGGCTGGTAATGTAAATGAATGGGTACAAGATGTTTATCGTCCACTCTCTTATCAGGATTTTGATGACTTGAACCCTGTGAGACGTGATGGGTTCCTTGACGAAGAAGATGGTTATGATTTTGCTAACTATAACTCACTAATCAACGACAGAGTAAGAGTGTATAAAGGAGGTTCTTGGGCTGATGTGGCTTACTGGATGTCTCCTGGTACTAGAAGATATTTAGAAGAAGATTCTGCTACGTCTACCATTGGTTTCCGATGTGCGATGATTAGAGCAGGTACTAACTACTAAAAGACAACAAACTAAATTTTGAAAGGCTGATTCGTATCGAATCAGCCTTTTTTATTTGCCCGAAGCAATACAACCCAAATATATCTGACCTACTCCAGAAACTGACAAGACCTCAGCCGCAGCTGCTATAGTTGCTCCTGTAGTAATCACGTCATCAAGTAACAAGACGTTCTTACCTTCAAGCTGTTCGGCATTTATTACTTGATAAAGATCGTCTACATTTTGCCAACGTTCTACTTTACCTTTCTTCGTTTGTGTACTTACATTTTTCGTTCTAATCAGTGCCTGCCTTACGATGCTGATACCAGTAATCTTATTCATACCTCTAGCCAGTACTTCACTTTGGTTATATCCCCTTTTTCTTTGTTTAGCTTTATGCAATGGTACTGGAATAATGACGTCAATTTCTGCTTCTTTGAGTTCGGTTTGGATATATCGAGCAAACCACTGACCCAGCGCTAAACCCATCGAAATATTACCTTTATATTTCAATTCATGCAACATGAGCTGAGCAATACCATGCTTATTGAATTTCATATAGCAAAAGGCTCCTTTCACCTTCTCATTGCCTGAACACATTTGAACCAAAGGATTCGGCACTGTGAGATGATATTTAGTCAAAGGAAAATCACGATAGCAGCGAAGACATATTTTTTCCTCACCTTCGACCAAAGCCACATCACAATTGTAACAAACATTGGGGTAGATCAATGAAAGAAAGTCTTTCCAGTATTTTTTTATCATCTTACGAAAATTAAACTGTCGGCCATTCTATTTCAAACTTAAGGTAGAATATCTTTGATAATTACAGCTATTGTCAATCAAGAACTAAGAAAATCCTATGCTCAAAAAAGATCTGGATCTGGAAAGAAAGTGGGTAAAACTACGGGAGAAACTCAAAGAAGTACTCGGCAAAAAACCAGCAGATTTAAATGGCATTTTGTTTCTCATTGGTGTTCAAGAATTGGGCAGAGGTCACGACAATTTCTCCAAAGAAGAAAAGCAAGATCTAATTCATTTAGGAATATGTAAATGTCTAAGTCTAACAGGTTTTTACGAATTGGAAGGTGTAGACCAAGAAGGTTGGCCACATTGGGCTCTCAAAAAGCAGCTGCCTCATTTTGATGTATTGGAACAAGAAAAACTCCTTAAAATGCACGTATTAGAGTATTTTTCAGAAGAGATTGGTATCATCAACTCATGAGAAAAACCTGGCCATATTCAACAATTTTAAGCTTGGCCTTACTGGCACTCTGTTTTGTTTCATGTGAAACAAAACAGAGCACACACGATTTCTCACCTATATCAAATAACAAAACCTTAAACCTAAATTTCCACGACAATGTCATCCGACTTAACCCTTTAAGGGCGAAAAACGATGCGGAAAAATTTATTGCAGCACTCGTATTCGACCGTTTATTTGAATCAAACCAAAACAGCATGATCGTCAGCAAATACACCTACGATACACTAGCTGACACACATTATTTCGATCTATATCCAAAAAAACAATTTCACGATGGCACAAGAATAGATACAAAATCCATCAAAACATTTTTTAAATACTTAATTGCACATCACCTAAATGAAGAGCCTGTATCAGCATTCTTTACATCAATGGAGGGTTATCCTTCTATTAATTGGTATAGAAAGAACAGAGGCATAGTCGATAGCCTCCCACAGGGTTTTCAGATCATTAGCGATTCAAAATTTAGTATAAAACTAAATACCAGACATCAGGAAATATTGACCTGGCTACAGTCTCCCCTTTTTACACTTTTTAAGCAAGCAAAGGGCGAATATATAGGCACTGGAGCCTATCTGTTAACAAGTATGAATGAAGATATATCAGCTCAATTAAACAAAACAGCCTTTGCAGAGTCACCAATTGAGACCATCAATATCAGTTTTACTAAAAATGATGATTTAGTATATGCCGAATTTTTCAGAGGATCTCTTGATTTAATTACCTACCAACCACTCCATAAAACACCCTCGCCACAAACCAATAAAATGAACCACATCATCAATACAAAATATCCTGAATACCAAGTGACTACTAGCAAAAGAGTAATCATAAGATATGCTCAACTCAATAATATTCAAGATTCATTATTAATTAAAAAAGTACTCCATTGCCTACCTAAAGAAAAAGGTCAATTTATTCACTTAGGTTCTAATGTCTCTATAGAAAGTTATAATCTGGACTCCTTGAAAACGGAAAGCAAGAATGACACTACTCTATTTAAAATAAAATGGTACACCAAGATCTCAGGAAAACAAAAACCATATCTGTCAAACTCAAAAAATATAAACTTTAGTCAGACAAATCCAGAAAATATAGATCCTACCCAGCCACATATCGTACTAAAAGAAATATCATTGGATTTATTAGATTCAAACGATGAAAGTAAAACATTACAAACATTAGTTGAAAATCTAAAAAACAGAGAATTGGCAAAATATATAATTCTTGATCGTTTTCCAGAGTATGTTATTTACAGTAATACTTTATCAGGTATTAAAGAAAATAGTAGTTTGAATGAATCTGTAAAATTTATGTATTTTGACTCGCCCCAAACCTATTAAATATTGATTTGACAAGTACACAAGACATATTGAAAAAGAAGCTAAATGCTTTCAAAAAGAAGTATTATACTAATATTCTGATCAAAAATGTCATCATATTTATTGCCTTAGTACTTTCCATTTATCTTATTATCACTGGTTTAGAAAGTTCGTTTTCCTTGAATACTTTAGGTAGAACTATACTTTTCTTTTCATCTATTGTTTTGTTATTAATCATATTATTCAAATTGATTATCAAGCCATATTTGAATATTATTCGGGCAAGTAGCCAAATAACGGATGAAGAAGCAGCTAAACTCATTGGTCAATTTTTCCCAGAAATAAAAGATAAATTGCTGAATACCATTCAGTTAAGTCGTATTTCTGATGAAAACAACAGTTTGATCCTCGCTAGTATAGAAAAACGCTCTCTTGAGATTTCTCCCTTTGAGTTTACGACAAGCATTGACTTCAAAACCAATAAAAAATATCTAAAGTATGCCGCTTACCCAAGTCTCATCTTAGTGCTACTTTTTTTTCTAGTTCCACAATACCTCACAGAAAGCACCAATAGAATTGTAAACTATGACAAAGAGTTTGAGCCATCTAGGTTATTTCAAATCATTCCAGTCAACAAAGAATTTATAGCTTTTAAAAATGAAGATTTTGTATTAGAAGTAGAGGTAATTGGCTCCGCTATTCCAGACCAAATCTATGTGGACGCTAGAGGCCGAAAAGCCAAAATGAAAAACATAACCAATGGCCATTTTGAATATACTTTCACTAAAGTTCAAGATCATTTTCATTTCAAAATAGAAGCAGCTGATTATGAATCCGCAAAAATTGAAGTTGAAGTTCTACAACGACCAGACATTAAAGCATTCAACATAGATTTGAACTATCCCGATTACACAGGCAAAAAAGACGAAAAACTAGAAAATGTAGGAAACCTAATCATACCAGAAGGCACTCTAGTAACATGGACTGTTCAAACAGTAGAAACTCAAAAAATACAAATTCAATTTGTGTCTGAAAGAGCTAAAGTACAATTAGAAAGTATTGGTAATCAATTATTTGAAGTTAAAAAAACCATCAAAAAAAGCGACTCATATCAACTACATTTAGAAAATGAAAACAGCAGAAATAAAGATTCGATAGCCTATCAAATAGATGTCATCAAAGATGAGTTTCCAAAAATAGCTATAGACACTTATCAGGACACCACTCTTTATGCTTTTATCATCTTTAACGGATTGGTAAGCGATGATTACGGTATTTCTAAATTAGAATTTGTCTATACCAAAAATGATACACGTACTATCCACTCCATTCCATTCAATAAGCAACTCACTTCACAAGATTACTACTATCAATGGAATCTAGACTCACTAGACCTCAAAGAAGGAGAGAATATTGAATATTTTATTCGTGTATGGGACAATGATGGAATAAATGGAAAAAAACCATCACAAACAGCAACCTACAATTTCAAACTTCCTGAAAAAAATGAAATCAAAGAAAAAATTGATAAACAAGCTATAGGTGCTAAAAAAGAACTCGACAAATCGCTAGAAGAAGCTCAAGACCTTAATGATCAAATCAAAGACATTCAAAATGACCTGAAAAGCAAGGAAAACCTGAATTGGCAAGAAAATAAAAAAGTCAACGACCTGATCAAACAAAAAGAAAAGCTGGAAAATGCCATTGAAAAAATTTCACAACAAAATAAGGATCTAGCGAAGAAACAAGAGCGCTTCAACCAACCCAATGAGAAACTACAACAAAAAGTAGCTCAACTACAGAAACTCATGGATGAAATCCTAGACGAAGAAACCAAACAACTCTATAAAGAACTTAAAAAGCTACTAGAAGAACAAAAAGGGTCTGATGATATAGAAGAAGTCATGGATCAAATTGAAAAGAAAGAAGAAAACCTGCAGAAAGAAATAGAGCGAGCGATCGAAATGTTTAAAAGACTCCAATTTGACTATAAAATGGATGAAATAATCAATGACTTAGATAAACTAGAAAAAGAACAAGAAAAATTATCTGAAGAGACACTCGACAAAAAAAACGACACACAATCACTAAAAGAACAGCAAGAAGAACTGAATAAAGATTTTGAAGACATAGAAAAGCAAATGGAACAACTGGATGAACTCAACCAAGAGATGAAACAACCAGAAAATCTTGAAGACCTCAGCGAAGAAGAATCCAATATCAAAAAAGAACAACAAGAGAGTCAAAAACAACTCCAAGATAACAAACGAAAGAAGTCCTCAGAGTCTCAAAAGAAAGCAGCAGACAATATCAACCAAATGAAAAACAAAATGTCTGACATGCAAGCCAGCATGGAAATGATGATGATGCAAGAGAACTTAGACCATCTCAGAGATATAATCGACAACTTAGTAAAAATATCCTTCGATCAAGAACGCATCATGACGGCATTTAAAGGAGTAAACCAAAGTGATCCTCGTTTTGTGACCCTATCACAAGAACAACTAAAACTAAAAGACGATGCCGTGATTATAGAAGATAGCCTGCTGTCCCTAGCCAATAGAGTTTTTCAAATACAAAGTTTCATTACCCGAGAAGTAGGAGCCATGAATGATGAAATAGAGGCCAGTCTTCAAGGCCTCAAAGACAGACGCATGTCAGAAGCCACTACACATCAACAATACGCCATGAGTGCTATAAACAACCTAGCCCTGCTGCTAGACGATGTATTACAGCAAATGCAACAACAAATGGCAGACGCCATGGGCAAACCTCAAAAAGGACAAAAGGGCAAAAAGAAAAACATGTCTGGACTATCCGAACTACAACAGCAGTTAAATAAAAAAATAGAGGATCTTAAAAAGAGCGGGAAGTCTGGCCGTCCATTGTCCAAAGAATTAGCAGAACTAGCAGCAGAACAAGAGATGCTTCGAAACGAACTTCAGAATCTCCAAGATCAACTAGAAGAAAAAGAAGGAGAGGGTACAGGAAAAAATCTAAAAGAAGCAATAGAAAAAATGGAAAAAACAGAACAAGACTTAGTAAATAAGCGCATCACACAAGAAACTATCAATAGACAAAAAGATATTTTGACCCGAATGCTAAAGGCTGAAAATGCCCTCAGAGAACGTGAGCTAGATCATGAAAGAGAAGCGGAACAGGCTAATAATTATGAAAGGGCTTTGCCTCCAGCTTTCGAAGAATATATAAAAGCCAAACAAAAAGAACTTGAACTCTTAAATACCGTTCCTCCTAAGATGAATCCCTATTATAAGGAAGAAGTAAATAAATACTTCCGCAGGTTGAACGAACAATAATATATTTGTGACCACAATTGATTAATAAAGATAATGGACGCCATTAAAATTCAGATTCCGTCGCTTTCAGAAAACATACGGATCATAGAAAGCTTCATAGACAATGCCAAAGAACAGTACAATTTCACTGACGACATATATGGCAATATCATGATCGCCGTGACCGAGTCTGTCAACAACGCCATTGTACACGGCAATCAATCAGACAAATCTAAGAACGTACATTTGTCATTGAGCCTCGAAGAACATCAGGTCAAATTCATCATTGAAGACGAAGGAAATGGGTTCAATTATGATGATTTGCCAGATCCTACTGCACCAGAAAATCTAGAGAAACCAGGGGGTAGAGGAATCTTCCTAATGAAAAACCTCTGTGATGAAGTGTCATTTGCAGAAAATGGAAAAAGAGTAGAACTAAGCTTTTACTTATCCTAATGAATCAAATCAATTTCTTTAGTGAAGATACAGACTTTGAGCTCTCTCATAAGGAAATCATTTCTTCTTGGATCATCCACACCATCACTACAGAAAATCACGAGCTTTCAGAACTCAATTATATTTTCTGCTCTGATGAGTATTTACTCCAAATCAACGTGGATTACCTACAACATGATTACTACACTGATGTCATTACATTCGATAACTCCGAAGAAGAAAGCGTGATAGAAGGCGACATTTTTATCAGTATAGATAGAATATCAGATTATGCACAAGACCAAGGTATAGCTTTCGAGACCGAACTTCGAAGAGTAATCATTCACGGAGTACTACACCTTGTAGGATACAATGACAAGACCGATGACGAACAAGAGGAGATGACAGAAAAAGAGAATGCTTATTTATCTTTGCCTCAATTTCAGATTTAAGAAAATTTCACAACGTTTCACGTGGAACACTTCGTT